>NZ_AJIN01000040.1:0-132829 GCF_000257925.1 Prevotella sp. oral taxon 306 str. F0472
AAGGTTCCACAGGTCGTCCACTTCGAGCAAGGCACACAGAAAAGAATGTGGAAGAATAAAGTTTATCCACAAAAGGATAGCAGGAATGGAAACAATCCACTATCTTTGCCAAGCCAGACAACAAATCGCTAATGAAGGTGTATGTCAATAAGCATAAAACTGAATGCTCCATCGAGGAGCATCCAGTTTTGCCACACAAGCCAAGCCACAAGCTCTGCGTATCCAATAAAGACCAAGTGTCTAGCTTTCCAGCATGGATTCTCAACTTGTGTCTAGCTTTCCAGTAGACTTACAAAAAGGCTGTCTACTTATTCAGCTAATATAACAAAAAAGTGTCTAGTCAAATCAGGAAAAGTCAACCATCCATTAGAATTGAAATGTTCCCAGCGGTGGTACGCCAATGTTCCAGCGGCGGAATATTCATGTTCCGGCGTTGGAACATGAAAGTTCTAGTGCGGGAACATCCGTGTTCCAGCGTGGGAACATTACACCGCAGCCCTTACTTGCGGCGTGGAGGCTTAATATAATGTTCCTCGAAAGCTATAAATTCTGGTTCTGTACCAGGGGCTACCTCTTCAAATATCTCACGTATTTGTGCCTGTTCATCAGGCGATATAACCACATCGCCACGGCGCATTCGCCCTATCTGCGTAAAGCCAAAAGTGTCCTTCAACCGCTCATGAATCTCCGCCTCAGCATTGCCTGTGAGCGTTCCGTAATGCCAACGCATACCACGAGCAAAGCGTCTCAACTTCCATTCATAATACTTCGGGCATTGCGAATAGCCGCCAGCTTGCTCAATGAGTAGAGGATTTGTCACGCTTAGAAATACGTATTCCTCGGCTATCTCCTGTTGGGCGATATGCCAAAGCGTGCAACTCTCACGCCGTGGGCACTGGGGCATATAGCAACTGTATTTATCCATTATTGTTCAAGATTTAGTTAACTGATATTTATAACACATGTATGTGCTTAATCGTTGCAAAGTTACTATTTTAAGGGAGATAACCAAAAGAAATGTGCGCCGAATATGGGTAATAGCTTACTGAAATTATTATCCCGTTTCGTGTACACTGCCCATAGCTTTTACGCTTGTAAGGAACAAATAAATGCTAAAAAAGCCTTGTATATTAGAAAATTAACCTACCTTTGTAGCATTAAATACAACATCTAAAGGTTATAGATTAGTGTTATTTGATGCCTAAAAGCCACAAAACGTCTTGTATAAGACCCTTTGTCAGAGAAGAATTAATCTACAAGGTTTTATGGAAATAGCATGGTAAACGACCTATTACCAACGTTGGAAACAATATAAGACATACATTAATTAAACACTTATGAACAAAAAGCTACTCCTGTGTATAGGCATGCTCTTCCTTTGTATCAGCATGGCTTTTTCACAAACCAAGATTACGGGTACGGTGGTGGCAGCCGATGATAACGAACCAGTTATCGGTGCAACAGTCACTGTTGTGGGGGCTAAGATGGCAACAGTCACCGATGTCGATGGTAAGTTCTCATTGACTACTGACGTTGCAAACCCACAAGTGACAGTGGCGTACATCGGTATGGTGTCGCAAACACTGAAGGCTACCACTGACATGCACGTAGTACTGAAATCGAATGCAACAACCCTCAATGAAGTTGTTGTGACTGGTCTTACTCGCACCGACCGACGCCTCTTCACGGGTGCGACAGATAAGTTGGATGCCGACAAAGCACGCCTCAATGGTGTGGCAGACATTAGTCGTTCGCTTGAGGGACAGGCAGCTGGTGTATCTGTACAGAATGTTAGCGGCACCTTTGGTACATCACCTAAGATACGCATTCGTGGCGCTACGTCCATCTATGGAAGTAGTAAACCGCTATGGGTTGTGGATGGTGTTATCATGGAAGATGCGGCTAATGTGGGTGCTGACGACCTCGCTTCTGGTAACCCCGAGACGCTTATCTCTTCGGCAATCGCTGGTTTGAATGCCGACGATATAGAGAGCTTCCAGATCTTAAAGGATGGTTCCGCTACCTCTATCTATGGTGCGCGTGCGATGGCAGGAGTCATTGTTGTGACCACAAAGAAGGGTAAGCAAGGACAATCACACATTAGTTATACGGGCGAGTTCACCTCCCGTTTGGTTCCTTCTTATAGCAACTTCGACATCTTAGACTCGAAGGAGCAGATGGGTATCTATCGTGAGTTGGCGGATAAGGGATGGCTGAATCTCTCGGAAGTGCTCAATGGTAGTGAGTATGGTGTATATGGTAAAATGTACGAACTCATTAATCATTACGATCGTACAACGGGGCAGTTTGCATTGGAGAATACGCCCGAAGCACGCAATCGTTACCTACAACGAGCAGAGTTCCGAAACACCAACTGGTTCAAAGAATTATTCTCTTCGAACATCATGCAGACCCATTCTGTGAGCTTCAGTGGCGGTACACAGCATTCAAACTACTATGCTTCGTTTAGCGCACTACTTGACCCAGGATGGTACAAGCAGAGTAGTGTGAATCGTTATACGCTCAACGTCAACCTCACGCAGCACCTTACTGATAAGCTCTCATTGAACCTTATCGGTGGAGCAGCTTATCGCAAGCAGCGTGCGCCAGGAACTCTTGGACAGGATGTAGACGTTGTGGGCGGTGAAGTGAAGCGTGACTTCGACATCAATCCATACTCTTATGCGAGCAACACATCACGTGTTTTGGATCCAAATGAGTATTACGTGGCAAACTACGCACCATTTAATATCTTCCATGAGTTGGACAATAACTACATAGACTTGCATGCGCTTGATGCGAGATTCCAGTTAGAATTGAAGTATAAACCTATCCGTGACCTTGAGTTGTCATTGTTAGGTGCATTCAAATACATGGCATCTACGCAGGAACATAACATTAAGGACGATTCCAACCAGGCACTGGCTTATCGTGCAATGGGCAATGGTATCATCCGAGATGGCAACAAGTACCTGTACAAAGACCCATCCAATCCGAATAAACTACCGCAGACAGTGTTGCCATACGGTGGTCTTTACCATAAGGGAGACAACCGAATGAGTGATTACGACTTGCGTGCTACGGCTAATTATAACCACACTTTCGCTGATAAACACATAGTGAACTTGTTCGGAGGAATGGAGATTAAGAGCATTGAAAGACAGCGTAATGCCTCTGAAGGAGTAGGTTTGCGCTACAATGCGGGTATGGTTCCTTTCTATGTCTATGACTACTTTAAGCGTGCGGTTGAGGCTGGTAACACCTATTATTCCATAGTCCCAACCAATTCACGTAGCGTTGCTTTCTATAGCAATGCCACATATAGTTATATGGGAAAATACGTCTTCAACGGAACTTTACGTTATGAAGGTTCTAACCAAATGGGACGTGATACGAAGGCAAGATGGATGCCTACATGGAACGTTTCGGGCGCTTGGAACGTGCATGAAGAGAGTTGGTTCAATAAGTTATCACCCTTGAATAAACTCACCTTGCGTGCTTCTTATAGTCTTACGGGTACTCCCCCAGATGCTTCTTACAGCAATTCAACCGCCATCATAACGGCTTCTAATCCTTTTAGACTATTCGCTGAAGACCAAGAACCACAGCTCGAAATCACCGAGTTAGCCAATGCGAACCTCACATACGAGAAGAAGAACGAGTTGAACTTGGGCTTTGATGCATCATTGTGGAATAATCGTCTGGGTATCACACTGGACTATTATACACGTAAGAACTTCGATGAGATTGGTCCAATGATTACTGCCGGACTAGGCGGACAGATAATCCGTGCTGCCAATGTAGCCTCTATGAATTCTAATGGTGTTGAGTTAAGTCTATCGTTAGTAGGCGTTAGGAACAAGTATTTCACATGGTCAACGAACTTCATCTATTCGTATGCTAAGACCAAGATTACTAAGCTCTTTAACCAAGGAAACGTAATGAGTTTAGTGAGTGGAAACGGCTTCGCTAAGCGCGGCTATCCTGCTCGTGCATTGTTCTCAATACCTTTTGTGGGCATAAGCGACGAGGGTATGCCTATGGTACGCAATGAGAAAGGAGAGGTGACAACCGATGATATCAACTTCCAAGAGCGTACCCAGACCGACTTCCTCAAGTATGAAGGACCGACAGACCCGCCTCACACGGGTTCACTTGGCAACCTCTTCACCTATAAAGGCTTCACTCTTAACGTCTTCGTTACCTATGCTTTCGGTAATGTTGTACGCCTCGATCCTAAGTTCCGTGCCCGTTATAACGACTTAGTCTCTATGACTAACGACTTCAAGAATCGCTGGATGAAACCTGGCGATGAGGCTGTTACGAATGTTCCAGGTATATTGTCAAAGAGCCAGTATATGGCAAATACGAATGTGCGCATGGGTTACAACGCTTATAATTATAGTGATGTACGCATTGCAAAGGGCGACTTTATTCGCATGAAGGAGATTTCCCTCGGTTATAACCTACCTGCACAATGGTTCAAGAATAGCGTTATTCAGAACCTTTCTCTCAAACTCCAAGCCACTAATCTCTTCTTGCTTTATGCTGACAAGAGACTCAATGGGCAGGATCCAGAGTTCTATAATGTGGGTGGTGTGGCGTCACCAATGCCAAAGCAATTCACCCTTACAGTAAAAGTTGGACTTTAAAACTTATGAAGATGAACGTCAATAAATATATAATGTGCCTGTCGCTTGCGTCCGCTGCACTTGCCTTTACATCGTGCAACGACTTCTTGGACAAGTATCCCGATAGTCGTATGGACTTGAAGACACCCTCTGAATCGAGCCAACTACTCGTCAGTGCTTATCCGCAAGGACACCCTGCTTATCTCTTGGAGATGTACTCTGACAATACAGATGAGCAGTTGCACAGCACTTGGAGTGCCTTCGATCGCTTTCAAGAGCAGGCTTATCAATGGAAAGACATTGATGAGGTAAGCAATCCCGAGACGCCCCATCAGTTGTGGGAAGCGCATTACGCCGCTATCTCAACATGCAATGAAACGCTCGATCACATTGATAAGGCGAAGGACAAAGAGGCTTATGATGCGCAGAAGGGTGAGGCTTTGTTATGTCGTGCCTTTGCTATGTTCCAGTTGTCAACAGTATTTTGTCAGGCTTATGACAAGACCACTGCACAGAACAACTTGGGCTTGCCTTATCCTAAGCAACCCGAACGTGTCGTGGGCAGACTCATGGAGCGTGGCACCTTGGCAGAGCTTTACAAGAATATAGAAAACGACTTAGTGGAAGGCATGAAACTCGTTGGAACAAAGTATGATAAGCCTAAATTCCATTTTACTAAGCAGGCTGCTTATGCTTTCGCAACCCGTTTCTATCTCTATGCACAGCAATACGACAAGGCGGTGGAGTATGCGAATAAGGTGTTAGGAGACCATCCTGAGGACATACTACGCAACTGGGCAGAGTGGAACAGACTAGGTCCTAGTGGCAACGTGCAGCCTTATGACTTCATAAAAGCTAGTAAGAATGCCAACATCATGCTGCTTCCTGCACCTTCACAGTGGGGTGTTATCAGTATTCCAATACTTGCTGGTAGCAAGTACGCACACGGAGAGTTGATTAGTAAGAACGAGACTTTGCAGGCTGCAGGACCATGGGGTAACAGCGGAACAGACCTTAACTACACCGTTACCTATAATAATGGTATATCGAAATACGCCTTGCGTAAGATTCCATACATGGCTAAGGTCATCGATACACAGGCTGAAATAGGTATTCCCTATGGTGAGTTTGCTGTCTTCGCAACCGATATCACCCTCCTTGAACGTGCTGAGGCTTATGCTCTCTTAGGGCAATATGACAAGGCAGTAGCCGATATCAATAGCGAATTGGCAGTCTTCTCAAAGCATAGAGTGAGCCTCACTCTTGACCAGATAAAGGACTTCTACAATTCGTTGGCTTACTATACTCCTTCACAGCCAACGCCTAAGAAGGAGCTACACCCATTGTTCACTATTGAGCAGACAACGCAAGAACCCCTCTTACAATGTATATTGCAACTGCGTCGATTGGTGACCATTCACGAAGGTTTCCGCCTACAAGATGTGAAGCGATATGGCATTACGATGTACAGACGTAAGGTGGATGTGCAATCGAATGTCACAGCTGTCACCGATACGATGAAGGCTGGCGACCCACGTTTAGCCATCCAGTTACCGCAAGACGTGATAACTGCTGGCATTACTCCTAACCCACGTAATAAATAAAAGGAGACTTATTTATGAAAAGAAATATTCTATTGGCTGCTATCGTAATAGCCTGCGGAACCATGGTTCTCACGGCTTGTAACGATGACAAATTGGGCGGTGATTCCATCTTTCCAACCACTGCGGTGAAACGAAACACGTTCGATCAATGGCTGTATAAGAACTATACTATGCCTTATAACATCGAGTTCCAATACCGCTTGAAGACGGAAGAAACCGATAAAGCCTACAACTTCGTACCTGCCGATTCAGCAAAGACTGCCAAGCTAGCTATCATCACTAAGTATATGTGGTTCGATGCTTACGCCGAGACAGTGGGCTTGGATTTCGTCAAAGAGAACGTTCCGCGCATTATTGTTGCAGTAGGTATTCCTGGCTACACACGCTATCGCACGGAGGTAGTAGGTAGTGCGGAAGGTGGTTACAAGGTGACATTAAGTAAGGTGAACGCCCTTACTGACGACCTATTAAAGGACTACGGCAGTATGACGGGGTTCTATTTCCACACCATGCACCACGAGTTTATGCATATTCTGAACCAAAAGAAACCTTACGACGAGTCGTTTGATGACATCTCACGTGCCGATTATGTCAGTGGTAACTGGACGTCAGTACCTGAGAAACAAGCCTACTCACAGGGTTTCGTCTCACCTTATTCAATGGAGAATCCAGCAGAGGATATTGCCGAGCTGTACTCTATCTACGTTACAAGTACACCTCAGGAATGGAATAAAATCTTGCAGATTGCAGGTCCAAAGGGTACGAGTATCATCAATAGAAAGCTGAAGATGGTGCGTGAATATATGCGTAATTCATGGGATGCAGACATTGATTTGCTCCGTAACGCTATCCTTCGTCGTGGTTCAAAGATAGCTACGCTCAACTTGGAAAGCCTGGAATAAGAGCGATAAAAGAGGAATCTTGGGAATGTAAAAAGAGTAAGAAGTAAAAGCGTAAAGCCTTAGCAATCTTGCTATTGTCTCTCACTTCCTTGACTCCCTTAACCTCTTTAATTCCAAAGAAAGCCTCCCCTCGCATGGAAGAGAGCCTCCCTTCACCTCAAGGAGACGCCCTCTTCACTTCAAGGGAACGCCCTCTTCAAATAGAGGAACGTGCTCTCTCTTATACAGAAATCCTCATCACAAAAAACAAATAATTGTGTTCTAACTCATTTCCGTTAGGCTCTTCGCCTCTTGGGCAGGCTATTGAAAGTTGAAAATAGCCATGAGCTTGTTATCAGGAAAGAGTTTAGACCGTAGAAATAAAACGAAAGAAGAAAATGAAAAAACTATGTTTTCTATTCTTAACCATCGTGTTGGGACTGTCTATGCAGTCGTGTTTACATGATGATAAGACACTCTTCGACCAGCCAGCAGCCGAGCGTATCGACAAGAGTGTATCGGATTACACCCAGCTATTGGAGTCCTCCGAAGGTGGTTGGATGTTACATTATTATGCTGGAAAGGACTATAGTTATGGTGGTTACACGCTCTTGTTGAAGTTCAAGAATGGGCATGTAACGGCTATGGGCGACGTGCAAGATCCCGAGGAACAGGCTACTTCTGGATACGAGGTAGTCAAGGATCAAGGTCCGATGTTATCCTTCAATGAGTATAATAAGGTGATTCATCCCCTTGCAGAACCATGGTTGGGCAACCCCGATGGAGTGCAAGGTGACTATGAATTTAGCATTCTTCGTGCTACAAACGATAGTATTTACTTGCGTGGAAGGAAGTGGAAAAACGAGATGGTACTCACTCGCTTGCCTAAAGACGCTAGTTGGGAAGAGATGATGATGGGCATTATCACCGTTAAAGATGGTATGAATGTCAATACCTACAACTGCTTCCTTGGCACCGACTCACTCGGTCAGTGCAACATCGATGGATCGACTCGTCGCTTTACAATGACTATAGGTGATAAGACATTGGATATGCCTTATTGCACCACACCAACAGGTATTTCGCTACGCGAACCATTGTTCTTCAATGGTAAGAAATATCAAAACTTCACATGGAACGAAGAGTCGCGTACGCTCACAGAGGGCGATTTGCGCATTGTGCAATACCTGCCGAAGAATCATAAGGACATAGACTTCTGGATTGGTACTTGGCGTCTGAAGACAAGCATAAGACGTAAGATAACACTCACACTAAGCATGGGAACGGTGGCAAACACGCTAAAAGGTAAGTTACAGATAGGTAATGTTGAATATGAGATACTCATGACTTATGACCCTGCAACTGGCAAACTCGAATTGCCTGGACAGCCTGTTACTGACCCTACATATACCTATCCCGCAGGTATCGTTCTAGTACCTGGTTCAAAGGAGGAAGGTAAACTCTTTGGTGAAGGTAAGGGTAGTTTACTCTTCACGTGGGATGAAGATATGGAGCGCGCAACGGCTGATGATAGTGGACAAATCACTGGGCATAAAGTCGACTCATTCTTTGGTGTTGCCTACGGAGAGGACTTGTCGCCTATTATGAAGCCTGATGGCAGTTACACTTATGCGTTTACTCTGCCAGGAATAGAGTACATGACGAAAATTAATTGATACTGATTATGAACAAATATATCTATATCTTCATAGCTGCCGCATCGGTCTTCTTGGGTGCAGCATGCAGTAGTGACAATGATTTACCAGTGTATGCAACGGGGCTGAAGGTGGTGAAAGCAGAGACAGACTTTGGTGTTCTCGGTGAGACACATGAGGTTGTAATGAGTAAAGAACCCGCTCGTGCCTATGCACTTGATGCTTGGCTTACAGTGACGAAAACGGCAGAGAAGCTATCACTGACAGCTCAACCGAATACGAGTGCACAATCGCGTAACACGCTATTGGTGGTTAAGAATGAGCAAGGAGACTCTATCACACTGAATATCCAACAGGAGGGTGTGACCTTCGGGTTGCCTACTGGCGAGGATATCTATGCAGGAGATGAGGCTGTTGAACGCTCTTTGATTGCCACTTCTAACGTCCCCGTTGAGTATAGTGGGACGGCTGATTGGATTAAGGTAGGCAATACGAATGGGAAAATAAACGTCAAGGTCGAAGCTAATACGACGGGGCGTCCACGTGTAGGGTGGGTTACTGCCAAGGCAATAGGGCTTGTTGACTCATTGAAAGTGGTACAGGCTTCGCTCAACGATGTGGTTGGCGATTATGTGCAAACGGCTAAAATGCGCCTTCCAAGTCGTGACTTAGCAGAGAAGACATCGTCTGTTCGCATTGAGGCAGCGGGTACGAACAAGGCAAACTTCATCGTTGACAATCAATACAAGTGGGAGGTTAGCTTCACACCAGGCAAAGGCTTTGAGATGATGAATGGTAAGATTGTTGGCAAGAAAGAAGTTGTTCCAGGCGTATATGAGTATCTTATCAGTGTAATCGTAGCTGATGACTTCAGTAAGGAGCATGAGACTGCCATCAACGGAACGAAGGAGAGCATCCTTCTCACGTTCGATAACAATGGTAATCTAGTGTTCCGTGAGGCACAGAAGTTAGCTTCCGCACAAACCTTCTCATCCTATGGTTGGAACCGATTTACCGACACGAAGCCCGTTATGGGTGCTTTCCGTGGAATCGGAGAGGTGTATGTTAATCCGAAGTTAACACGTAGATAAATGCAACTTTAAATTCTATCATGATATAGAAAAGGGTGTTTTCACCCTGACTCCGCCCTTGCATGCGAATGTAGGGGCGGAGTTTTTTTGTGTAAGAAAGAGCCTCACTTTTAATTTAAAATGCAAAGTTCACAATTCAAAATTATGATTAGTTCGGTTTGAAGTAAGGCTTTGCTGGAATGCTCGTGTCATATAGTTTCAGTGTAGCGAGGTAGTACCTCGTTAGCTGGAATAGCAGAACTAGAAACAAGGGAACGCCCTTCTCCTATCGAGAAGGGCGTTCCTTCGTATTGAAAAGAGCCTTTCTTTGCATCAAAGAAACGCCCCCTTTATTTGCAAATAGTAGTCTTCACTCCCCTCTCCATTCGGAGAGGGGGCGGGGGAGAGGCTGTAGATGGGACGAGGCAGAGGCTGTAGTTGAGTTTTGATGAGGCTCCCTTTCCTATTTAACAACAAATCTTCTCATTTCTTTGGAGGACTTCTCAAAAAGTATTACATTTGTGTTGACAAACCTAAATGGGGGTGATTACAGGAGATTAGACGCATTGATTATGATCCTAATAGCCCTCCTTTAAAACCTAAAAGTCAGTTATTACCTATGCAAACTAAAATCCTATGCTGCGTGACAGGCACCCTCGCATTGGGCGCCATCCTACCTGCTCAGGCACAGAAGAAGCCTATGAACATCGTTTATATCATGAGTGACGACCATTCCTATCAAACGATTAGTGCCTACGACAAGCGTTTCATTGATACACCAAACATCGATTGGATTGCCAATCATGGTGTGAAATTCCAAGAGAGTTTCGTTGCTAACTCCCTTAGCGGACCCTCCCGAGCATGTATGTTAACGGGTAAGCACAGTCATGCAAATGGTTTCACAGATAACACCAAGACGTTTGATGGAGGACAGCAAACCTTTCCTAAGCTCTTACAGAGTGCAGGGTATCAGACCGCAATGATCGGTAAGTGGCACCTCACATCACTGCCTACTGGCTTCAACTATTGGGACATTCTCATTGGACAAGGCGACTACTACAACCCCGACTTCTTATGTAATGGCAAGCCACTAAAGCGTCAGGGATATGTGACGAACATCATTGCTGACCTCGCAATAGACTGGATGGAGAATAAAAGAGACCCTTCCAAGCCTTTCTGCTTACTAATGCACAACAAGGCTCCTCATCGTGTTTGGAACCCTGATACATGCGACTTAGACCTCTTTAATGATGTGCAGTATCCATTGCCCGAGACGTTCTATGATAACTATGAAGGGCGTCTGGCAGCGCAGAAACAGAAGATGAGTATTATCAAAGATATGGACATTGTCTATGATAATAAGATGGCGGATCACGAGCAGGAGATACATTCAGACAAGGAGTTGGAAGCGTGGGGACGTCGTAACTATGAGCGTATGACGCCTTCTCAAAAGGCTCAATGGGATCGCCATTACGACCCCATTATACAGAAGTTTAAGGCTGATAAGCTATCGGGGAAGGCGTTAGCTGAATGGAAGTACCAGCGTTATATGCATGATTATATGCGTGTGATTCGGTCGGTAGATCGCAATGTTGGACGTGTAATTGAGTATCTCCGTGAGAAGAATCTATTAGATAATACGATGATAGTCTACACCTCCGACCAAGGCTTCTACATGGGTGAACATGGTTGGTTTGATAAGAGATTCATGTATGAAGAGTCGTTCCGTACACCACTGCTAATCTATTGTCCGGGTGGGAAACAAGGCGTTGTTGATGAGATGGTACAGAACATTGACTATGCACCAACATTCTTGGAAGCAGCTGGTGTAAAGGTTCCTTCGGATATTCAAGGGCGTTCGCTCTTACCTTTGTTACAAGGTAAGAAGCCTGCTAACTGGCGTAAATCGCTGTATTACCATTACTATGAATACCCTGCAGAGCACTCTGTCTGCCGTCATTATGGTATTCGGACGAAGCGTTACACACTGATTCATTTCTATAACGATATAGACTCTTGGGAGCTTTATGACCTCAAGAAGGACCCTTCACAACTGCATAACATCTATGGACAAAAGGGTACGGAGAAACTCACAGAACGATTGAAGAAGGAGCTAAAAGAGCTTCAAGTACAATACAATGATCCTATTAGGAACCAATACTAAGTGGCTACTTTGTACTTATCACGCATTATTAACGAATTGTGAAGACGCCTTGACTCAATAGAGTCGGGGCGTTGCTTTTGATAGAGGACTTATTTCTTTCATCCAAGATAATCATTAGTTTTATGTTGACGAAATACGAGTTAATTAGTAAGCAAAGCCTTCAATTAGGCTATATAAAGCCATTTTGCGGTGCATTCTCTTGCTAGTTAGTAAGAAAATAAGTAATTTCGCCGATGTATTTATACGATATAATAAGGTGGTGGAGATGGTGTCTCGACTGCTTAGATAAATCTATTATGAAACGACTTACTTTATTATTAATGATGTTCCTGATGGTTCTGATGGCATTTGCTGACGGACGCATCAAGGTGGCGTGTGTGGGTAATAGTGTTACATGGGGGTATGGTTTGACCAATAGGGACGCTGATTGTTACCCTGTGCAGTTGCAGAGAATGTTAGGAGATAAGTATGATGTGCGTAATTTCGGGCACTCTGGAAGTACACTTCTAAGCCATGGTCACCGTCCATATATCGACCAGAAGGAATACAAAGAAGCGTTAGCTTTCAAAGCCGATAGGGTTATTATCCATTTAGGACTCAATGACACGGACCCTCGTAATTGGCCTGAATATGCCGAAGAGTTCAATTCTAACTATATAGAACTCGTCAACTCCTTCCGCAAAGTGAACCCTAAAGCACAGATATGGGTGTGCTTGATGTCGCCAATCTTCGAACGTCACCCTCGCTTCGAGAGCGGAACTAGGGACTGGCATAGCCTCATTCAACAGCATATCAAGCAAGTGGCAACGGCTGAGAACCTCCCATTAATAGACCTCTATACGCCTCTTCACAATCGTCCAGACCTCTTTGCGGATGCGCTACACCCCAATGCTGAAGGTGCAAAGATTATCGCTGAGACTGTATATAAGGCTATGACAGGCAATTATGGAGGGTTATCTCTTGCGCCACTATATACCGATGGGATGGTAATGCAGCGTAACGAACCGATTATCTTTCGTGGTTCTGCCAATGCAAAGACGGTTGTTAAGGTAAGTTTCGATGGTCAGAATCAATCCACAACAGCTGCAGACGATGGTACATGGAGCGTTAATTTCCCTGCTCGAAAGGCTGGAGGACCTTACAAAGCAATAGTTGCAGCAGGTAAAGAGCGGCTGACGTTGAAAGATATATACGTTGGAGAGGTGTGGTTGTGTTCGGGACAATCGAATATGGAGTTGCCTATCTCCGCCGTACAAAGTGGTAAGCAAGACCTTGCGGAGGCTGGTTCACAACCCTTAATACATCTCTTTAATATGTCAACACGCTATCCTACGAATGCTGTGAGCTGGTCGGAAGCGGTATGCGACTCGGTTAATCGCCATCAACTCATGCGTGTTGGTCCATGGCGTAACTGCTCGGCTGAATCGTTATCGGGCTTCTCTGCAGTAGCATATCACTTCGCTAAGAGTTTAGCAGATAGTCTGCAAGTACCTATAGGAGTGATTTGTAATGCCGTAGGAGGCACTACCACAGAGTCATGGATAGATCGTTCGACCCTTGAAAAGGACTTTCCTGCAATCTTGCGGGACTGGTATCATGGCGATTTCGGTATGAAGTGGGCAAGAGAACGTGCTTTGCAGAATATTACCAATAGCAAGAATCCATTGCAACAGCACCCTTATGCGCCTGCTTATATGTTCGAGACAGCTATGACACCTTTGTTGGGTTATACGTTGAAAGGTATTGTGTGGTATCAAGGAGAGTCCAATGCGCATAACATCGAGCTGCATGAACGCCTCTTCCCATTGTTGGAGAAAAGTTGGCGAAACTTCTTTCAACAGAAGAAGATGCCCTTTTATTTCGTACAACTATCTAGTCTGAACCGTCGTTCCTGGCCGCGTTTCCGTGATTCACAACGGCGTATGGCGTTAGGGTTGGAGCATACTTGGATGACGGTGACAAGCGATTTGGGAGATTCACTTGATGTGCATTACACCAATAAAAAACCCGTAGGTGAACGGCTCGCCTTGCAAGTTTTGCACCATAGTTATGGACATGATATTGTGTCAGAGGGACCTGTTATAGAGCGAGTTGAATCCGTTGATGGAGGCTTATTGTTGACTTTCTCAAATACAAATGAACTTCATTTCACGGGTAACCGATTGATAGGCTTTGAGCTTGCGGGTGCCGATGGTATTTATCATGAAGCCCAAGCAACGATAGAGAATGGTTATCAGGTGCGTGTGTCGTGTGGGTCAGTAATAGCCCATCCTGTTAGTGTTCGCTATGGTTGGCAGCCGTTTACTCGTGCGAACCTTGTGAATGAAAAGGGACTACCTTGCAGTACATTTGAGACCGCAGAACATAGATTTTAGATAGAGCGGACGCTCCGTATCTATTTCCCTTGCCGAGAGGGAAGGGGAGTAGAAAGGTTCATTTCTATTTGAAGTAATTATTTAACAAGTTTTTATTAGATAATTGTTTTCAGTATAGTTAGTTGTGTTTTCTTATAGAGGAAACTATGTTTTGAATATTAAAGTATTATCCCTTGAATTAAAGGAAACGCCCTTCTCAAATAGAGAAGGGCGTTTCGTTAATAGGAAGAGAGGCTCTCTTGCCATCGAAGAGACGCCCTCGTTGATTCCAATAAAACTATCGTCTTTAGACAACAATACGTATTCCTGCCCCGTGGATGGGGCAGGATAGAATACTAAAAGACTTCAGGAAGACTTGAATCTTCACTCTCCTGTATAGAACTTAATCAGTTGAGTGATAGCCTGGGTGCATGCTGGACAGAACTCAGGATGGGCATTTGTGCGCATACGGCAGTCTGGGTAAGCGCGGTAAACACCATGTTGCGCATAGCCAGCAGGCTCGTATGCACCCACTTTCCACTTGTCCCTGCGTGCGTTCGGCTTATCTAAGTCGGTTGGTTCAGGCGTCGGTAATGGTGTCTTCTTATCGATCATTCCTTCCCACTTATTGTGGAAGTCGACCAGAGTTGTTAGGTTCGGTTCCCATGGCTCGACGTCCTTTGGATACATATTAATCTCTTCTTTGGCATAAGCATACTCATCACCAAGTCCTGCGAAAGAGTGTCCAAACTCGTGGACAACCACTGGTTTGAATTGAGGATGGTGTGCCATTGAGAGGTTGTAAGAGTTCAGAATACCGCCACCACCATATTTCTCTGTGTTTACTAGTACGATGATATGTTCGTAAGGCGTACCAGCTAGCCAGTCATGGAGGTCTTTGAGATGGAGTGTAGTGAGGTATCTGTCGCTGTAGAAAGTGTCGAAATGAGAGTGAAGAGCCGTGTTCTTCCATATACCCTTTGATGGTTCGGATGTGCCACTATCAACGGATGGAGCCTTGACAGCCACAATATTGAATCGAGAACGCAGCGATTTGAAAGGTTCGTGAGCGAAGAGAGCCTCCATCGCAATGCGACAATCCTTTATAAATGTAGGCATTTCAGCCTCAGTGTAACCCTCCGCAATATATGCAATGTGTATGCAGTGCGATGGATCAGCAGCCTGTTGCAAAGTCTCGTAAGGTGTGATATTACGCTCCCCGATGTGTCGGATGAGAATATCCTGTGGTACAACGATATGCGTCATGCGGTTAGTAACCTCGCGCCGATTGTTCCTTAGTTCGATAGTTACATCTGCTGTATCTTTGGGATAAGGTACTAGAAAGACGTTCTCAAACGATTTCTTGCTATTACCCTGTGCCTCATCATAAGTGAGCCACTCCTGGAATAGAGTCGAAAAGGAGTTTCGATAGATTACTTTCTTTGTACGATGGTCACGCACAATGACCTGTCCATTGCCTTCAACGGGCACTTCTGCTAGTCGTTCGTGCTTGCCATACCAATGTGGGATACGTGATAGTTCGTCCACAGCGATGGTCTGCTCTTTGGCATTCCCTGCGAAGATGTAATCTAAACGGAGCGTTGCATCTTCAAAGTAATGGTTGAAATCCTGCGCAACAGCACTCATGGAGAGTGCGAGGAGTAGGGTAGTAATGATTTTTCTCATAGGTCTTGAAAATTGGTTAGAACTATTATTTCTCATTCTTCAGATAGATAGAATCATTGACAAAGTAGCGTTTGCTTCTCTCAAATACGCATCTCTTATCATCTGCAAAGATATGAATAATTAATGAAATTAGCTATCAGGAAAGAGATTATTAATTCCTTATTTCTTATTCATAGCTCATTGTTAAAGCCTTTCACAGGCTCTTTGAAGGGAATGAAGTCTTATTGTTAGGTTCTTTATAAGGCGTTTTTCTCTAATTTAAAGTTCCTCATTATGATAAGTATCGAGTGTGAAGTGTTGTGTAGTTGGGGGTATTTTAGTGGTTTTTACTTACTCTTTATAGTGTCAGAAGAGTGTGATAATGTGGCTAGGACACGAGTATTTCCGAATAAGGAAAAGGTTATGAAAGTGCGAAGAGTTTAATTTTAGCGGTCATTCCCGTC
This sequence comes from Prevotella sp. oral taxon 306 str. F0472, assembly GCF_000257925.1. Lineage (NCBI taxonomy): Bacteria > Pseudomonadati > Bacteroidota > Bacteroidia > Bacteroidales > Prevotellaceae > Prevotella > Prevotella sp. oral taxon 306. The sequence goes on from NZ_AJIN01000040.1 coordinate 16,489, forward strand.
ATAGCTTATACGTAATATAGGTATTTGATAATAAGCAATATAGCTGAATTATTAACAGTGAAAGCAACTAAATTAAAAATTAAGTTAGGTGTTTTTATATTGATAAAAAGAATCGATAAGATGTGAGAAGGTTCATTAGTTTATGTATTCAGGTGCGTGGATCTGTGTTTAGTTATACCTCTAGAACGTAACAATCGTTTGTGTTTAACGGAAGATGAAATGATTGAATAGGGTTTGGAGGTATCACTGATTGTTCCTAATGATACATTAGGATAGTGGCTAGATGGATTATATTTAAACAATAAAAAATGCCCCGTATGGAAGGACGAGGCAACCTAATGTTCTCACAACGGAATAATCCTTATTGTGAATACTTTAAAATTAGTTCGTTACAAAGGTATGTATTAAAAAAATAATAAGCAAATTTTCTTAATGAAATTTTGACTTTGTTGTTGTTTTTTTGTACCTTTACACAAATTATCATATAATCAATTCAACATGAAGAAAATACTAGGATTAGACTTAGGAACTACAAGTATTGGTTGGGCCTTAGTGAATGAAAGTGAAAACAAAGACGAACAATCTTCTATCGTAAGACTTGGTGTGAGAGTAATCCCATTGACTGTAGATGAAAAAGGGAACTTTGAAAAGGGGAAAGCTATCACAACAAATGCTGATAGACAGCAGGTGCATGCTGCAAGAATAAACCTTCAAAGATATAAGCTACGCAGAGAGAATCTTCGTGATTGTTTACAGAAACAAGGTTGGATAGGTTCTGAACCGATGTGTGAAGATGGTAAATCTTCTACTTTTGAAACTTATAAGCTACGTGCAAAAGCAGCGGTAGAGGAAGTGTCACTGCATGAGTTTGCTCGAGTTTTATTTATGTTGAATAAGAAACGGGGCTATAAAAGTAATCGAAAAGCAAACGATAAAGAAGAAGGAAAGCTTTTTGATGGTATGACCATAGCTAAGAAACTCTATGAAGAGCATTTGACTCCTGCCGAATACTCCCTTCAGTTGCTCAATACAGGTAGGAAGTTTACGCCAGAATATTATCGTTCTGATCTTATAGAAGAGTTCGAGAAGATATGGAACGAGCAGCAGAAGTATTATCCAGAGATACTTACTGACGAGTTTAAACAGCAGTTAGAAGGTAAGGCAAAGAGCAATACAAGCAAGCTATTCCTTGGTAAATATGGTATTTACTCAGCTGATACAAAAGGTCTAGATAGGAGGCTGCAACCTTTGAAATGGAGGGTTGAAGCGATGAAGCAACAGGTTGATAAAGATGTTTTAGCCTTTGTTATCAGTGACTTGAAAGGACAGATTGCTAATACAAGTGGGCTACTTGGTGCTATTAGTGATAGAAGTAAAGAACTCTATTTCAGCAAGCAGACAATTGGTCAATACCTATGGGCTTCTCTGCAAGAAAATCCACATATCAGTATTAAGAATCAACCTTTCTATCGTCAAGATTACTTAGATGAATTTGAGAAGATTTGGGAAACGCAAGCAACTTACCATAAGGAATTGACGTCAGAACTAAAGCAAGAAATCAGAGATATTATCATCTTTTATCAACGGCCATTGAAGAGTAAGAAGAATCTCATTGCTGTTTGCGAACTTGAACAGCGTAAGGTGAAAGTGACAGTTGATGGAAAAGAAAAAGAGATAACAATAGGACCAAAGATTGCTCCCAAGTCTTCCCCTATGTTCCAAGAGTTTAGAATTTGGCAAAATCTAAATAACATTCTACTTCTAGACCATGAGACTAATAGCAAGCGTCCATTGTATGAGGAAGAGAGAAACCTTTTATATGAGGAACTAAGCGTTAAGGAGAAACTCAGTAAGACTGAGGCTCTGAAGGTATTGGGCAAGAAGAGTAAGCAATGGGATTTGAATTATAAAGAGTTAGAAGGCAATAGAACACAAGCTGTTCTCTATGATTGTTATAACCGAATTATCGTGATGTCAGGGCATGAAGAGTGTAATTTCAAAAAACTAAAAGCCTCTGATATTCGCCATTATGTTAAGATGATATTCAAGAACTTAGCCTTCAATACAGACATACTATGCTTTGATTCATCGTTGAAGGGGCATGAGTTGGAAAGACAACCAATGTGTCAGCTTTGGCATTTGTTGTATTCCTATGAAGGTGATAACTCTCGAACAGGTAATGATGCATTATTAAGAAAGTTGGAAACATCATTTGGCTTTCCAAAAGAATATGCAGCTGTGCTTGCCGATGTCATTTTTGAAGATAGCTACGGAAACCTCAGTGTGAAAGCAATGCGTAATATTTTGCCACATTTACAAGCTGGGAAAGATTATAGTCAAGCATGTGAGGAGGCTGGATATAAACATTCGCGTCGGTCGCTTACAAAGGAAGAATTAAATCAAAAGGTGTATAAAGAGAAGTTAGAACTATTGCCAAAGAATAGTTTACATAACCCTGTTGTTGAGAAGATCCTCAATCAGATGGTTAATGTCATCAATGCAGTTATTGAAGAATATGGGAAGCCCGATGAAATAAGGATAGAATTAGCTCGTGATCTGAAGATTGGAGCTGCAGAGCGAGAGAATATGACACGAAGTATTAATCAAGGTAATGCAGAGAATAAACGTATTCGTGAAATACTAGAGAAGGAATTTGCACTTTCGTATCTCAGTAGGAATGACATCATAAAATATAAGTTATATGAAGAACTTAAATCGAATGGCTTTAAGACTTTATACTCTGACACGTATATTTCAAAAGATAAACTCTTCTCAAAAGATTTTGATATTGAGCATATTATTCCGAAAGCTCGTTTGTTTGATGATTCACTTTCAAATAAGACAATCGAAGCACGTGATGTAAATATAGCTAAAAGTAATAAGACGGCCTTTGATTTTATACTTGAAAGGTATGGAGAACAAGGTGTTAAGACTTATAAGACGAAACTTCTTCGCCTTCTAGAAGATGGGGCTATTAGTAATAAGAAGTATAATAATTTGCTGAAAACGGAAGCAGATATACCTTCTGGTTTTATTGATCGTGACCTCCGGAATACTCAATATATTGCAAAAAAAGCGTATGAAATATTAAGCGAGTTGGTTAAGATTGTTACTCCAACAACGGGATCAGTGACCAATCGATTGCGCGAAGATTGGCAGTTGGTGGATGTTATGAAAGAACTTAACTTTGAGAAGTATCAGAAGTTAGGTTTAGCTGATGTGATAGAAGACAGAGATGGTCGGAAAGTTAAGCGTATAAAAGACTGGACGAAACGCAATGATCATCGCCATCATGCGATGGATGCATTGACAATAGCTTTTACGAAGCCATCTTATATTCAGTATTTGAACAACCTCAATGCACGCAGTGATAAGAGTAGCAGTATTTATGGTATAGAGGTAAAGGAACTGCATCGTGAAGAAGGTAAGTTTCGCTTTAATGCTCCTTTGCCTATCAATGAATTCCGTGCAGAAGCTAAAAGGCATCTAAAATCGGTCTTGGTATCTATTAAGGCGAAGAAAAAAGTGATGACACAGAACGTCAATAAAATTAAGACAAAGCATGGAATCATAAAAAAGGTACAGCTTACGCCACGTGGAGAATTACATAACGCTACATACTATGGGACAAAGAAACGTCCATTAGTAAGGATGGTGAAAGTTGGAGCAGCATTAGACGAAGCTACAATAAAAAGGGTATGCAGCCCCGCTATTCGTGCAGCATTACTGAAACGTCTGAATGCTTATAATGGTGATGCTAAAGAAGCTTTTACAGGGAGAAATTCAATAGATAAAAATCCGATTTACCTAGATATTGAGCAGACGAAGTTAGTTCCGGTCTTGGTTAAAACAATAGAGTGGGGAATGTATCATCCTATTCGTAAACGGATTACACCTGACCTTAAAATCGACAAAGTGATCGATAAAGGTATAAGGGAAAAACTGAAAGCTCGGTTGGCAGAGTTTAATGGAGATGCCCAAAAAGCTTTCAGCAACTTGGATGAGAATCCTATTTATATGGATGAAGCAAAACGAATAACTTTGAAACGAGTTAGTATTGAGGGAGTCTTAAGTGCTATTCCGTTACATACATTAAAGGATAAGGCTGGTAAGCCAGTTATTGGAAGTGATGGGAAACCAGTATTCGGTGATTATGTTCAAACAAGTAATAACCATCATATTGCCTTTTATATAGATGACAAAGGTAATTTGCAAGATAATCCAGTATCATTCTTTGAAGCTGCCGAACGTAAATCACAAGGAGTTCCTGTTATCGATAGGAGGTATAATTGCGATAAAGGATGGCACTTTGTATTTACAATGAAGCAAAATGAATACTTTGTCTTCCCAAATGAAGCTACAGGTTTTATTCCTTCTGAAGTAGATTTATTGGATGAAGCTAATTATTGTATTATCAGCCCGAATCTATATAGAGTTCAGAAGTTATCGAAGGCTTCAGGTAGAGATTATTGGTTTAGGCATCACTTAGAGACTATGTTGAATGATGATTTAAGGTTGAAGAACTCTACGTTCAAGCGAATACAGTCTTTAAAAGGTTTAGAAGATATTGTCAAAGTACGTATCAATTCTATTGGTAAGATAGTCGCAGTAGGTAAATACGATTAATTAGATGGCTTATGATAAAGAAGACATTATGTTTCAGCAATCCTGCTTATTTGAGTTTAAAGAATTCACAATTGGTAATTCGTTTGCCAGAAGTGGAAAGTTGTGATAACCTATCTGATAGTTTCAAGCAACAAAGTGAGCGTACAATTCCAATAGAAGATATTGGAGTTGTACTGCTTGATAATAAACGAATTACGATTACATCGTCTGCATTAGAAGCCTTGATAGAGAACAATTCTGCTGTAATCACTTGTGATAGTAAGAATATGCCCATTGGACTTTTGTTACATTTATGTGGTAACACAACACAGAATGAACTTCCGTATGCAGGTAGATGCATCGTTACCACTAAAGAAACAGTTATGGCAACAAACAATAAAACAGAAAATAAGTAATCAGGCAAGACTCCTAAGTACATATACTAATGCTGATGTTGGATGTATGTATGCCTGGGCAGATAAAGTTAGAAGTGGTGATCCCGATAACCTTGAGGCTCGAGCAGCTGCTTACTATTGGAAAATATCTTCACTGATATTTCAGATTTTGTAAGAGGTCGGGATGGGGAACCACCTAACAACTTATTAAATTATGGATATGCAATATTACGTGCTGTTGTGGCTCGGTCTTTAGTAGCAAGTGGATTACTCCCAACATTGGGAATTCATCATCACAATCGATATAATGCTTATTGTTTGGCAGATGACGTAATGGAACCTTATCGTCCTTATGTTGATGGGTTGGTGTTGGATATAATGTGCTTGACTAATGATTATAGTGAATTGACAAAAGACATAAAGATTCGGCTTCTATCTATTCCCGTTCTTGATACTACTATTGGAGGGAAAAAGAGTCCGTTAATGATAGCTACACAACAGACGACAGCCTCTCTTTATAAGTGTTTTAGTGGGGAACAAAGAAGAATGGTTTATCCTGAATTATAAAGTCAATTGGTGGAAACTTATAGATTTAGTCAATATAGGAGTATGTGGTTAATGGTATTTTTTGATTTACCTACAGATACAAAGAAAGAGCGAAAGGCTGCCTCTCTCTTTCGACAGAACTTATTAAAAGACGGATTTACAATGTTTCAATTCTCTATTTACATACGCCATTGTGGTAGTAAGGAAAACATGGAGGTTCACATTAAAAGAGTCTCAACCATTATTCCAGAGTATGGAAAGGTGGGGATTATGGGTGTAACTGATAAGCAGTTCGAAGGGATTAAGCTCTTTTATGGTAAAAAACCACATAAGCCCAATGTTCCAGGAGTACAGCTAGAGCTTTTCTAAAAAGATTAAAGTTCCACTTTTGAAAGTGAAACTTTAATCTTTCTTGCATTTTCCTTTTCCGTAAGTAGAGAGTATATTGCTTATAATCAATGTTTTATTCTACTTGTGTTGTATTTGATAATGCAAAGATACTAATTTTAAAGCTAATCACAACATCGTGAACACGTGAAAACTTTTCTTAATGTTGTATTTGATAATGCAAAGATACTAATTTTAAAGCTAATCACAACCTCCGGTCACAATTTTGCTACTGGCAACAAGTTGTATTTGATAATGCAAAGATACTAATTTTAAAGCTAATCACAACACACCGACTACGAGCGAGACCGCAAGGAAAGTTGTATTTGATAATGCAAAGATACTAATTTTAAAGCTAATCACAACATAAGTGTACCAGCAGTTTGCAAGCGAAGGTTGTATTTGATAATGCAAAGATACTAATTTTAAAGCTAATCACAACTCAAGCTGGTGACGCATGGCGTTACATCAAGTTGTATTTGATAATGCAAAGATACTAATTTTAAAGCTAATCACAACCAATTCTGATTTTTATGAGCAGCCTGAAGGTTGTATTTGATAATGCAAAGATACTAATTTTAAAGCTAATCACAACTCCTTGCGCGTGCGCGTATCCTATTAATTGTTGTATTTGATAATGCAAAGATACTAATTTTAAAGCTAATCACAACATCGTTTATTTTCTTGTATTAATAGATTGAGTTGTATTTGATAATGCAAAGATACTAATTTTAAAGCTAATCACAACGCCAGTCAAACTATATTGGAAATTTCGTAAGTTGTATTTGATAATGCAAAGATACTAATTTTAAAGCTAATCACAACGATAAACCTAAAGGAAGACGAATGGAAGTCGTTGTATTTGATAATGCAAAGATACTAATTTTAAAGCTAATCACAACTAAAAAGATAAATCTTTACAAACGTACTTAGTTGTATTTGATAATGCAAAGATACTAATTTTAAAGCTAATCACAACAGCGTGTAAGTGAGTATATCCGTGTACACTGTTGTATTTGATAATGCAAAGATACTAATTTTAAAGCTAATCACAACGGCTACTCCCTTGATGTGGTCAACTCTAAGTTGTATTTGATAATGCAAAGATACTAATTTTAAAGCTAATCACAACACAATTCCCGCAATTAGGATATTTTAATAGGTTGTATTTGATAATGCAAAGATACTAATTTTAAAGCTAATCACAACACAATGGGAAAAGGTTTTCGACCTATACAGTTGTATTTGATAATGCAAAGATACTAATTTTAAAGCTAATCACAACAGCCTAACAACTGATACAAATCTTTGCGCGTTGTATTTGATAATGCAAAGATACTAATTTTAAAGCTAATCACAACACGTTCAAAGGTCAACCACTTGGCGCGCGTGTTGTATTTGATAATGCAAAGATACTAATTTTAAAGCTAATCACAACGACCTACTCCAAGTATAAGTACAAGCGTAGTTGTATTTGATAATGCAAAGATACTAATTTTAAAGCTAATCACAACTACTTGAAATATCAACGGCATCTGCTGATGTTGTATTTGATAATGCAAAGATACTAATTTTAAAGCTAATCACAACTACGCCTGAAATTGATGCACTAGGTTATGAGTTGTATTTGATAATGCAAAGATACTAATTTTAAAGCTAATCACAACTACTATCATTAATAAAGGTGCTGCAAAGTGTTGTATTTGATAATGCAAAGATACTAATTTTAAAGCTAATCACAACAAGTCGTATGTTCATCATAGGAAAGACAACGTTGTATTTGATAATGCAAAGATACTAATTTTAAAGCTAATCACAACTAGAGCAAGTCAAGATAATTTTCTTCGTCCGTTGTATTTGATAATGCAAAGATACTAATTTTAAAGCTAATCACAACATCATTTTATAACTTGCCCGCTGTTGATAGGTTGTATTTGATAATGCAAAGATACTAATTTTAAAGCTAATCACAACGGCTCGTCTCCCATTATGCACCGCTTCTTCGTTGTATTTGATAATGCAAAGATACTAATTTTAAAGCTAATCACAACATTCAAAGATGTGATAAAATTTGGATTGCCGTTGTATTTGATAATGCAAAGATACTAATTTTAAAGCTAATCACAACTACAATTCGGGACGTATCTTCTTATCTACAGTTGTATTTGATAATGCAAAGATACTAATTTTAAAGCTAATCACAACACCCTTTGAAAATTCTTCAAGCCTTAACTTGTTGTATTTGATAATGCAAAGATACTAATTTTAAAGCTAATCACAACTTGAGGTGGCTGTATTCACTTGTGAGTTTCGTTGTATTTGATAATGCAAAGATACCAATTTTAAAGCTAATCACAACCTATGAGATGGTTTCCGTAGTTCTTTGCCGATTTATTTATACCCTCTCTGCTTATTTTAACGAATATATACACGTTTTGTAACTGATAATTGATGTGGTAATTCATTTTTATTGTAACTTTGTCTTGTGTTTAGGACATTGGAGAAGTTGAGTGCTTATTGGAGTAAGACTAAATAAGGAGACTCCCCCTAAGTTCAGCAAATTATAAGAGCCAATATGACTTTATTGCTTTCAGATAACAGACAAGACAATGAGCAAGCAAGTATTTCAGACAGACTCCCGTCAGCGTTGGAGTTATTTTAAGTGGACCCTACGTGTAGTCCTTACGATTCTCTCACTCTTTGGAATCGTTTTCTTAGCAATGTTTGCCTTGGAGGGTAGCCCGCAGATGCCTTTCCATCACGACTATCGAAATGCGGTGTCAGCCTCATCTCCTTATACCAAGGACAACAAGACGGCAACACTCTATAAGTCGTTTCGTGACTTCTTCAAGGAGAAGAAGATGCATAATAACTATGCGAAAGCTACCATCAAGAAGCAACGATTTGTGGGGAAGGCGGACAGTCTGACGCAGAAATACTTTCGGGAGTGGGACGACCCACGGATTGGTGTGCGCTCGGCATGGTATGTAAACTGGGATAAGCATGCTTACATCTCTCTGAAGAACAATATACAACACCTGAACATGGTGTTGCCAGAGTGGTTCTTTATCAATCCTAAGACCGACAAAGTGGAATATAGGCTTGACAAGCAGGCGCTGCGCTTGATGCGTAAGGCTGGTATTCCTATCCTTCCAATGCTCACGAATAACTACAACTCCAACTTCCATCCAGAAGGTATCGGACGTATCATGCGTGATGGAAAGAAGCGTACAGCACTCATCAATGAGATGGTCAAGAAATGTAAACATTATGGTTTCGCAGGTATCAACCTTGACTTAGAGGAACTCGATATACAAGACAACGACCTCCTCGTTGAGTTAGTCAAAGACTTCGCACGTGTTTTCCATGCAAATGGACTCTATGTAACACAGGCTGTAGCACCTTTCAACGAGGATTATAACATGCAGGAACTGGCAAAGTATAATGACTATCTCTTCCTCATGGCGTACGATGAACATAATATGGGGAGCCAGCCAGGAGCTGTCAGTTCGCAACGTTGGGTGGAGAAAGCTACCGACTGGGCGGCTAAGAACGTCCCGAACGACAAGATAGTACTCGGTATGGCAACTTACGGATATGACTGGCCTAATGGGGAGACGGCTTCGACGGTATCATTCGACCAGACAATGGCTACCGCACTGGATGCAGGAGCAAAGGTAAAGTTCGATGATGACACCTACAACGTTAACTTCTCGTATCAAAACACTGATGATGGAAAGATTCATCAGGTGTTCTTTACTGATGCTGCAACTACCTTTAATATCATGCGCTTTGGTGCTGAATATCATCTCGCAGGCTATGGTCTGTGGCGTTTGGGCACTGAAGACAAACGTATATGGCGCTTCTACGGTAAGGATATGTCGTGGGAGAATGTGGCAAGGATGTCTGTTAAGAAGCTGATGCAGCTTAACGGCACCGATGATGTTAATTTCGTTGGATCTGGAGAGGTGCTGGAAGTAACAACGGAGCCGCACCCTGGAAATATATCAGTGACAATAGATAAGGATAACCGCCTTATCTCTGAGGAGTATTATCACGCCCTTCCGTCAACATATACCATCCAACGACTTGGTAAATGTAAGGATAAACAACTCGTTATCACCTTCGACGACGGACCAGACAGCCGCTGGACACCTACCGTGCTGAGTACGCTGAAGAAATATAATGTCCCTGCTGCGTTCTTCATGGTGGGACTGCAGATGGAGAAGAACCTGCCTTTGGTGAAGCAAGTATATGATGCCGGGCACACTATCGGCAACCATACCTTCACCCACCATAACATGATTGAGAACTCCGACAACCGCTCTTATGCTGAGTTGAAGTTGACAAGAATGTTGATAGAGAGCGTCACAGGACATAGTACAATCCTGTTCCGTGCTCCATACAATGCCGATGCCGACCCGACAGACCATGAGGAGATATGGCCAATGATAGTGGCAAGTCGACGCAACTACCTCTTTGTGGGTGAGTCTATCGACCCTAATGACTGGCAAAAGGACGTAACGGCTGACCAAATCTACCAACGTGTCATCGATGGTGTACACCATGAAGACGGACATATCATCTTGCTCCATGATGCGGGTGGTGACACACGTAAACCTACGATTGAAGCCCTCCCTCGTATCATTGAGACCCTACAACATGAAGGTTATCAGTTCATCTCTTTGGAACAATACTTAGGGATGAATAAGCAAACCCTGATGCCTGCTATCAATAAGGGAAAGGCTTACTATGCCATGCAAACCAACCTTTGGCTGGCAGAGATGATTTATCATGTATCCGACTTCCTCACGGCTCTCTTCCTTGTATTCCTTGTCTTGGGTATGATGCGCCTCGTATTCATGTACGTGTTGACGTTCAGAGAGAAACGAGCAGAGAACCGACGCAACTATGCACCGATTGATGCTGCTACGGCTCCAGCTGTTTCTATCATCGTACCGGGTTATAATGAAGAGGTGAATATCGTGCGCACCATCACTACGCTCAAGCAACAAGACTACCCGAACCTACATATCTACTTCGTCGATGATGGTAGTAAAGACCATACCCTCGAACGTGTGCGTGAGGCTTTCGATACCGATGATAAGGTTACTATACTCGCTAAGAAGAATGGCGGTAAGGCTTCGGCACTGAACTATGGTATCGCTGCTTGTCGCTCAGAGTATGTGGTTTGTATTGATGCCGACACTCAGCTGAAGCAGGATGCCGTAAGTAGACTGATGAAGCACTTCATTGCCGACAAGGATAAACGCATTGGTGCAGTGGCAGGAAACGTGAAGGTGGGTAACCAAAGGAATATGCTCACCTACTGGCAAGCTATTGAATACACCAGCAGTCAGAACTTTGATCGCATGGCTTACTCTAATATCAATGCCATTACCGTTGTTCCTGGTGCTATCGGTGCATTCCGTAAAGAGGTGATTGAAGAGGTAGGAGGATTTACCACTGACACCTTAGCAGAAGACTGCGACCTGACGATGAGTATCAACGAACATGGTTACATCATTGAGAACGAGAACTATGCTGTGGCAATGACAGAAGCTCCTGAGACACTCCGCCAGTTTGTTAAGCAACGTATCCGTTGGTGCTTTGGAGTGATGCAAGCCTTTTGGAAACATCGCTCCTCACTCTTCTCTCCATCGAAGAAGGGCTTCGGACTATGGGCTATGCCTAATATGCTTATCTTCCAGTATATCATCCCAACCTTCTCACCATTGGCAGATGTACTGATGCTCATTGGTCTCTTCTCTGGCAATGCCTTGCAGATATTCTTCTATTATCTCATCTTCCTTCTCATTGACGCAAGTGTATCTATCATGGCTTACATCTTTGAAGGCGAGCGGTTATGGGTACTCCTATGGGTTATCCCGCAACGTTTCTTCTATCGTTGGATTATGTATTACGTCCTCTTCAAGAGTTATCTTAAAGCAATCAAGGGCGAGCTGCAGACATGGGGCGTCCTCAAACGCACTGGTCACGTTGGTGAATAACCCGCCTTTCAAGAAGTAAAGAAGAGATACCGTGAGACTCCCAAAAGTGCATCTATCCCTTCAGTTAATATAACAAATAAGTGTCTAGGCATATTAGGGGAATCCACTTAGGTATATAAGTGATAGTTCATTCCCGTGCAGGAACGTCAACCTACCCATATGGGAACATCAACGTTCCAGCACGGGAACATTCATGTTCCAACGCCGGAACATCAACATTCCACAGGCGGAACATTCATGTTCCATAGGAGGGAACGTTGTTTATGTAGTATGCAGGCATGAGATGGAACAGGGGTTAGCGTGCCATGGATAAGACGTTGCACGCTGTATGCTATGTATATCGTAGGAGTTGGTTATGTATATCGTAGGAGTTGGATGACACATAAGATGTTTTACGGTGCGACCATGAGATTATTTGAGAATACGGATGCTATTTTGTACCTTTGTTGCGAATCCTGTTTAAGTTCCTATTGTGTGGGACTGATGATAAGGAATATGTGTTGCTAATCATTAGAATTAATATGAAGCGTACCTTTATAACCCATCTGGTAAAGCCAATAGAAGCGTGTTCTCTTTTCTTTGTGTTTATGCTGTTGGTGGGTGCTATTATGAATGTGAGCCATCGGAACATCTTTGGTTACATAGAGTTGATAGCTGATGTGTATATTGTTTGCCTTTTATTGAGCCTTTGTCCACGTATATTACGTCAAGGGTTGGAGGTTATATTGAGCAGTCTCATTTATGTGATTGCGATAATAGATGCCTGCTGTAAGAGCTTGTTCAATACACCGCTTACACCGACGATGCTCCTTTTAGCGCAGGAGACAACTGGTAGGGAAGCCTCCGAGTTCTTCTCTCAATATCTTCAACCAGAACTTCTGTTTTCGTTGGCAACAGTCATCTTCCTTCTTGCCCTTAGCCATGCTGTTATGGCGATAAGGAGGATGAACTTCCCAACCGCTTATCTAAAGCAACCCCTTATCGCCTCTGCTTTATTACTCACACTTGTTGTCGGGACTTGTTTAAGCGTCTATGATAAGGTACAGCTATACACTGTTAGGAATCTGTCGGGGCTTGAAATAGCTGTAAATAATGGCTTTGCCCATCTTTACCACCCTGTTGAACGTGTTATTTACGGACTTTATTTCAATCACTTGATAGCGAATCAAGTGGAAGGAGTCATCGTGGCTAATGAAAGACTGGCGGTTGATTCATGTAACTTTACGTCTCCTACCATTGTTCTCATTATAGGCGAAAGTGCGAACCGACACCATTCGCAATTATATGGTTATCGTTTGCCCACAACGCCCCGTCAGCTTGCTCTCATGGAAGGTAATGACTCTTTGGCAGTATTCACCGATGTCGTTTCGCCATGGAATCTAACCAGTAGGGTATTCAAGCAGATCTTCTCATTGCAATCAGTGGGTGAGAAAGAGGATTGGAGTAACTGTCCTCTCTTCCCTGTAGCCTTTAAGAAAGCGGGCTATCATGTTAGCTTCCTGTCTAACCAATTCCCTTATGGAATCAACTATACGCCTGATTGGACGAATAACCTCGTCGGTGGCTTCTTCTTAAATCATCCACAACTCAACAAGCAGATGTTTGATTATAGGAATACCAGTATCCACGACTATGACGATGAGCTATTAAACGATTACCATGATGGTATCAATAAAGGGAAGGCACAATTAATCATCTTTCATCTGCTAGGGCAGCACTTCCAGTACTCAGCACGTTGTAAAAGCGATATGAAGAGGTTTAGTATAAGGGATTACACACGTTCGGACCTGTCAGATCATGCGAAACAGACGATTGCAGACTATGACAATGCGACGCTTTACAATGACTTTGTTTTGAGTAAGATAGTCGAACGATTCCGTAATAAGGAGGCTATTGTTGTCTATCTATCCGACCATGGAGAGGATTGTTATGGCAAGGATGTGGATATGGCTGGTAGGCTCACTGAGGCAGAGAACATTGATGTTAAGAAGTATCATGAGGAGTTTGAAATACCTTTCTGGATATGGTGTTCGCCTGCATATAGGCAGAGGCATCACAAGATATTCATAGAGATTATGAAGGCAAGGCATAATAGGTTCATGACTGACGACCTACCACATCTATTGTTGTATTTGGCTGGAATAAGTACTAAAGAGTACAAGGCAGAACGGAATGTCATCTCTCCACGTTTCAACAATAGGCGTCCTCGCCTCGTACTAAATAGTATTGATTACGATAAAGCGTTACACCAATAGCTTTCATCGGTACGAATCAAAGTGCGACGGAATGATAGTTCACGTGAAAGCCCATCGCTTGCATTGGTGTAACGCCTAATTGCATACACTTGATTTATAACTTAACAATCGGTTGCTGTGCCTTCATCTTACGCAAACGGGACGTGAGGTGATGGTAGAGACGAGCAACGAGTTGAGGATGCGAAGGGGCTAAGTCATGCTTTTCGGAGAGGTCGGTTGAGAGGTCATAAAGCTCTTTATTCCCTGTAAGATACGAATAGATTAGTTTCCACTTTCCCTCACGAATAGCGCAGTTGAGGCTGATGCCCAGTCCTTCACCATCCCATATATTAGGATAGTTCCACACCAGTTGACGTTTCTCAAAGCCCTGTTGCCTACCGCGAAGTATCGGTGTAATATCTTTCCCATCAATAGTCTGTGGCACATGATAGTGCTTGATTCCCGCCATAGAGAGCAGGGTTGGGTAAAGATCCTCGATGATTATCGGTGTATGCGAACGTGAGTTGGGCTTTACTACGTGGTTCCATTTCACAATGAAAGGCACTCTTATCCCTCCTTCATATAGTGATCCTTTACCGCTCTTGAGTGGTGCATTCTGTGTGTAAAGCTCCCCGTCTCTCCAATAGGACGATGAGGCGAGTCCTCCGTTATCACTCATAAAGATGATAATCGTCTCTCGCTTGAGTCCAGCCTGCGCCACCCAGTCCATGAGGTCGCCCAAACTTTTATCCATTCCAGCAATCAACGAGGCGTAGGCAGCCTCCTTCTCCGATAGTCCACGTGCACGATAGGTGGGATAGAAACGCATATCTCGGTCGATGGGAACGTGTACGGCGTAATGAGACATATATAGATAGAATGGCTGGTCATACTTTTTTGCCTTCTCCAAAGCCGCTATCGCCTCCCGTGTAAGGGCTTCAGTCGCAAAGATGCCAGTCCCCCAATAACGTTCCAAGCCAGGTATTGCGAAGGGAGATGTGGGCTTTCCATCCTTAGTAAAGCCATAGTTACGCTCACTAAGATAGGTTGCTAAGCCACCAGCAGCAGTACCAGTTATGTTTGTATCGAAGCCAAAGTGACAGGGATTCTCACCTGGAGTATCAATTGCCCCCCAGTGTGCTTTCCCACAATGTATGGTGTGATAGCCTGCATTCTTTAGTAGTTGTACGAAGGAAATCGCCTTTGCTGTATGCCCCACATTACCACTCTGCGCAATACCATTGTAATTCCAATCAGGTAGTGTGACCCCATCTCGCTTCCCATCTGTCATCTGGTCGCGATGTAAGGTCCAATTCGTTACCCGGTGCCGTGCCATATTCATACCAGTCATCAAGCTACATCTTGAGGGCGAACTGATAGGTGTTGCGTACGCATCTGTGAACATCATTCCCTCTGCAGCAAGTCTTTCCATATTCGGGGTGTCGTATTTTCGATTATTAGTAGTAATCGAATCGGCAAAAGGAAGGGACGTATTCTGCCATCCCATATCGTCAACCATAAAGAAGATAATATTGGGCTGCGTCTTTACTTGTTGTGCATTAGCTGGAAGGAGAGCCCCTATTGACATCAACGAAGCCGTTACGTACAGGGGAGAAGGGCGTCTCGTGAAATGGAAGAGATAGGTATTCTTCATTGTTGATAATTATTGCTTGGGTTCTTAGTCATGCCACAAAGTTAAAAAGAAAGTAGGTAACAACCATATAATTCACCGATGTTATTAAAAAAACATAAGACTTTTATGCCTCATTCAGAATAATTGTCTATCTTTGCATGTGGGCTTTATTCCACATTTTCAAGTCATTGCCGACAGGCTATATAACGATTTCTATCTATTTAAACTTCAGATGGTAAGCTATTTAAAAACAATCCGTTCGCTGGTTACAGTACTTCTTTTCACGTTCTGTACGGCTTATGCTCAGGCACAACAATGGGACGATAAGATTCTTATCTCGCAATGTGACGAACAATACACATTGACTTTTGATGGTGATAAACCTATTGTTAAGAACACAGAGAAAGTCACTTATCTATCTAATTCAGTGACGAAAGTAATGCCAGAAACCACTGTCTTCTATGGAGAATTTATCTCTTTGGATAATATCTCGGGGCATGGTCAGAAGCAATATACGAATGTCACTCCCGAAAATGTGTTCTATGACGATACGAAGGCATGCACCATTCAAGGTGAGATAAGTAAGAAAGGCAAAACAAGCAGTGCTTCCTTCGAGCGTACCTTTAAGGATATTAAGTATTTCACACGTGTTTATTTGCTCGAAGAATACTTCATTCAGCACAAGACACTGACCATCACTATTCCTAAGAAGTTGGCTGGCTATCGGCTTAAAGAAATGAACTTTGAGGGCTATAACATACAGGTTGCACATGAGTCAACGCCTACGGATGAGGTTTACCGCTATACTATGACCAACTGCAATCGCATGAAAGAGGATGTGCAAATGCCTCCTTCTTCAAGTGTCTATCCTTATCTTTTGATCATCGGTCCCTTTGCTGATGTCAACGCATTGTACAGCTGGTCGATGAAAATGGCTGACGTGGATTGTAATATACCTAATCTTCAGTCACTCTTAGCCGAGATTAACAAGACAAGTAAGACTCCCGAAGACCGCATAAGCAACACTTATCGATGGGTGCAGGACAACATTAGATACATAGCCTACGAAGCCGGAATAGCCGGACATCGACCAGATACACCTGCCGAGGTGCTCCGTAAGCGTTATGGTGATTGTAAGGGTATGGCGTTATTGCTTACGACCTTACTTAAAGCACAGGGTTTCGATGCTCGTTGGACAGATATAGGAACGGAGGAGATACCCTTTAAGATGAGTGATGTTCCTACTCTCGCTGGGGCTGACCACGTGATTTGTACGCTCTTATATAAAGGTAAGACTTACTTTATTGATGCTACTTGCAAGCATATCCCATATACTTATACACCGCAAGGAATACAAGGCTCGCAGGCAATGATAGCCAATGGCGACCGCCCAAGACTTGAGATTGTACCCGTCAGGAAGCCTGATGAGTCTATTGATAGCCTCTCTTACAATTATCAACTGCAAGGAGATGCTCTTGTGGGAACGGCTACCTATATGACACGAGGCGATATGAAGGAATGGTTTATGTCGGTTTCTGACAATGTCGGGAGCAAACATAACGATGATTTACTTGCTAACAACCTTAACTCAGATGCGCATAATATGATGGTGTCTGACGTGAAGTGGGTCGATGATGCCCCTCGCCACGAATGGGGGAAGTTTACTGGTAAGGTGGTTAATAAGCCTGCGGTGCAACAAGCTGATGGTGAGTTATATATCGAGATGAACCCTCATAACAATCTTTTCGATGCCCGCATTGATACCACACAACGTACACACGACTATTATTTGCCTGTTCGCTGCAACGTTGTTAGGCAGGCTGTGCTAACCATTCCAGCTGGTTATCGTGTTGATTACTTACCTTCTTCTGCTACTTTCAATACTCCAGAGGGTACGCTCACATGCCGATTTGTACAAAACGGGAACGTCATTACTTTCCATCAGAAGATGCAAATTAACCACAGACGAATCCCTTTAAAGAACATACCACAATGGAATGATGCGCTAAGGAAGTGGACGGATGCTTGTAACGAGCAAGTTGTCTTGAAACGGAAATAGCTCTTTCTCCATTCATCCTAATTGCTATTAATTATTTTCAATACATATAGTTATGAAAAAGCTAATCACATTGCTCCTCCTCACCATCATAACTCTTCCTATGATGGCATTCAATGATGAGGACTATCAAAAGTTTGCACGTGAAGTGAAAGCGGAGGTCTGGAAGAAGGATCTACCACAATTCAACAACCGCACAGTACCGACAAAGTATAATAAAGAGTCGGCTGTTGTCTTGGCGAGATATGAAGAGGTTGGAGTCGACTATAGCAACCACTTCAGTGCTCTTAGCCTTGGTAATGTGAAGCAATGTACGGGTACTCACCTCATCCGAAACCTTGTTAAGATTAATGATAAGGCTGCTTTGGATAAGTTCTCCACGTTTGAGTTCCGCACATACGACTATTCTCTCAATAATGGATTATGGCGTAATGACCGCCGAACAGTACTCGGTGTGCGTGTTATTAAGCCCAATGGTACTATTAAGGAAGTGGAAGAAAAGGATTATCAAGACAATAACGAAGGTAAGAAAGGAGAAGAGAAATATGCAAAACTTGCTGTTCCTAATCTGCAAGTAGGCGATATGATTGACTACTTCTACTATAACTATGACAAGTTAAGAGAGGAGAATATAGATCCAATAACATTCTTCTTTGGTAGTCAATATCCCATCCTTGACTATCAAATTCATTGCTCTATTGATAAGGACTTATGCACTCAGTACCGCACAATGAATGGTGCTCCAGACTTCAAGCAAGGTGCTGATAAAGATGATATTGTACTAGATGTTCGTGAGAAAAACATCGATAAGACCATGCCTGACTATGCTTATAATCCATTGGCACAGACCCCTTATACAATGTTATTCATCAATGCGAAGGTAGCATTGGAGTATATTCCAAAGAGTATGAAGGTCAAAGGTTTGCAGGCAAACCCCGATGCGAAGGTCATTCAAGAGGACGCTTGGACACTTTGGGATGTGACTACTAGCAAGTGGTCATTCTATAAGATGTTCAACAAAGTGATTGATGAAGCGAAGAAAATCAGCGATCCAACAGAGAGAGCAAACTATGTCTACAACTTCGCCATGTTGAATACCTTGGTGCATAATAATCCTTACTTCTCATATAGGAACTTTGGTTCTGTATTCTCATTCCTACTTGATAAGCTCAAAGTACCATACTCACGTGTGTTGGTAACTGATTGTATGACCGAACCTATTGGGCAGTTGGCGAACATCTGGAACGTAACCTATGGCTTCATGTTGAGTAATGGTCAGTGTTATTTCCCAGTAAGTACTCGATATGGCACAACGGCTAACACCATTCCATCTATCTATCAGAACCGAGAGGCTGTGGCTACTGATGCGAAGAAGAAGTTCCAAAATGGACCTTTTAGAAACGTGACTATCCCTGGCAGCCAGGCGAAGGATAACACGGAGAAGGTAGATGTTGATGCTACTGTTGATGGTATCTTACTCAACATCAAGCGCCAAGATGCCACTACTGGATGCGATAAGGAAGGTAACATCATGGACTATACTTCAGCCGAGCAGATGGCTCAAGCATGGGGTGCTGACTATGGTGTGACAAAGTTTGCACAGCTTTATGACAAGGGAGCAAGCGTTGCTGACCAGCGAGCAGCAGAACGCGCAGAGCAAGACAAGAAGTCTATTGCAGATAACTTCAGCGATGAGATAAAGGCATATCACGACCATGCGGCAGTGAAAGTGAATGACACTAAGGTGCTCTCATGCGGTGAGAAGAATAAACCCTTTACTTATCTTGTGGATTACCAGATGGATGGTTTGGTCAAGAAAGCTGGTCGCAACCTTGTAATCTCCGTCGGTCAGCTAGTCGGACAGCAAGCTCATATAGAGGGAGCAGAGCGTCAGCGCAATGTAGATATCATCTATCCTTACCCTAGAACTTACTCTGTTACGGTGCGCCTAGCCATTCCTAGCGGCTATGAAGTATCTCCGGAAAGCTTGCAGAAACTCAATTCTAATGTAGATAATAGTGCTATTTCCTTTACTTCTAAGGCTTCTGTCGAGGATGGTAAACTCTTAATTACTTTCGAAAAGGTATATAAGCAATATCGAGTTCCTGCTTCTCAGTGGTCGGATGTGTTATCTGCTCTCGATAAGGCATACGATTTCAATAGTCTTCAAGTTGTGTTGAAGAAGTTGTAAAAACCCTCTTTACCCTAACAGCAGACTCTTTCCTGTCTTTCTAAGAGGGAAGAGCTACTTACTAAAAGCTGGTTTATATGAGGGGAAAATATATATTGTCAAGGCGGACAGATATCCTCATCTGTCCGCCTTTTTGTTCCTCAATCATAAATAATTAGGTATAACCTTTCCGTTAGGGAATCCTTAGGAGGGCTTTCCCCCATTGTATGAACTTTGAAAGGGAACACTTGCTACATTCAAAGAAAATGTGTACTTTTGTACTATCTAATTACACATTTATTATGGCAAAGAACCTAATTACCATTCTGATTGTAGCCCTCGCCCTCTGTAGTGTGGCTGCATGTAAGAAGGAAAAAAAGTCTAATGATATCATAACTAAGATTGCTCCGCGTCCGAAAGTACCAACTGGTCCAAAGAGCCTGTCCGACTTTAAATATGAAAAGAAGGTCGAGTGGGTAGGGGGAATATATACCATTACAATCCGTCGATACGCTGATAAAGACCTTGAATTGTCGGAAGATGAAGATGGAAGGAAGTATTATGACAATAAGGTGCAACTGACTATCAAGCGTCCTGATGGTACCACTTTCTATGATAGAACATTCACAAAGAACGACTTTAAAGAGTTCACAAACAATGATTACGGAGAGCATGGTTCGCTTGTCGGATTTATGTTTGACCATGTAGAAGGCGATGCTTTACGCTTTGGTGTGAGCGTTGGTTCCCCTGACCCTAATAGTGATGAGTATGTTCCAATGAACTTCTTTATTGATAAGTCATGCCATATTCGTATCTCAAATGCCACGGAGTTAGACACAGGTAGCGATCAGGAGAAAGCTGAGAAACCAAAGACTGAAGAAGAGATGTCCGAAGAGGAAGGGGTGTAAAGGGACTTCCTTTTAAATTAAACTCCATGATTTAAATCTCAAAAGAATACTTAAAGACAATCAACGTACAATTTGTTTCTAAGCTAACAATATAATTTGTGAAACGAAAGGAACGCTCTCCTTCATTTGAAGAGGGCGTTCCTTCATTATGAGAAGGGCGTCTCTTCGATGTGAAGAAACGCCCTTCTAAAATAGTGTTAGATGTTTTTTCAAAACTAAGAGGTGGAGTTCTAATCTTGCATCCTGTCCTCTTTTATTAACTACTTCTTGCCCTTTAAAGCCTCAATAGCATCAAAGGAATAAACCAAAGTACCACTAGTAAAGGTGGTTGCCTCAATCTTTAATGAGCGATACTTGCGTAAACAATCAACGAAAGCGACGGGATTTTGAACGAAAGCAGAATCAGTTTGCTTACTAACACCTGGTTTGTAAGTGAATCGTCCGACCTCATCTCCCTGTGCATAGACCCTTACATAATTCGAACTATCAAAACTATTCCCAGCGAACTGTTCGCCATCTCCAAGAATCATACAGGCTTCCAATCCTAGACGTCCAACCTTTCTTACACGGATAAACATGTGGTTAGAGCTTGTAATCTGCGATTTTTTGTTCGGAGCACTTTGTATCGTTGCTAGCGACGAATCGTTTAAGTAGACCCATGCAGATACGTAAGAGCCATTGTCCCCCTTAGTACTATCCAGGTTAACAGCCACCATGGTATCAACGAGTGTAGTATCATAATGTCCCACACCACGCGATGAGCACGAGGTGCAGGACGTAAGAGTTGTTGCTGTCACCAGCGTCAGAAAGGCGACTGGTAACAGCATCATGGATTGTAATCTCATTATGATTGATTCTAATACTCACCCCATGCCTTGATGTCGATGTCGTCGAGCGAGACATTACAGAAGGCATTGATGAACGCACTTGCCAATCGGCTATTCGTAATCAATGGTATGTTGAGATCGATGGCGGCACGTCTAATCTTATACCCATTGGTTAGCTCGCGTGGAGTCAAGTCCTTTGGCATATTAACAACCATGTCAATTTTCTTCTCATGTAGCAAGTCCAAGGCCTGAGGAGAATGTTCCTTATCAGATGGCATATACACAAGTGTGTTCTCAATACCATTCTCTGTGAGGTACTTAGACGTTCCTACGGTTGCAAAAAGCTCATAGCCGTGTTGCTTCAAGGTCTTTGCTGCATCCAACATTTCGGCTTTCTGCTTTGCACCTCCTGTAGAGAGAAGGATGGTCTTCTTCGGTATTCTCTGTCCGACAGATAGCATACTCTTCAGTAAAGCAGTGGCGGAATCATCACCGAGACAGCCCACTTCACCCGTTGAACTCATGTCTACACCAAGTACAGGGTCGGCTTTCTGCAATCGATTGAACGAGAATTGAGAAGCCTTAATGCCCACATAATCAAGGTCAAAGAGGTTCTTGTTAGGCTTTTCAACAGGTACTCCGAGCATGATCTTAGTAGCGAGATCGATGAAGTTGAGCTTTAGAACCTTACTAACAAATGGGAATGAGCGACTCGCGCGAAGGTTACATTCGATGACAAGGATGTCATTGTCGCGTGCCATATACTGAATGTTGAATGGTCCATTGATGTGTAGCTTCTTTGCAATCTGGCGGCTAATGCGTTTGATTCGACGCACTGTTTCGACGTAAAGCTTCTGTGGTGGGAACTGAATAGTTGCGTCTCCAGAGTGTACACCAGCAAACTCTATGTGCTCAGAGATGGCATATGCCATGATTTCTCCATCCTTCGCAACAGCGTCCATCTCGATCTCCTTTGCGTTCTCGATAAACTTACTAACTACTACAGGATGGTCTTCACTAACGTTAGCAGCCAACTGGAGGAATCGAGTTAACTCATCCTTATTAGAACAAACATTCATGGCTGCACCCGAAAGAACGTAAGATGGGCGGACAAGAACAGGGAATCCGACCCGGTCAACGAACCTGTCTATATCCTCCATACTTGTTAGTGCGCTCCATTCTGGTTGGTTAATTCCGTTCTCAGTAAGCATAGACGAGAACTTAGCACGGTCTTCCGCGTTATCGATGTCCTTAGCTGCTGTACCTAGAATTGGTACGTTCTCTTCATCGAGATACATGGCTAAGTTGTTAGGAATCTGACCACCTGTTGATACGATGACACCATGAGGAGTCTCGGCATCAATGATGTCCATGACACGTTCGAAGGTCAATTCGTCAAAGTAAAGACGGTCACACATGTCATAGTCAGTCGATACTGTCTCAGGGTTATAATTGATCATGATAGATCGATACCCTTGTCTTCTAATGGTGTTCAATGCCTGTACACCGCACCAATCAAACTCGACAGAACTACCGATACGATAGGCTCCCGAACCTAGTACAACAACCGATTTTCGATCATTGGAGAACGTGATGTCAGAACCAACACCAGCGTAGGTTACATATAAGTAATTGGTTTGTGCAGGATATTCGGCAGCTAGTGTGTCTATCTGCTTGACGACAGGAAGGATGCCAAAACCCTTACGCAATCTTCTCACAAGCATCATTGCTTTGTGCATATTAGGGCATTCCTCCTCTAGATTGACAGCACGTGCTATCTGGAAGTCAGTGAATCCGTAGACCTTAGCCTCACGCAATAACTCTTTATCAAGCGTATTGATATTCTTGCGTTTCAGCTCTTCGTCAATGTCAATGATATGCTTTAACTTATTCAAGAACCACTTGTCAATCTTTGTCAAGTCGTGTATTTGATCAACAGTATAGCCCTTGTGCATAGCCTTTGAGATGATGAATACACGCTTGTCTGTTGGTTCGCGCAATGCAGCATCTATGTCTTCAATCTGCAACTCCTTGTTTTCAACAAAGCCGTGCATGCCTTGTCCTATCATTCGTAAGCCCTTCTGAATTGCTTCCTCGAAGTTACGTCCAATCGCCATAACCTCTCCGACGGACTTCATACTTGACCCTAACTCCTTATCGACACCACGGAATTTACTTAGATCCCAGCGTGGTATCTTGCAGACAACATAGTCGAGTGCAGGCTCAAAGAAGGCTGATGTAGTCTTTGTAACGGAGTTTTTCAATTCAAAGAGACCATAGCCCATACCTAATTTAGCCGCCACGAAAGCCAAAGGATAGCCTGTTGCCTTACTTGCAAGAGCTGACGAACGAGACAAACGAGCATTTACCTCAATCACACGATAATCCTCACTCTGTGGGTCGAAGGCGTATTGTACGTTACATTCACCGATGATGCCGATGTGACGAACAATCTTTATTGATAATGCGCGGAGCTTGTGATACTCGCTATTAGTCAATGTCTGTGATGGAGCAATTACGATAGATTCCCCCGTGTGGATACCTAGTGGGTCGAAATTCTCCATGTTACAAACTGTGATGCAGTTGTCATATTGGTCACGAACAACCTCATATTCGATTTCTTTCCAGCCCTTGAGACTCTTCTCAACAAGTACTTGAGGAGAGAAAGAAAAGGCTTTCTCACATAGAGTGTTTAGCTCATCTTCATTGTCAGCAAAGCCACTGCCAAGTCCTCCGAGTGCATAGGCCGCACGCACAATGACTGGATAACCAAGCGTCTTAGCAGCTTTGCGTGCCTGAACAATATCCTCACAAGCCTCACTTTTAATGGTCTTTACATCGATTTCATCAAGTCTTTCAACAAAGAGCTCACGATCTTCTGTATTCATGATAGCCGCAACGGGGGTACCAAGAACTCGTACATTATATTTCTTTAGTATGCCTGTACGTTCTAACTCTACACCACAGTTCAATGCAGTCTGACCACCGAAGGATAAGAGAATGCCATCAGGACGCTCCTTCTCAATCACCCTTTCAACAAAATAAGGTTGTACAGGAAGGAAATAGATCTGGTCTGCTACGCCTTCAGAAGTTTGCACTGTAGCGATGTTCGGATTGATGAGAACGGTAGAAACACCTTCTTCTCGTAATGCTTTTAATGCTTGTGAACCAGAGTAATCGAACTCTCCTGCCTCACCTATCTTCAATGCTCCCGATCCGAGAAGCAGTACTTTTTTAATTGAATCGTCTTTCATTATCTTAGTGTTTCTACGAATTTGTCAAACATAAAGTATGTATCAACAGGACCAGAGCAAGCCTCTGGATGGAACTGAGAAGTAAACCATGGATTCTCAACATGACAGATACCTTCATTGCTACCATCATTCATGTTGACGAAAAGTTCTTTCCAGTCTTTATCAAGAGTAGACGCATCTACGGCGTAACCATGGTTCTGGGAGGTGATATAACACTTATTAGTACCAACCATACGAACTGGTTGATTGTGTCCACGATGACCATATTTCAACTTATAGATAGTTGCTCCTGCTGCCTTTGATAATAGTTGGTTACCCATGCAAATACCACAGATAGGCTTCTTACTCATGCTCATCTGTTTGCGAATTACATTAACGGCATCGACGCACATATCGGGGTCTCCAGGTCCATTCGCTAGGAAGAGTCCATCATAATCCATCGATGTGTAATCATAGTTCCAAGGTACTCGGATAACCTCTACTCCTCTATTAATAAGTGAACGAATGATGTTTGCTTTCACACCGCAATCTACAAGTATAACCTTCTTGCCTGCGCCTTCATTGTATCGAATAATCTCTTTCGTGGATACGAGGTCGACGAAGTTTACGCCTTCATAATTAGCTTCTGGGATGTTATCAGGCTCATCGTCAAAGAGAATCTTACCCATCATCACACCATGTTCACGCAGTACTTTGGTTAACTCACGAGTATCAATGTTGGTGATACCAGGTACATGTTCACGCTTCAACCAATCGCCTAGGCTCTCTACAGCATTCCAATGGGAATACTGTTCTGTGTAGTCTGATACGATGATAGCAGACGCATAAATCTTGTCGCTCTCCATGAATGTTGGGATGCCATTTGCCTCTATAGAGAATGGAGGCACACCATAGTTTCCTACTAAAGGAAAGGTCATGGTCAGAAGTTGACCAGCATAGGAAGGGTCTGTAAGGCTCTCTGGATAACCCATCATGGCCGTGTTGAATACCACCTCACCAGCAACTGGTGCATCGTATCCAAACGACTTGCCATGGAATTTTGTTCCGTCACTCAGGACTAAAGTTACGTTCCTCATTATTACTTAGTATTGTTGAGTTGATTGTTTTTATGTATTTCTTGTTAATGTTCTAACACTGGAAAAAGGACGTATGATTTGTGCGGTTAATTCAAGAGAAATGTCTTGAGCGCACAAGCCGTACGTCCTTATCTATAGAGATTAGCTCATGTTATGCTTGAGGTGTTCATGTTCATAATAATTGATGAAGTTCTGGTTGACCAGTCTCATACCACCTGGAGTAGGGTAGTCACCCGTAAAATACCAGTCACCAGGATGGTTCGGAATAGCATTATGTAGACCTTCAATGCTTTGGAAAACAAGTTCGACTGGCGTCGTCATGCCCTGCGGTCGAAGTATCTCTACAATCTTTTGATTGATTTCTTCTATGGTGAAAGGTTTATAAATGGCCTTTACTGAATTATTGAGATGTTCTCCTTTAGGTTTGGCAACCTCTTTCTTACAGGCTTCATAAACATCATGTAGAAGATTCTCCATATTCCGTTCACGTATTAACTCAATGGTCGCACGGAAGACACAGAACTCTTCTGGACGTGGCATGTCAATGCCGTAATAGTCGGGAAAGCGTATCTGTGGTGCACTGGAAACAATGACAATCTTCTTTGGATGTAGACGATCTAAGATGTGAAGAATGCTTTCCTTGAGAGTTGTCCCTCGAACAATAGAATCGTCTATGATTACTAAGTTGTCCTTGTAGGGTTCGATACTCTCATACGTTATATCATAGACATGAGAGGCGAGGTCATTGCGTGAATTACCCTCAGTGATAAATGTTCTTAGCTTGATATCCTTCCATGCTACCTTCTCAGCACGTATTCCTTGCTTTAGAATCTGATGTATATCTTCTTCTGAAGGGTTGCTCCCCAAGGCTGTTATTTGCTCAACTTTTCGTTTGTCAATCCATTCTTTAAAACCATGAGTTAACCCATAGAACGCTACTTCTGCAGTGTTAGGAATAAATGATAAAACTGTGTGAGTTGTATCATAATTGACTGCTTCTAGGACGCGTTCTGTCAATTGTTGACCTAGTTTCTCACGCTCTTTATAGATGTCTCTATCCGATCCACGAGAGAAGTAAATACGCTCAAACGAACAGGCCGAATAAGTCTTTGGCTCAAGTATCTGCTGTAGGCTTGCTTCTCCCCGTTTGTTAACTATTAAGGCTTGACCCGGTTTTAACTCTTGTATGTCTTCACATTCTAGGTCGAAGGTTGTCTGTAAGACGGGGCGTTCACTAGCAACTACTACGATCTCATCGTTCTTATAATAGAATGCAGGACGTATAGCCCATGGATCTCGAATAGAGAACATCTCGCCTGAACCTGTTTGTCCGCAGATAACGTAACCACCATCGAAATGCTCCATGGTAGTCTTGAGGACATTACTTATTTGTATGTTATCTTCAATATACTCTGTGATGTCTCGTTTAGTAAGTCCAAGTTCCTGTGCCTTCACAAAGTTGCGTTCAACTTCACGATCAAGCCGGTGTCCCATGAGTTCTAATAGAAGGTAAGTATCGCTATAGATGCGTGGGCATTGCCCTTGGTCAGTCAGTTTCTCAAATATATCCTCAATATTTGTCATATTGAAGTTGCCACACATACATAGATTCTTTGCCTTCCAGTTGTTGCGACGTAGGAAGGGATGGACATAAGAAAGACCACTCTTGCCAGTAGTTGAGTACCGGAGGTGGCCCATATAAAGCTCTCCCGCAAAGGGAAGACTAGTTTTTGCAAAAGAAACATCAGACAATTGCTCCTGTGATAAGCCTTTATAATGCTTGTGTACATCAGCAAATATCTCTGTAACAGCATTCTTTCCCTCTGCTCGTTCACGGAACATATACTCGTTACCAGGCTCGGATGAGAGTTTCACAGCAGATAATCCAGCCCCTTCCTGACCACGATTATGCTGCTTCTCCATCATAAGATAGAGTTTATTTAACCCGTACATCCAGGTTCCATACTTCTCCTGATAATACTCTAACGGCTTTAGCAACCTAATCATTGCTACTCCGCAATCTTCATGAATGTTCTTTTCCATTTATAAGATGTATTGTCTGTCTTTTACAATTACCGATGTTTACTAATCTTGTTTGCGTTTTCGTTACCAGCTTATAAGCATTCCCCGTCATTTTGGATACCCTGTTGAGTATCCTAGATGATGGTGATATCAGAGACTTTCACTCTACTGTAACAGACTTTGCCAGATTACGTGGTTGATCCACATCCTTGCCTTTGCAAACTGCAATGTGGTATGCCAAAAGCTGTAATGGGATTGTTGCAACTAGTGGTTCTAGACATTCCATGCAATCAGGAAGCTCTATTACGGCATCTGCGATATGAGAGATTGTCGTGTCACCTTTAGTTACTAAGGCTATAACCCGACCTTGTCTTGCTTTTATCTCTTGTATGTTGCTACGTACTTTCTCGTACATCCCGTTCTGCGTTGCGATAGCTACTACAGGCATATCAGAATCTATCAAGGCAATAGGACCATGTTTCATCTCTGCTGCGGGATAGCCTTCTGCATGAATGTAAGAAATCTCCTTTAATTTTAATGCACCTTCCAAAGCTACTGGGTAACTAAATCCACGTCCCAAGTAGAGGAAGTTTCGTGCATAAGTGAAGGTGCGTGCCATATCTGCGATTTGGTCATTTACCTTCAACACGTCCCTTATCATATTAGGAATTTCTGCCAATTCTTTAACCGTACGCACGTATTCTTCGTGTTTAATAGTTCCTTTGGCATTTGCTAAAGCTAGTGCAAACATCGTTAAGACAGTGACCTGTCCAGTGAAAGCCTTTGTAGAAGCAACACCGATTTCAGGGCCTACGTGGATGTAAGTTCCTGTATCAGTTGCACGCGGGATACTAGACCCGATAGCATTACAAATGCCGTAGATAAAAGCACCTCTAGACTTTGCTAACTCTACAGCTGCAAGTGTATCGGCTGTTTCTCCACTCTGTGAAATGGCTATGACAACGTCGCTATCACTTACAACCGGGTTACGATAGCGGAACTCACTAGCATATTCAACCTCTACAGGAATCCTACAGAAGGTTTCAATCATCTGTTTACCAATAAGTCCTGCATGCCAACTTGTACCGCAAGCAACGATGATGATGCGCTTAGCATTGAGCAGTTTGCTGCGATAATCAATCATTGCACTCAAGGTAACATTATCGTGCTCTACGTTAATTCTACCTCTCATGCAGTTTGTCAAACACTCTGGTTGTTCAAAGATCTCCTTCAGCATGAAGTGATCGTAGCCTCCTTTTTCTATCTGACCAAGGTTGATATCTACCGTACGAACCTCTGGAGATAGCTTTTCATTGAGGATATTTACAACCTTCAACTCCTCTCCTAACTTCATTACTGCAATGTTGCCATCATCAAGGTAGACAACTTTATCAGTATATTCAATTATCGGACTAGCGTCTGAACCGAGGAAGAATTCACCCTCACCAATGCCTACTACAAGTGGACTCTGCTTTCTTGCAGCAATGATGGTATCAGGGTTACGCTTATCCAAGAGGGCTATGGCGTATGCACCAATTACTTGATGTAAAGCCAACTGTACTGCCTCTAGGAGACTAATGTCCTTCTTTGTCTGTATATAATCAATCAGTTGAACCAACACTTCAGTGTCTGTATCCGACTGAAATTGTATTCCTTTCTCTATCAAATTATGCTTTATTTCTGCATAATTCTCGATAATACCATTATGAATAATTGCCAAATTCTTTGACTGCGAATAGTGTGGATGCGCATTTATAGATGATGGCTCACCATGAGTTGCCCAACGTGTGTGAGCAATACCAATGTTTCCAGTGACGTTCTTATCAGTACAATACTCCTCTAAGTCAGCTACTTTTCCTTTTGTTTTATAGACATCTAAGTTGCCATTATTGTCTATCAGTGCCACACCAGCGCTGTCATATCCTCTATATTCAAGGCGTTTCAAGCCTTTAATCAGTATGGGGTAAGCCTCACGCTTCGTCCCAATATATCCTACAATACCACACATTTTACCTTAACCCTTTCCTTTTTATAACAAATGAGAACACCCTTACACCCGCTTCCTATCATCTAGCTCTGTTCTAGGCTAGGCAAGATATGGATGTCAAAGAATGTTCTCATTTTTAATATTTGCCTCTTTAATGAGGATATAAGTCCCCATTTAAAGATAGAATCTTACCTTCTTAAAACGTTAACCAATAGTGATGCTACTGACGTAACGATACCTATGAAAGAGAACCAAATAGTAGTAGAACTACCAATACTAGAGGTCTTTGCCTTCACAGAGTTTGGTTGAACGTACAACACGTCATTCTGTTGTAGATAATAATAAGGTGAGTTGATGATGTTAGCATCATTCAAATTCAGACGTACTGCATGCTTTTCTCCTCTTGCATCCTCACGTATCAACAGAATATTATTACGCTTACCATATACACCTAAATCGCCTGCCTGCGCAATAGCTTCTAGAACACTAATCTTCTCAGTCGATACTGGTATCACGCTAGGACGACCTACTTCACCCATGACAGTAATGTGATAACTACTCATGCGAACCGTCACAACAGGGTTCTCGGTGCGTGCAAGGTAAGGTTGAATCTTACTCTTTATCAAGTCCTCACATTCTGTTTTTGTTAAGCCAACAACGTGTATCTTACCGATAATAGGGAAGTTAATGAATCCCGTGTTATCAACTAGATAGCCCTTGAAAGCCGTAGATCCTTTGTCACCACCTTGCAGATTGAAGGGTGCAGCAGCCTCTGGATTAGTTGTATTGACTGTGATGGTTAATTCGTCTTTAGGCATAATTCGTGCATCAAAGAGACCACGTGAAGCGGCAAGACTAGTCGAGTCAATGTTCTCCACATAGGTGAAGCCCTTGCTAGAACCACATCCTGTCATTGCCATAATCATAGCTACTGCTATGAGAGATAAGATGATTTTTTTCATTTAAAAAATAGCGTGAAGTCAACTATTAATAATTCTTTTCTGCAAAAATACGACTATTTTTTGAGAATTACAAGCGAATAGCTTTTTTTCTCTTAGGTGATTCGTAAAATAGAGTTGACCTATAAATATTAATGCTACCTTAGCCTTTCTATTGCTTGATTTGTTCTCTCTTTTGGGGGAGATGAAATCCTTTTACGATTGAGCCACTTTACAATATTGGTCGTAAAGCCATTGCTGTTGTTCTGAAATTGTTAAGTTACTGTTATCTAATTCGATAGCATCATCCGCCTTACGGAGCGGTGACGTCTCACGATGGGTATCGATATAATCGCGTTCTTGTACATTCTTTAGAATCTCATTGAAGTCAGCATCCATGCCTTTACCCTTCAGTTCGTCGTAGCGTCGTTGGGCACGAACTTCTGCTGAAGCTGTGACGAATACTTTTAGTTCTGCATGTGGGAAGACCACAGTCCCGATGTCTCTTCCGTCCATAACGATACCCTTCTCTGCGCCCATTTGCTGTTGTTGCTCCACGAGAGCAGTACGAACGAAGGGGAGGGCAGCGATAATGCTGACATGTGAAGATACTTCCATTGTTCGGATTTCGGTCTCAATATTCTCTCCATTGAGATAGGTGTCAGGTCGTCCTGTTGCTTTATTCAACTGGAAACTAATTTTAATTTTATCCATCTGTGCCTTTAGTTCCTCTTCTTTTATCGAGCCGTCCGCATTGAATAGATGGTTACGTAAAGCATAGAACGTAACGGATCGGTACATTGCACCAGTATCTACATAGATGTAACCAATCTTCTTTGCAAGGTCTTTAGCCATCGTGCTCTTACCACATGAGGAGTATCCATCGATAGCGATAGTTATCTTTTTCATTCTGAATCCGTGTTTTGTTTTATCTATTTAGTACTGCTTTCTTGCGCAGTGAGTGCAAAGTTAATAAAAAAAGTAATATGTCTATGGTTCGAAATAGATTATTTGTCATTGTATTCATTTCATATATTGAGTTGAAAGGAATGTCTACTTCTATTTGAGAAGGGCGTTTCTTTAATGCGAAGAGAGCCTTTTCTCATGGCAAGGAAAGGCTCTCTTTAAGTAGAGAAGAGTGCCTGTTTAAGTCTATACGAAAGGATATTCAATTTGAGAAGATTTCTTCGATAGCTGCTCCTAGATAATTATTATGTCAGTAGGGGTGTGTTTGATAAATTCTAGAAATAGTACCCAATCACTCAAATCATGTGTAATTACAAAGATAAATAAGGTTATCTGTATCTAATGAAACAATTATTACTTAAAATGAATAGGCAAGATTGACTAAGACGGAGCTGCTAGCTGCATGATACTTACCATAGGCTAAGTTTAGTTTGAAGCGTTCGAGATTAATGCCACCACCCACACTAAAGCCTGCTCCATGCGCACTGGAATCCTCATTGCTACCGATGGTAATCTCGTCAGCTCGGCGGAAGTTGTAACCACCACCGACCCATATATTGTCAGACAAGAGGATGTCTGCACCAAGATTCAAGTGATTGATAAAGCGGTAATCATAATGAGTTAAGTCAACGAGAGTTGCAGATAGTCGTACAGGTAAGGCTGCAAAGGTTTTGCTCACACCAACTTGTACATCCATAGGCATCTTCCCATAGTTTTCTTCATAAGCCTTGATTTGACCGCCCAAGTTCTTTGCCACCATTGAAACAGACCATTGGTAATCAGGTTCAAACCAGTTGAGACCGAGGTCAACACCTACTGCCATGGAGCTGTAATTACCGATATATGAGTTGATAAACTTCGCTGTTATACCTCCCACGAGATTATGTGCTAATTCGTAAGAAAATATCCCTTCGATTGCAATCTCACTAGCATTAAAGGTTCCTATCTGTGTGTTGTTCTGGTCATACTCCTTCATCTTTCCATAGTTCATGTACTGGACTCCTCCTGCAATTGTCCCTTTCTCCCCCAAAGCCTTTGAGTAAGAAGCACCCATGTAATTGG
The DNA here is from genome assembly GCF_000257925.1 of Prevotella sp. oral taxon 306 str. F0472. NCBI lineage: Bacteria > Pseudomonadati > Bacteroidota > Bacteroidia > Bacteroidales > Prevotellaceae > Prevotella > Prevotella sp. oral taxon 306. The sequence continues at coordinate 49,566 of NZ_AJIN01000040.1, forward strand.
CACCACTCATGTAATTCATATAACTCAAACCTATCGTCTTATCGCTTACCGATGATGCAAGAGCAGGGTTAGAGAACATCAAAGCAGGGTCATCTTCAATAATTGTAATATTATCTCCACCTAAAGCAGCAGCATGTGCACTAACAGGAAGACGTAAGAAATTGTATTCAGTTTGGCTCTCTTGAGCCCATAACATACAAGTGAAAAGGGTTGAGATGAGCGTTAAAACAAACTTTTTCATTTAATCTAAATTAATTTATCGGGCAAAGTTACAGCTTTTTCCGAATATCTTATTACTTTTGTCTTTGGAACTGCTTAAATAATAGAAGGTACGCTTCTCGGGTATAGAGCAGTATTTCATATAACGGCAATAGCTATAGTTTAGTATCTAACAGTGGAGATTAAGAAGTCAAAAAAAGCAGATTTAGAGAATAAGCGATGGGTTGGTTTCCTGTTGGGAATCATCATTGCCCTATCTATCTTCTTTGTTGCTATGGAATACAATGCCAATCCTTCAAGCGATGATGATACTAACGTGAAAGCCTTTAAGAATGTGACTCTTCACGATATGGATATGTTGCCAGCCATTGACCAGCAAGACTTAGCAAAGACAAAGGACGATAAGAAACCTACAATTGAGGATCTTTTGAATCTTAAACGTAGGGATGTCCCTAATAAGGTGACACCTCACGACGCAGGTAGCATGAACTCAAATGACAAGAAAACTGCCGCCCCGCAAGTGAGTGATGTTCCTATCGTTATGCCAATGGTCACCACCTTGCCAGATCCTCCAAAGGTGCAGGAAGATGCCAAAAAAGTGACGGAGAAGATGACAGATGATCCATCACAAGTGGAGGTGGAACGTTATGATGATAAGGTTAGTAAGCGTATTCTCTCGGATACTCCAACACCTCCTGGTGGCTGGGTTGAGTTTATGAAATGGCTTACGAAGACTTTACAATATCCTGCAGATGCGAAGAGTCAAGAACTGCAAGGTACTGTAAACATTACTTTCATCATCAATGTTGATGGTTCTGTGAATGATGTTACGATTAAGAGTGGGCGTTATCCTGTGCTAAATGCAGAGGTTTTGCGAGTCTTGAAGACTATGGGGAAATGGAAGCCAGGCATACAGAAGGGTAGAAAATGCCAGTCGTTAGTGGAGATTCCTGTTGTCTTTAAACTTTCATGATAAACATGTCTTTCATCTAGAAAGCGTCAATATCCATTGAAGTTTACCTATAAAGTGAATTAATATTTGTAATCAACCAACTTAAAACAATCCTATATGTTTACTGCTGATGAAATCCTATTTAAAGTAAATGATTATATAAATAACATCTCATATAATCGTAAACCTTGGAGCTTATATGAGCCTATTAAATATGTATTGTCACTGGGTGGGAAACGAATCCGACCGATATTAATGCTTCTTTCTTACAATCTCTTTAAGGATGATCCTGAGTCGATTCTCTCACCAGCATGCGCCCTTGAGACATATCACAATTATACCTTATTACATGATGATTTGATGGATGATGCTCCACTTAGGCGTGGACAGCAAACTGTACATGTGCGTTGGGATGCGAATACTGCCGTTCTTTCGGGTGATTCTATGCTTGTTCTTGCCTTTGAGCGGATGGCTAAGTGTAATGATAAACACCTGCGTGAAGTGTTGAAACTATTTACTACTACTGCTTTGGAAATAGGCGAAGGTCAGCAGTATGATATGGAGTTTGAGACACGAAATGACGTCAAGGAAGAGGAGTATATAGAGATGATTCGCCTGAAGACAAGTGTTCTTCTAGCATGTGCAATGAAGATTGGTGCTATCTTAGCAGACGCCCCACAAGAGGATGCAGAGAACCTTTATAAGTTTGGAGAACAGGTTGGTTTGGCCTTTCAATTACAAGATGATTACCTTGATGTGTATGGTGATCCAAAGGTATTCGGTAAGAAGATTGGGGGGGATATAACGTCTAACAAGAAGACATACATGCTAATTAATGCCTTCAACAAAGCTAATGTTCGCCAACGTAAAGAATTGGAGAAATGGATTACATGTGAGCATTTCGTGCGGGATGAAAAGGTTGAAGCTGTGACCAAACTCTATAATAAGATAGGTGTTGACAAGATGGCTATTGATCGAATTAATTACTATTTTGAAGAAGCAAATAAGTATCTTGCTGCTGTGAATGTGAGTGATGCTCGTAAGCAAGAATTGGTCACTTATGCACAAAGAATGTTGCATCGTAAACGATAACTAGTTGATTATAATGATAATAGATACACATGCTCATTTAGATGTTGAAGATTTCTCTGAGGATCTTCCAGAGGTTATTTTGCGAGCACGGCAGGCTGGAGTGGGGAAGATATTCCTACCAGCAATAGACTTAAAGTCAGTAGATACGACTTTAGCTGTATGTCGACAATATCCTGATGTGTGCTATCCAATGATTGGATTACAGCCAGAAGAGGTACGTCAAGATTGGCAGATAGTACTTGAAAAGATGTATGCTCGATTGAAAGAATCTATTAAGAAGCAGGCTGATGGTACAGCTTTACCTGGCGAGACATTCATTGCCATAGGGGAAGTTGGGCTTGATTTCTATTGGTCACGTGAGTATGAACAAGAGCAACTTGCTGCTTTTGAGGAAGCTGTCAAATGGAGTGTTGAGACGCAACTACCCTTGATGATACATTGTAGGAAGGCACAGAATGAGATGTTGCATATCATGCAGTCGTATGAAAAAGAATTACCAGGTGGTGTCTTTCATTGCTTTACTGGTAATCAAAAAGAGGCTGATGCCTTCCTTCGTTTTGAGCATTTTGCATTGGGTATAGGGGGCGTTTCAACCTTTAAGAGTAGTCATTTGAGGGAAGATTTGCCTGCTGCTGTTCCTTTGGATCGTATTGTTTTAGAGACAGATAGCCCTTATATGGCACCTGTTCCCTATCGTGGTAAACGGAACGAGAGCTCATTTATTATAGAGGTAATGCGTACATTAGCAATGAGTTATGGTGTTGATGAAGAAGAAATAGCACGTCAAACGAGTGTCAATGTAGAACGTATCTTTGGCATTAAGGTGTGAGATTCTGTTATCGAACATAATACTTGAAACTCAGGAATCTGTTTTTGTAGAGGATGATAAGGTTCAAATATAATGGATATTATCGTCTTAAAGAATATTAAATAGTAACTCCTTTATGTGAATTTATCAAACGAAAGGAGTAATTTTGTACACATATATTTTACAAGTGGATGCTTCTCTATATGTGAAGTGACTAGGAAAGATGCTCGAGTGGTTGAAGAGGCACGCCTGGAAAGCGTGTATACCTCTAAAGGGTATCGGGGGTTCGAATCCCCCTCTTTCCGCTTAATTGTGTAAATGATAATCCCTATATCGTCAAGATATAGGGATTTCTTATTGCTCTTTATACATATGTTTACACACTAGTTCTTGCTTATTTTGCTTTTTAAGGAGTATTTGGAGAGTTGTTTCTCTTATTATTAAACAATCTTGTTATCGTCTCTTTCGTATCTATAAACAAAAAAGGTATGTCTATTGACATACCTTTTTGTGATCCGCATGGGGCTCGAACCCATGACCCCAACATTAAAAGTGTTGTGCTCTACCAGCTGAGCTAGCGGATCTCCCTATGCTTTTGTTAATTGCGGTTGCAAAGGTACTAAGTTTTTTTGACTATACCAAATATTTTGAGATATTTATTTCTTTAGGGCTAATTCATAGATATTCTTTAATGCTTTTAGGCATCTTCTAGATAAGTGTTGATAGTTGACTCACGAGGGGATGGGGCTATCATACAATATTAATGGTGCTGAAAAAGGATAGATGAAGGATTTCGTTTATAAAAATCAAATCATTATTACTGTCATTCCTGTCACCCTATCAGATACTTCAAAGTGTTGTTTCACAGCCTATTATGCTAAATGTTAAAAGTGAAAGCAATGATGATTAAAGCCAAATTAAGTTTTTTGTGGGTTCGATAGGGTGTATTTTTTTGGGGTAATTTATACCGCACTCAATTATTTTAAGTAAGTTTGTACGTACTTATTAAACATATATTCTATAATGATGTATGCTTGTATAATGATTAGGTAAAGATAAGTCCATAGCAATGAGATATTTTCTTTTTAGTCTTTTGTTAGTTTTTTGTGGTTGTAGCTCTTATGACTATAAAGTTTCATCGCTAGCAAGTAAAGAACTTTCCTATCAAGAATTACCAAAGGAGGTAAGGCTTCGCTTGTCATCAATAAAGCCTTGTGCCCCTTCAACGGGAGCCCTTCTTGTAGTTGATTCTATAGATAGTTTGAGGTATTCGTTAGAAGAGGTAGCTACGATAATGGGACCTTGGGTAAGCTTTATAAAGTTGACGGATAATAAAAAGGGATTGGTCTATAGGATAGAGCGGGATGTTCCTGAACCATACATAATACTTGATGGTGCATTGTATCTCCCTGACAGATATAATATTCTCTATAGTGATGAGACTCAGAAGGCGAAGTATATAAGGTATCAATTAAGGTGATTGTCTTCTTTTAGTGTGTAACTTTAAAGAATGTAATAAGATTATTATATACAAAAAGGGGGAGATATTAAAAGTATGGATTATTCAATCTTATTTAGTTATCTAGCCTTGCTAGTACTAATGGATTGATATCCGTTGGACATAGATTATTATATCCTTACTTTTAATAGCTCCCTTCTTGTAATCTTTTAAATGCTAGTAAGCCTTACTATTAGTAAGCGAAGAGAGGATAAGTAGCCATCGTCTCGTTTACTTTCTCACGTACTCTCTTGATTACCTGCTCGTTTTCTGGATCAGCAAGAACCTCATCAATGAGTTCTGCTGTGAGCAACATCATGTCTTCCTTACATCCACGTGTTGTCATAGCTGCTGTTCCGAGACGCAAACCACTTGTCTGGAATGCTGAACGCTCATCGTATGGTACCTTATTTTTATTGGCTGTAATATCAGCAGCAACAAGTGCCGTCTCTGCCACCTTACCAGTAAGGTCTGGATATTTCTGACGTAGATCGAGCAACATAGAATGGTTATCCGTACCACCACTAACAATGCTGAAGCCCTTATCAACGAGTGCTTGTGCAAGAACAGAAGCATTTTTCTTTACCTGCATTGCATATTCCTTCCAACTTGGGAGGAGGTTCTCACCGAAGCCAACAGCCTTTGCTGCAATGACATGTTCTAATGGTCCACCCTGGTTACCAGGGAATACTGCAGAATTGAAGAGCATTGACATTGGTTTTACAACGCCTTTCTTTGTAGCAAGTCCCCATGGATTCTCAAAGTCTTTACCCATTAGAATGACACCACCACGTGGTCCACGAAGTGTCTTATGGGTTGTTGTTGTAACGATATGAGCATACTTTACTGGGTTATCCAACAATCCAGCAGCAATGAGACCAGCAGGATGTGCCATGTCAATCATCAATAATGCACCTACTTTGTCAGCTATTTCGCGCATACGCTTATAGTCCCATTCACGGCTATAAGCTGATCCTCCACCAATAATTAGCTTTGGTTTATGTTCGAGAGCGAGCCTTTCCATCTCATCATAATCGACTCTTCCCGTCTCACGATTCAGTGTGTAACCAACGTGGTGATAAAGGATTCCAGATGTATTCACCTCACTTCCATGAGAGAGATGCCCTCCTTGGTCAAGGTCAAGACCCATAAATGTGTCACCAGGTTTTAGTACTGCGAGCAAAACAGCTTGGTTTGCTTGTGCGCCAGAGTGTGGCTGAACATTGGCATACTCTGCTCCGAAGAGTTGTTTAACACGCTCAATTGCAAGTGTTTCAACCTGGTCAACCACTTGACAACCACCATAATAGCGTTTGCCGGGATAACCCTCTGCATACTTGTTAGTGAGGTAAGAACCCATAGCTTGCATTACTTCATCGCTAACAAAATTCTCAGATGCAATCAGCTCCATGCCTTTTAGCTGTCGCTTATGCTCCATTTCAATAAGGTCGAAAATTTCTTGATCTCTTCTCATGTGTATCAAAAGCTTTAATAGAGCCCGTGTTTTTCTAGACGAACTCTGGGTTAGTGATATGTTGCAAATATACGAATTAATGTTCTAACATGCAAGCGTATCAAAAAAATAATGTACCTTTGCGGACATAATCTCTTATTCTCTTGATTAGTAAAGGTAATCTCCTGATGAATAAAAGATTTGTTCTGATAATTAAACAACAATATATTATGAAACTTAAAGAGTTGTTTCAGGCCTACGAGTTTGATGAGATTTATCCACAGATAGGTCTTATGTTTCCTAAAGGTCGTCATTTGCGGAATGAGTTCCGTAATGCTTATGACTTGTTATTGAGCATTAATCCAGTGTTATCAAAGAAGCAGATCCGATATCAACTGATGGAAGATCCCGATACGAATGAGATGTTCTTTGGTGCTGACGACCATGATTTCAATGGTCCATGGGATGTGTTATTAGGCAAGGAAGTGAAGAAAGAACCGAAAGTTGACCTCACGAATGAGGAGTTGGTGGCTAATTGTCTGCTTAATACAGTTCTCATTGGACGTCATCCTCGTCCTTTTGATAAAGACTATCAAGCAATTATAAAGTAGGTTATAGGTAGTCTGAAGTTTGGTAAGATATAATTTCTCGAGGTATCATAGGATGTTATTGGGATTCTAGGATACCTCGGAAATTTGTTTATTAGACTTTTACCTTTGTTTTGAAGAAGTATTTTTTTAACCTCTAATCATTGTAATAATCATCTTGAAACGCTCTGCTGCATTTACTGAATGATGGGCATTGCTAGGGATGATGAAGCTTTCACCTGCACTAATAACGTGCTTTGTGCCTTCGACGGTTAGCTCCATCTTACCTTCAATCACCTGTATGAGAGCATCAAAAGGTGCGGAGTGTTCTGATAAACCCTGACCTGCATCGAAGCTGAAGAGTGTCACACTTCCTGCGTTGCTATGTACTAATTCCTTGCTAATTACACCACCATCAGCGTAATCAATTACCTTGTTTGTTGAAAAGATAGTACCTTTCTCTAGTTTTGCCATGTCTTTATAATTAAATTGTTTATAACTGTTTACTATCTTCTAATAAGCAATTACAATGCCATAGAAAGCCTTGGTAACAAATGTTACTCGTTCTCTTTATGCTGTGTTGCAGCTATATTTCGTTTTAAACCTTCGAACTTTACACGCTTAACAGCTGACCCTTTAAATAATCGTCGATAATCTTCAATAGAGAGATTGTGCCATGCTTCCTTGCTCATTGAGAGTAGTTCGGCTTTCGGTTGTAGGCTTGGTTCGGTGTTAGGAGTGGCAAAACGATTCCAAGGACAAGCTGTTTGACATCTGTCGCAACCATAGATTGTATCACCCATAGCTGCCTTTGCATCCTCTGACAAGTCGCCCCTATTCTCAATCAGTTGGTACGATAAGCATCTATTTGCATGAAAGTCTTCATTCGGAATGATGGCTTTTGTAGGACAAGCATCTATACATCTATGGCAGTTACCGCACCTACTTTCCATAGGTTCGTCATATTTATCAACATCGAAAGGAAGGAATATCTCCCCGAGAAAGAACATCGAACCAGCATGAGGAATGATAAGTTGATGATTTCGACCAACCCATCCTAAGCCTGCTTTCTGTGCCCAATAACGTTCAAGAACAGGTGCTGTATCACAGAAACAACGTATTTCTAATTCCTCCTTTTGTCCTTCCTTTCTTTCTTGAAAAGCATTAAGATAAGGTTCTGATGCCCTTATCTTATTAGCCAACTCCCGCATCTTTGCCTTCATTAAGTCGTGATAATCCTGTCCAAGAGCGTATGCCGCAAACTGATATTCACCTTTAGGTAGTTGTTGAGAAGGGGCATAATTAAGGGCAAGAGATATTATACTTCGCACACCTGGAACCAGTTTACAAGGATCGAGACGCTTCTCTAAATAATTCGACATATATGCCATGGTTGCATCCTCACCATTCTCTAACCATTTCCGATACTCTTTTGCAACCTCTTCATCAACAGGTTCGGCTTTAGCAATCCCACAAGTGAAGAATCCGATGCGCTTTGCTTCTTCCTTTATCCATGTTGCGTTGATACTAATCATCTTGTTTCTTCGGGATTATCGGGGAATGTCTTAAATTCATATCCCTGTTCTTTGAGCCATTGAAGTGACTCTGGAAGTGCAGTACGGAGCTTGTCTATACTCTTTAAAGAGTCGTGAAAGGTGATGATAGAACCATTTCTTGCATATCGTTTTACGTTCTCCACCACGTCTTTTGCAGTCAATAACTTAGAATAATCACGTGTCACAAGATCCCACATTACAACCCTGTAATTCTGTTTCACCCACCAGTAAACAGTGTGTCGAAGCCATCCATGAGGTGGGCGGAAGTAGGGGGTATTAAGTAAGTTATCAGCTTTTGTGACATCAACAGCGTAAGTTAACGTCCAATGTCTAAATGATCCGAGGTGATGATAGGTGTGATTTCCCACTTTATGCCCCCTTCTTATCACCTCTTTATATAAGTCTGGATGTTTCCTTACATTATCTCCCACCATAAAAAACATAGCCTTCGCACCGAATTCATCCAACACATCAAGGATGAAAGGAGTGGCTTCGGGGATAGGACCATCATCAAAGGTAAGGTATACAGAATGGTCATTCTTATCCATGCGCCATAATGCGTGAGGATAAAAGAGGCGTAGCCATCGTGCTGGTTGTTCTATTAACATTGATACTTATAGCTGATTTTAAGAAGTGATGAAGTATGATATAAGAAGAAACTGGAGTGTAGTCATCCATATAAGGTAGACCACGCTCCAGTTTTATTTATTCCATCTTTATCAAGAAATAGTTTCTTTTAAAGTTGGATTATTCACCCTGTTGCCATGTACCTCCTAGACTTGCAAACCGGTTCATCAGCCCGTTCAACTGTTGAGCATGCTTGTTAGCCCATGCTCTGTCAGTATGATCATTAGCATTAACAAGGTTCATCATAATCTGGAAGTGCATCTTGCATGAACTTTGCGACATATCAAAGTAACGTGAAGGAAGCGACATGTAGTAATTAGCATACTGCATTGAAATCTTCCAAAGAGCGTCATATAACTGACGAGCCTTTGCCTTTTGTCCCAACAATGTATAAGCCTCTGCCATATCACCAGAGCCACTCATGTAACTTATTGGTACATTATAATAAGGTATCTCTTTCTCTGCCTTCTGTAGAACTTTCAGTGCTTTCGCTTTCTCACCCTTAGCAATAAGGTGGAGCGCAAGGTCTGCCATCTCACGACGATGCGTATAACACATACGTGCAACAGTCTCGTCAATGTAGAGACCAGGCTTATTGAGACCTCCCCACTTGAATCGATTCATCACGACGTTATAGGTCTTTTCTGTATCGAAATTACGTAGATTGATTCCCAATGGATTGTTTCCACCTTGTGTCGTATTGAATGGTGTGATACGATTTACTAATCCCTCTTGAATGAAGTTATCACCGAGATTCATGAAGTTCTCACTTCCTACGGTAACAGCTACATAGAGTGGACGAGTCCAGTTACAATTAGCAATCATCTCAAGCATCATCAAATCATTCTTATATAATGCCTGCTTACCTGCTAAAGAGATTACCATACGATCAGGAATAGAGTCACCTGGACGCATCATACCACTTCGTTTCACCGCTTCCTTATCGATAGTCATGTAGATGGTATCGGTTGGAATGAGGTGAGTCTCAGCGTTCTTAGAACGTACCCAGTACTTCAATATATTCTTTAACTCGAATGGTTCCTCGCCAAACTGAGCCTTTGCTGCAGCGGGATTCTGCTTATAGAAGTCCAAAACCTGCTGTTTGTACTCTGGTTGAATAGGTATAATCTCATTCGTACCACTCACATAATCAAGTCGTGGCCATGATATTGGCACACTTGGAGAGTTGTAAGCAGGGCGACGCATCTGGTCTATGTACCAGTCAGTCTGTAGGTAAGAAAGGTTGCAAACACGTGTGTCTGTTCTTACACCTTCAACCTCTTGATTGTACCAGAGAGGGAAGGTATCATTGTCACCATTAGTGAAGATGATAGGAGCTCCCTTATCTTGAAGTGACATCAAATAGTTCTGTCCGAAGTCACGACATGTATAACGACCAGAACGATCATGGTCATCCCAAGTCTGTGATGCCATCTGAATTGGCACGAGCAAACAAGCTATTGAAATCACAGATGCCGATAATACGGGTGCAATCTTCAGTTTTCTTGCCCAATCATAGAGTGCCAAAACACCTAAACCACACCATATTGCGTAAGCATAGAACGATCCCGCATAAGAATAATCACGTTCACGTGGCTGGCTAGGAGTCTGGTTCAAATAGATGACAATAGCCAATCCTGTCATAAAGAACAGGAAGAATACCACCCAGAACTGCTGTATTCCACGCTTACCACGCCATGCTTGCCAGAACAACCCAAGTAGTCCGAGCAATAATGGAAGACAATAGAAGACGTTGTGACCTTTGTTTGCTTTCAGCTCATCTGGCAATTTACTCTGGTCTCCATAGAGTGCATTATCGATGAAAGATATACCTGTTATCCAGTTACCATGCTCTGGTTCACCATTGCCTTGTAGGTCGTTTTGACGTCCAACAAAGTTCCACATGAAGTAACGCCAGTACATGAAGTTACATTGATAAGAGAAGAAGAACCTTAAATTCTCCCATTGTGTAGGCATCTTCACACCGTCAACAGTATGCCCCGTAACGCCTCCCATCCATTGTTCATATTGTGCAGCATGACCATCGTCATACATACGTGGGAAGAACATGTTCTGTTGGAACACCTGTGTTGCCTTATTTCTAACGAGGAAGTAAGAGTCCTTCTCATTCTTAGAAGCCTTCTCTTTACGCTCATAGACAGGTGCTCCCTCCTTAAATTTATAGTGCATTCCATCCTCTGCCACTGCCGGTTGACTCGTATAAGCCTGACCATAGAGTAGAGGGTGATCACCATACTGGTCACGGCTCAGATAACTACCTAGTGTGAAGATATCCTCTGGTGAGTTCTGATCCATTGGAGGGTTAGCTGTAGAGCGAATAACTATTACAGCATAAGATGAATAACCGATTATCAACATCAGCATACATAGTAAAGCTGTGTTCTTTAGACGGGCAGTCACCAACATTACTGATTGTCTCTTACCATCCTTATTAACGGGTCGACGCCAACGCAAAAGGAAGTAAACAACAGCTAAAACTATAATACCAATGATGAAAGCACTCCAACCATAACCATAGAAAGGAATACCAATTAAGGCGAAAGCCAATAGGAATGCTATGTTCTGACGAGCTTGACTCTTATCTTGATAAGTTTCATAGATGCCCCATGCAAAGGCGGATACAAGCAGTACTATATATATAATGGTACCCGTGTTGAAAGGCATGCCTAGGGTGTTAGTAAAGAACAATTCGAACCATCCACCTACGGTGATAATACCAGGAACAACGCCATAGAGGACGGCTGCAACCAATATTACCGAGATGAGCAGAGCGAATAACGAACCCTTAAGATTAGCCTCTGGCACCTTTTTATAATAGTAAATCAGAACGATGGCAGGGATACTGAGGAGGTTCAACAGGTGTACACCGATTGAAAGACCAGTCATATAGAAGATCAATACCAACCATCTGTCGGAATGTGGTTGGTCTGCAACATCTTCCCACTTGAGTATCAACCAGAACACAACAGCAGTAAAGGCTGATGAGTAAGCATACACTTCGCCTTCGACAGCAGAGAACCAGAATGTGTCACTGAAAGTATAGATCAGTGCACCAACAAGGCCTGCACCCTCGATAGCAATAGTCTTTGCAAGTGACGGAGCATCGCCATCACGAACGATAAGACGGCGTGAGAGATGGGTAATAGTCCAAAACAAGAACATGATACAAGTAGCCGACAACAATGCACTCATCGTGTTGACCATCTTTGCAACTTGTGTTGGATCACTCGCAAAGTGTGAGAATAAATTAGCAGTAAGCATGAAGAATGGTGCCCCAGGAGGGTGACCAATCTCTAACTTATAGCCTGTTGTAATGAATTCCGGGCAGTCCCAAAAGCTGGCTGTCGGCTCAATTGTGGAGCAATAGACGAATGCAGCAACTAAGAAAGCTACCCATCCAACGATGTTGTCCACCAGTCTGAATTGTTTCATTTGTGCGATTAGTATTTACAATCTGCCACTTATCAGCATGGGAGAAGGGCAGAAAATGTTTATTTCGAAATAATCTGTGCAAAGGTAGTAATTATATATTAAGTATCAGTAAAAGAAGGTTTGAAAATATATTAAAATGCTCTGTTTGAAGATGAGTTTCGTGTAGGTCGTATTAACTTCTTGCTGTTTTAGGTGTGTATTGGGGCATAAAAATCAATCACAAATACATGAACTTAGTTTTAATTTGCGCTGCTGTCTCTTTTAACATTTGCCTTAATATGTTGATTTCTTGTGTCTTGTAAAGCGTAAATAGGCGGCAGGAATGATAGTCTAAATATCTTTCTCGCTTTTATTCCTTGGTGAAGTCCTTTCGTTTCTCACCTTTTCTGTCCTGATTAAGATAAATGTGAGTGTTCATAGATAGCTATAGATGATAGGCAATCTTTGATAATGGCAAGAGAAGTGTATACGTGTATAATTCTATGGGAGATGGCTCTCTAAATTACTCTTTGCTATAAACACTAAAACAAAAGACGCCTTTTTCAACCTGAAAACATGCTCTTTTCAAGTTGAAAAGGTGCCTTCTTTGCATGAAAGAAAGCACCTCTTATACTGCGTCAAGTTGCATCTCCTTCTCTTGGAGGGGTTTGGGGCGGTTCTATCACTCCAATCTTTCGGTTAGAGTTATCGGCTAAGACATCATTAACAATGTTGTTGATTTGCTCCTTTAATTCGTTGATAAACTGCGCAGCATCATACTTCTTAGCCTCAATATCACGCAACTTTTTCTCCCAAATACCTGTCAATTCAGCTGATGTCAGGAGCTTTTCATGAATTGTGTTGATGAGTGCAATCCCCGTTTGAGTAGCCTCAATGTTCTTGCGTTTACGCTGAATATAATGTCTTCGAAATAGTGTCTCTATAATTCCTGCACGTGAAGAAGGTCGCCCTATACCATTTTCTTTCATGGCAGCACGCAATGTTTCGTCCTCAACTAACTTACCAGCTGTTTCCATGGCACGCAATAATGATGCTTCCGTGTAGTGCTTCGGTGGTGTTGTTTGTTTCTCAGTAAGGGTCGGTGTGTGTGTGCCTGATTCCCCTTTAACAAATGTTGGAAGATAAGAGCTAGCCTCTTGATTATCCTTGCCCAGTGCATCTTGCTGTTCTGTTTCCCCTCCTTTAGGGAGAAGTTCGGGGGTGGGGGCTTCCATTACGACACGCCATCCTTTATCTAGAATCTCCTTTCCTGAAACCTTAAATTCAATCTTATCCACTTCACCCAACACCGTTGTCGTAGCAAATTTACAATCAGGATAGAAGGCTGCGATGAATCTTCTCGCAATGAGATCATACACATTTCGTTCAACATCTGTCAGTCCCTGTGGAGGAATACCTGTTGGGATGATGGCGTGGTGATCAGTTACCTTTGAAGAATCAAACACACGTTTCGACTTCGGAAGTGGTTTTCCTCCTAATGTCTTAACCAACTCGGCATAAGGTCGCTTGCCTGCAAACGTTGTTTGGAAAAGTCCGTTCATGGTTTGCGGGCACTTTGGATAGATGTCATCCGATAGATATTGGGTATCAACGCGAGGATAAGTTGTAAGCTTTCTTTCATATAAACTCTGGATTGTGTTCAGCGTCATTTCAGCCGAATAACCATATTTTCGGTTACAATCCACCTGCAATGACGTGAGATCATAGAGTTGTTTGGGTTGTTCTGTACCCTTCTTTTTAGTGACATTGGTGATAGTAAAAGGTTTTCCTTCAATGGTTGAGAAAGCCTTTTCGCCCTCTTCTTTAGATGTAAACTTCCCCTTTGTAGCCGTAAATTGTGTGTCTCGATAGATGGTTGCGAGTACCCAATAAGGCTCAGGCTTGAAGTTGTCGATCTCTTCCTGGCGTTTCACGATGAGTGCAAGGGTAGGAGTTTGCACTCTTCCAATAGATAGTATTTGTCCTTTTCCGTATGAATTCCTGCCATACTTGAGTGTATAAAGGCGTGTAGCATTCATTCCCAAGAGCCAATCACCAATCGCTCTTGAAAGTCCAGCAAGGTAGAGTGGCTTGTATTGAGCCTCATCTCTTAGATTAGCAAAGCCTTCTCGGATAGCTTCATCAGTCATGGACGATATCCAAAGACGCCTAACAGGGCATTTTGCACCAGCCTTCTGCATGACCCAACGCTGTATCAATTCACCTTCCTGACCAGCATCACCACAATTAATAATCTCGTCTGCAGCTTGAAATAGTTTCTTGATGATGTCGAATTGGCGTTTGATACCTTCGTCTTCTATTAGTTTAATACCAAAGCGAGAAGGTATCATTGGTAACGAACCAAGACTCCAGTGTTTCCAGTTGAGGGTATAATCGCGCGGTTCTTTTAGCTCACAAAGGTGGCCAAAAGTCCATGTTACCTGATATCCATTCCCCTCCATATATCCTGTGTGCGCACTATTTGCGCCAAGGATACGAGCAATATCTTTTGCAACACTAGGTTTCTCTGCTATGCAAACTTTCATGTATTCTTTTTTACTCTACGCTTCTTAAACCTCTCTTTCACCCCTGCAAAGTTATGAAAAATATTCTACAGGAGAATTAAACAAGTATCTTTAGCTATGTTTTTTTGCGTTTTTCTTTTCCTATCTAAGTTATTTTATCTAAATTTGTAGCATAGAAACGAACAAGAGAAGATAAATTTATGAGAGTTGGACTCTTTATTCCATGTTACGTCGATGCACTTTATCCACATGTTGGCGTAGCAACTTATAAGCTTTTGCGAAAGCTTCACTTAGATGTAGTCTATCCCGAACGGCAGACTTGTTGTGGGCAACCTATGGCAAATGGTGGCTTTCAGCGTATGTCAGGTCACCTTGCTGAGCGGTTTGAGGATAGGTTTAAAGACTTTGATTATGTGGTAACGCCGAGCGTGTCTTGTGCTGCTTTCGTGCGTGTAAATTACCCACAAATACTTGATCATGAGTGTCAGACCCCTAAAAAGACAATGGAACTTGTAGAGTTCCTGCATGATGTTTTGAAGGTGAAGGAACTCCCGGGGAGTTTTCCTCATGTTGTTTCAGTACATAACTCCTGTCATGGTGTGCGGGAGTTAGGATTGAGTGCACCTTCAGAAATACAAGAGAAGCCTTTCAATAAGATAATTGATTTATTGAGACTCAAGGAAGGTATCACCATAAAAGAGCCTGATCGCAAAGATGAATGTTGTGGCTTTGGTGGTATGTTTGCAATAGAAGAGCCACGTGTCAGTGCTGCTATGGGTAATGACAAGGTGAAACGTCACATGGAAACAGGGGCTGAATTTATCACAGGTTCTGATAGTTCCTGTTTGATGCACATGCAAGGGGTGGCTGCAAAGAATCATTATCCTATTAAGTTTATGCACGTAGCTGAGATTTTAGCTGCTGGTTTTTGATATATATAAATAAGGTTATATAAGGGTAACTAAGTTATGACAACATACCATTCAAAGAGAGCTAAAGAGTTTCTGAAAGACCCTAAGAAGGTTGAGCAACATGATCGTACGTTTTGGTCGGTGCGTCAGAAGCGAGATGCCGCAGCTGCTGCATTACCCGAATGGGAGGACTTACGCGAACATGCTAGTCGTATTAAAGAACACACAGCAAGCCATTTAGCTGACTATCTAGAGCAATTCTCTAATAGTTTAGAGCGTAATGGCGTTATCGTTCACTTTGCGAAAGATGCACAAGAGTTTAATGAGATGGTTTATGAGATACTTAAGTCTCATAAAGTTAAGAAGCTCGTTAAATCGAAATCAATGCTTACCGAGGAATGTGAGATGAACCCTTATCTCATAGAAAGAGGTATCAATGTGGTTGAATCAGACCTTGGTGAGCGTATTCTTCAACTAATGCATTTAAAGCCAGCACACATCGTTATGCCTGCAATTCACTTGACACGTGATGAGGTCGGGGAGATGTTTGAGGAAAAAGGAATATCTCATGAAAAGGGAAATCATGATCCCGCTTATCTTACACGATGCGCACGTGAAGATCTCCGAGAGGACTTTATGGATGCTGATGCAGGTTTGACAGGTTGTAACTTTGGTGTTGCTTCAACAGGAGATTGTGTTGTCTGCACCAATGAGGGTAATGCTGATATGTCAACATCGGTGCCTAAATTGCATATTGTAGCCATGGGTATTGAGAAAGTCATCCCTGATTATGATGCTTTAGCTGTATTTCAACGATTATTAGCTCGTAGTGGTACTGGTCAGCCATCTACGGCTTTTACTTCTCAATTTCGTAAGCCTCGTCCAGGTGGAGAGATGCATGTTATCTTGGTAGATAATGGACGTAGTGACATTGTTTCCAATAATGAACATTGGGAGACGTTGAAGTGTATTCGTTGTGGTGCATGTATGAACACCTGTCCTGTCTATCGTCGTTCGGGGGGGTATTCATATAGTTATTTTATTCCTGGACCTATTGGTGTCAACCTCGGTATGCTGAAGAGTCCAAAGAAACACAGCGGTAACGTGTCAGCATGTTCATTGTGTTTGAGTTGTGATTGTGTGTGCCCGGCGAAGGTTTCTCCAGGTAGTCAGATTTATCGTTGGCGCCAGAGTCTAGAAAAATATGGTACAGAGAATAAGGAAAAGAAGGTGATGGCAGAGGGAATGAAGGCTGTTTATGAGAATTATCATGTCTATGATGCCTTATTGCGTAATTCGTCAGTTGCCAATCACATACCTAAGTCGCTGATGGATATAAAACTGAATCCTTGGAGCATTGGACATACTATGCCACAATTTACCAAGAAACCTTTCCACGTTATCTTTAAGCAAGCAATGAAGGAATTGAAGCATGAATAAGGAAGAACTATTAAACAAACTGCGTCGTAATACCATACATCAGTTTGATATGCCAGAAACCCCTGTTGAAGGAATTAAGTATCAAGATGTTGTACAGCAATTTATTGATATGAGTCGTAATGTGGGGAGTGAAGTCATCGAGGCAAAGGCTGATGATGATATTAACGAACTCATCCGTAAGGCTTATCCAGTAGCAGAGGTGTTAGCATCAAATGTAGATGGAGTAAAGGCTGATATTAATCCCGATATAGTTTCTGAGGCACAAGATCTCAATGGAACAGATGTCGGTATTATTGAAGGCGATATTGCCGTGGCAGAGAACGGGTGTGTATGGGTTCCTCAAACTATGAAGGAGAGAGTTGTTTGCTTCATCTCCGAGAACCTCGTAATACTTGTTCATCGTGACAAAATCGTTAACAATATGCACGAAGCCTACAAGAAGATACACATGACCGACTATGGTTATGGATGCTTTATATCAGGGCCGAGTAAGACAGCAGATATAGAACAAGCACTCGTTATGGGTGCTCAGGCAGCAAGAGGTGTTACTGTCATAATTATAGATTAAACGTTAATTATGTCAAAAACATAAATATAAAAGGTTGGTGCAATACGTTTCCAACTTTTTTTATTAACTTTGCATTCCGTAGAGAAGGATATAAAATATAACAGTTTTAATAAACAAAATAAGTTATGAAGATTGAAAAAGTACATGCTCGCGAGATTCTTGATTCACGTGGCAATCCTACAGTTGAGGTTGAGGTAACCCTCGAAAATGGTGTAATGGGTCGTGCAAGTGTTCCATCTGGTGCTTCTACTGGTGAGAACGAGGCTCTTGAACTCCGTGATGGCGATAAGAATCGTTTCTTGGGTAAGGGCGTCCTCAAGGCTGTTGAAAACGTAAACAACCTTATTGCTCCAGCATTGAAAGGTGATTGCGTACTCAATCAGCGTGCTATTGACTACAAGATGCTCGAACTCGACGGTACTCCAACTAAGAGCAAGCTCGGTGCTAACGCTATCCTTGGTGTTTCTTTGGCTGTAGCTCAGACAGCTGCTAAGGCATTGAACATCCCATTGTATCGTTACATTGGTGGTGCTAATACTTATGTGTTGCCAGTACCTATGATGAATATCATCAATGGTGGTGCTCACTCTGATGCACCTATCGCTTTCCAGGAGTTCATGATTCGTCCTGTTGGTGCTCCTACAGAGAAAGAAGGTATCCGTATGGGTGCTGAGGTATTCCACGCACTTGCTAAGTTGTTGAAGAAGCGTGGTCTCTCTACTGCAGTAGGTGATGAAGGTGGTTTCGCTCCTAAGTTCGATGGTATCGAGGATGCACTCGATTCAATCATTCAGGCTATCAAGGATGCAGGTTACGAGCCAGGTAAGGATGTTAAGATTGCTATGGACTGTGCTGCTTCTGAGTTCGCTGTATGCGAGGGTGGCAAATGGTTCTATGACTATCGTCAGCTAAAGAATGGTATGCCAAAGGATCCTAATGGCAAGAAGTTGACCGCAGATGAGCAGATTGCTTATCTAGAGCATTTGATTACAAAGTATCCTATCGACTCTATTGAGGATGGTCTCGATGAGAACGACTGGGAGAACTGGGTTAAGCTAACATCAGCTATTGGCGACCGTTGCCAGCTTGTTGGTGATGATTTGTTTGTTACTAACGTTAAGTTCCTTGAGAAGGGTATCAAGATGGGTGCAGCTAACTCTATCCTCATTAAGGTTAACCAGATTGGTTCATTGACAGAGACACTTGAGGCTATCGAGATGGCTCATCGTCATGGTTACACAACTGTAACTTCACACCGTTCAGGTGAGACTGAGGATACAACTATCGCTGACATCGCTGTTGCAACAAACTCTGGTCAGATTAAGACAGGTTCTATGTCTCGTACAGACCGTATGGCTAAGTACAACCAGCTCATCCGTATTGAGGAGGAACTTGGTGCTTGCGCTAAGTATGGTTATACAAAGTTGAAGTAAGTTCTTGCTCCTATTAAGGGAGGAACTACATTATAATTAAGGACTATCCCATTGGGGTAGTCCTTTTCTGTTATTGGATATTTGAATTATAGTGAGCCATCCTTTATGATATAAAAGAAGTATGGATATGTGAGATCTTATAGCTTCGGTGATGATATGATTATTGCTTTGTGATGGTATCATGGCATATTTGATACGTTAAAAGCTTGTTTTTATGGCTGGAAAGTGGTAACTTTGTATACCTAGTTTATGAAATAATTTATATTGAATCAAAACATTTGAAATAAGATGATGGCACCACAAATAGAATATTCGGATAGAGAGGAACGTCTCGAGTTTATACAAGATCGTTATCATTGTAAGGCTCCTTCTTGTGGGCGTTGTGGTTCGTGCGCTTTACCAGATGGTGTACCAGCAGTTGAGTACTTTGCTGATTATATTGAGGGAAAGGTGGAGTATGTAAAGCTCGCAGCAAAGGTTTGGGACTATTGATTAGCTTAATGGATGTTATTAAGGGTGAACCTAGTAGTAATTGTTCTTCTATCTTTAATCTCTTCATACATTTACTTTTGATAGCTGCATTAGTCCATCCATAACTTGTCTACTTGTTCCACTAATCCCCTGTCAACTTATTAACTGATAATCTTTCAACTCATTCCCCAATCACTCGTTTACCCGTCAACTCACTAATTTGTCTACCCCTTTAAACGCATAAATCCCAGTCTCCTAATGGAGCTGGGATTATGTTGTTTGTTTGGAATAGTTGTTTTGTTTCTCGCTTAAGCTTCAGGCTTAACAGTCTTTGCAGCGTAAACTTCCTCTGAAAGAACAGATACAGTACTCTTATTGTACTTGCCCTTGTGGAAGTAAACAACACCGTCTGCAAGAGCATACAATGTGTCGTCCTTACCCTGTGCGACATTCTCACCTGGGTAGTGCTTGTTACCACGCTGGCGTACAATGATGTTACCAGCTATGATTTTCTGACCACCCCAGATCTTAACACCTAAACGCTTTGAAGCTGATTCGCGACCGTTCTTAGAACTACCTACACCTTTTTTATGTGCCATTCTTAAGTCCTCCTTTTTAAGCGTTAATTGATTTAATTTCTACCTGAGTGAAGTGGGTACGATGACCATTCTTCTTTCTGTAGTCCTTGCGACGCTTCATCTTGAAGACGATAACCTTGTCGCCCTTTACTAGAGGAGCTACTACCTCAGCTACTACCTTTGCACCTTCTACAGTTGGTGCACCTACTGTGATAGATCCGTTATTATCTACTAACAGGACCTTGTCAAACTCAACAGCTTTACCTTCTTCCGCATCTTTGATGTGGTTTACGAAGAGCTTCTTGCCCTCCTCTGCCTTAAACTGTTGACCGTTAATTTCTACAATTGCGTACATGTTTATATTGTAAAACGGGTTTGTACCGATGGGCGGCTGAGCATCTATCCAGCACTTGTTCTGAGCCCAATACGGCATAATCGGTTGCAAAGTTAGTAATTTTCTGTATCATACGTGACAGCTCCTTATGATAAATGTTAGTTTGTTAACAATAATTAGTTGATTAATATTGCTTTGTGTTTTCGGCGTGCCAATAGTAATATTAATGACAAGTTCTGCGACTTATCATTGACGGGTGGAAGAGAGTTAAGCTCTGTTCCTGCAATATATAATTGTGGTCAGTGAGTTAGGAAGGAGGCTGTATCTTATCGACAAGAGCTATTGCCCCAGTATTAGGTATCCATGTTCAGTCTTTTAATACAGCCTATCCTTTTTATCTATTGAGCCTTTCAAAAGGCAGATCATCTAGAATGTCAAGCTGACGTTCATCATCTTGATAGATATTATCAAGCTCAAACTCACGTTCATTGTGCATCTTACGTTTTCTTTTCATAGTTGTATTCCTCCATAATTAATTAGCTTCACGACAGGTGATGGGGTTAGTATTCTGTGATTGATAGGATTGTATCCTTTTTGTTTGCCCGTGTACAAAGATAGGTATAAAAGATGAGTAAGTTGTCAATAAACACGAAATGTTTTCGTTCAAGGCGTATATGTTGCACGGAATAGGTGTTATGTGCTTATTACTTTGCGAATATATATTTGCTCATTCAAGTGTAATCCTTTACCTTTGTTGATGTATAACGAATGACAATTAATTAAATGAATGATAGTATGGCACGGAGCGATAAAGAAATGGTATGGCATACGCTTTCTTCAAAGCAACTCATCAATCGCCCTTGGTTGAAGGCGCGTTGCGACACGGTGGAACTCCCGAATGGGAAGATTTATGATGAATATTATGTGCTCTCTTATCCGTCGTGGATCAATGTTATTGCAGAGACCGAGGAGGGCGACATTATATTAGAACGTCAGTACCGTCATGGGCTGGGGGTTGTCTCAACCGAGATTTGTGCTGGTGTGATTGAAGCGGGTGAGGAACCCTTGCACGCTGCACAACGTGAACTGGAGGAAGAGACTGGTTACACCGGTGGCGAGTGGCAAGAAATCATGACAATCGCCCCTAACCCTGGCGTGATGGATAATCTCTGCCACTGTTTCTATGCTCGTGGGGTGAAGAAGACAAGCCAGCAACATTTGGATGAGACCGAAGATATAGAGGTTTTCCTACGCACGAAAGCGGAAGTTAAGGATATGCTTGTGCAAGGAAAATTCATACAAGCACTGATGGTCGCACCGCTTTGGAAATTCTTTTCAATGTATGCTTGAGCATGCTAATGGGCACTCTACAGCGTATGAATAGATAGGTAAAAGTAATGTAATATGATAACAAAAGATAGTATAGATGCGGCTTATTGCTTCTTTCATCAGAAGTATCAAGTGTATGCGTTCTCGCATAGTGAACGGCAAAAGGACGATATAGAGTATGCCATTAGTTCGTATGTTGACTCGATGAATAAGGAACTCTATGACAAATTAGCAGCCGGTAGGGAAGGGTTCTTGCTAACCCATAGCACCTTTGCATCCGATATGCAAGAGGCGATAAAATATCTTAGTAGTTTCGAGTAAATACATATATAATAAGGTGAAGAGGGTATGTGTCAATAGGCACATACCCTCTTTTTCGTTTGATTATACGTTATCTGTTTTCATTTTGTGCGCTTTCCGTATTCACGGAACACGTATGTTTTTATATTATCTAAGCGTGATAAAGTATTATCACACTTAGATAATTAATTATCACGCTTAGATAATTAGTTATCACGCTTAGATAATTAAATAATATACGTATCAAAGCAATGCAAAACACGCATCAAAACAATGCAGAACACGTAGGAAAGTAATGCAGAACACGTAGGAAAATAATACAGAACACGCTTGTAAGCAAAAGAAAAGCAGGGAAAACGAAATACAATACGTGCGCATCTCGCTTTCCCTGCTTATGCTTTAAGCGGAGTGATAGGGGCTTTATTCCTCCATCTTCTGTAAGATCTCCTGACAGAGCATATAGCCCTTAATCATCATACGAGGGATATGGAACGGCCCTTTAAATATATTTCCTTTGGCAGGTTGGGCTACCGTACCATCACGGTGCAGGTATCCGTACCATTCTGGGTAATCCTTATCTGGGAAGTGAGCGTATGTCCACTCACTGATTCGCTGGTGCCGATAGAGGTACTCTTCATCATCCGTACCGAGGTAAGCATAGAGCGAGGCAATGATTGTCTCGCATTGCGGCCACCAGAACTTCATGTCTTGTGAATAGTCCTGTGCAGGTAAGTTGCGGCAATCGCGGAAGTTGATAATACCACCATAGAGCTTATCCCAGCCCCAATCCCACGACCAGTCGAATATGGTCAGGGCTGTGTCAAGGAGTGACTTGTCCCACTTGCGTAGCTTAGCCTCCTCCATGATGAACCATGCCGTCTCAATGCAATGACCTGGATTGATGATTCGCCCAGCATTAGTATCTATAAACTCTCCATTCATGCCAACGGTCTCAAGGAGTGCCTTAAACTCTGGGTGCATGAAGTACTGACGCAATAGTGCGATTGACTTATCTATCTGCTCGGTGAGAGTCGGGTCGTCAATTACTTCTCGAAGGCGTGAGCCAACGTTGATGAGAATCATGATAATCGAATGACTCTGTGCCTCCACGCCCTTTTCATACTTGGCTGGGAGGAATCCTGGAGTAGCCAGAAAGCGTTGTGCATCATGGAATACTTGCAATGCACGCTCGGCATAATGGCGGTCGCCCGTTGCCTTTGAGTATTCTGCAAAGGCTATAGCTGCGAAGGTTTCAGAGAATACGTAACGGCGTTTGCGTATAGGTTGACCAGTGGCAGAAACCTCGAAGTACATGTGACCATCTTGGTCGAAACAATACTTCTCGATGAAGTCGATAGCCGATTTCGATGCCTCTAACCACTTTTGATTCTTCTCTACATTGTTATAGGCAAAGGCGCAGATGAATGCCCATCGCCCTTGGAACCACACCGACTTAGTGGTATCCATCAACGAACCATCACGGTTAAGACATGTATAAATACCGCCATTCTCTTTATCCCAACCATGTTCCAACCAGAATGGCATGATGTTGTTTGTTAAGTCGTTCTTGTAGCTTTCAGCCCATGAACGCACGTATTCTTTCTTATTCATAATTTGTTTTATAGTGTCTGTTTACTTGGTCTTTAGGTGTATGTGATAGATGATGTGTTCGTGAATCTCTGCCGCCTTGCATCCTTATCTACACGCACCGACAAAAGTAAAACTTATTTGTTAATCTCCCAAACAATTATCGATAAAGTTTATTCTCTTCATTGTCTTTGATATTATTAGCTTGTTTGTGTTGTTGTTATCCTCGGTTTAGTTGGCTGCTTTGAAGGTACTCTTAGCTACCTTCCCATCCTTTTGTAGCTTCGCAAACTCCTTCTTTGCCTTTGCTAACTGTGCTTGGAAAGCAGGGTCGGCATGCAAGCGTGCCACGATGGCTGCGCTGATTATGCGTGCAGCATCCACGTCGCTCTGCCAGTGGTAACCACAGATAACACGGCTCTGTCCCATCTGGTAGCCACGTTCTAATATCTCATTCTGTCGGTCAACATTGATTTCTGCTAATACAAGTGCCGTTGCCCAACCAATAGCCGTATGACCAGAAGGGTAAGAACCATTGGTGGATAGCTCCTGTTGCTGCTCTGGATTGCAAGTCATCTCCTTGTAGAATGCAAACGGGCGAACACGCATGTAGTGGTCTTTTGCACCACGAGTAGCTAAGTCACCAGCGTCCTCACGCATATTCAGAATGAGCTTGTAAATCTCAGGAGTGGTCTCCTTGCTTATCTTAACACCGAATGCTTCAGAGAAAGCATTAGGCACTCCGTCACCACCAACACGTGCATCTGCAGCCGCCTGGTCGCCTCTTGGCGTGTCACGTTGCATCTTTCCCCATTGGTATTGAGCCTCGTCATATAAGAACTGAATGCTTCCTAGCTGTGGAGGAGGTGGTAGCAAGTCGAGCGAACTAGCCTGTTGACCGTCCTGAAGGAAGTAGAGGTCGGGTTTAGTACGTGCATCTTTAATCTTAGTAGATGCCGTCTGTGCGAACGTTGACAACGATAACATTGCAACGAAACCAACTATGAGAGCTTTCTTTGTCATTTGGTTTTTAATTTAAAAGGTTTATTAATAAGATTGAATCATATTGTTCCTGCAAAGGTAGGAGGAATGCTGGTATAAAAAAAGTTGCATCAGTTTATTTCTTATAAATAAGCTAATGCAACTATTATAAGGCACTGGTTCTCACGCTACTTGTCTATTCAGACAACTTTAAAATATAGTGTACTATACTTGAAGGATTCTGCTCGCAATAGTCAGTGAGCGCCTTTCTATTGTCCCCAATCTTGCTGTGATAAAGCCTACTAACAACAGGGTTGAGGTTACCATATATACCTAGCATACCTGGAAGGAGTGTTCGCTTCACCTTAGGAATTGCGAGTAAGAGAATGAGCACACGCACTTGCTGACTACTAGCAGAGGTGAAGTGGAAGAGATCTTCACACACTCTTCCATCTGTCTTCATCATACTATCGAAGAAGAAAGAAGATAGTGCTTTAATCCGATCAGTGATGTCTCGCGTTGCAGAGTCTATATCTGCAAAGAGCTTAGAATCAAACTTCTTCATTCGTCTTGACTCATTCTCATGTATGATGTTATCGTGTACTGTGACGAAGTGGTGCATGAGTCGTTGCAGTGCCTTCAGTTGTTTCACCTGTGCAATGCGGTAGTCTATTATCTGCAAGGTGCGTAGTAAGTCTATTCTGTCATAATCTTCTATCGCTTGTTTAATACCTTCTAATTCTTTAGACAAAGCTTGACTTACATACTGATAATCCTCCTCTTGCTCCAAGTAAGCAATGTTTGTGTCGATATACTGACGAATGATAGCGAGCCCTTCTGTGCTAAAGAGTCGCTCATATTGCTCCTTTAAAGTTGGGAGATTATCGTGTAATTCTGTAAGAGGACGTTGTTGATATAACTCTGATACATGGCTGATTGCCTCTTTCATACCATCATTTAAGCCCTTTAGCACTAGTGTTCCTTCAGTCGAGCGACGCAGTTTGTGCAATAGATCATGTAGATCTTCTATCTCGTTAAGCCACGCTTCGTTCTTCTCACATTGTTGTATGATTAGCTCAATATTATCCGATTGTTTCGCCTCTTGCGAAGCCTGTAATATGATCTTACTTTCATATATATTGACCTCATGGATACGCTCTATTTGCTCGTTCAAATACTTCACCATCTGCAATGCCGTATCACGATTAATGCGTGAGATACGTGCTGATACAGATGAAAACTGTTTACCTGCAGCCTTCATGTCTTGCGATTTACTCCCAATCAAATTAATCTCTTGATAAATGTTATCAATGTCCTTTTGTTCTCCAGCTGATAGTCGGTTACGGATAGAATTAAGGGTTGAGAGCCTGCGAAGGAGGTCCTCTTTTCCTAGTTGTAGTTGTATCTTCTCCGTGTGTTTCTGCTTGAGATAGGTAATGATAACCATACTAATAAGGAGGAATACAGCCAATGCAGTGAGCAATACTAGGCGTGGATTAGGCACCTTATCATTGAAGTTTATCCATCGTCCTGCCGTTTCTTTCCCTGCTTGAAGTGCCATCACACCAAGGTCAGAACCAATATATAAGGTTTGATTCTGTACGAATCCGGCTTGCGAATTGAAGTGTATATCATCATAGAATGTACCACAGTCCACTAGTTTTCGCCCTTGTTTGATGATGAACTTACGAATACCAGCCTCGGGGATAGCATAGAGAATACTATCGTTAATGCTGTACATTCGGTTGCAACCATCTATCTGGAGCGAGTCAAGACCTTGTATCTCTATCTGGTGATTAGTAAGGGTAAGGATGCTATTTGGGTACTTCTTGTTTGTGAGAACCCCATTCATAAAGCTCTTATTGATGGTGCTCTGGAGTGGACGGAATGTCTGTCCGTCGCCATAGAATACCCCATTATTCAATGTGGTGATGTATATATCATTCGCTTTTGACGCCGAATGATAAAACGAAGTGATGTATTTTCCACGCATTGACTTGATTGTATCTGCCTTACCGGAAGCCATGTCAATGGAGAGCATATAGTCTTGCACTCCTAACAACACCTGTCTCTTGGTTGCTTGCAATTCCATTGCTGTAATGCGAGTTGTGGGTTGCATGAGTACTTTCGGGCTTGCGAAGAGTTGGTTGAATAGGTAACTTTTATCTGCAGTAAGCCTACACAACTGGTTATTTGAGTTGTAGTAGTAAATGTCATTACCAAAGGCTCTCATCTCTCTAGGCTGTTCGCCTTCCTCAAAGTCGTATATCTTTGTAGCCTCCTTTCCGTTCCGTTGTTGGCGGAAGAGTTCCCGTTTGTCATTCAGAAATAAGTAACTATCACCTGCCTTACATGCTGCAACAATAGGCGCATTGGTACTGAAGATGCCAAGATGGTGTGGGATACGCCATACCGCATGCTTTCCTAAGAGCAAAGAGAAGCCTTTTCCATCATCAGGAATGGCTATCTCGTGTGGATTATTGGGTATCTCATGGTGTAAGGGAGCACTGATAAAGTGTGAAAGATTGTCTGAAAGCAACACACTTGACAATGTGATGAAGTAAAAGGTACGCCCAACTTTATAGAAAGTAAGTACTGCTTGCGGGAGAGGATATTGTTTCTCTCCTCGTCCATCAAGTTCCTCTATCAATAGTTTACCATCTGCAAGCGCATAGAGCTTGTTATCATAGACTTCAATGTGCCGTATGTATTCCCCTTTGTGGCGTACGTTCACCTTATTAGATACTAAGTCCAGAGAGACAACTCCTGCTTGCGTTGCAGCGAAGAGCCACTTTTCTCCAGCATGACAGAGGTTGTTGACCAAGAAAGGCATTACCCCCTGTTCGGTTTTCTTATTACTCTTTGGATAAATAGGAACCAACTCCTTTGGCGTGTTTGAGGCTGGAGTGGAATAAAGCCCCTGCGATGTTGCAAGATAAATAGTCCCTTTTACCTGTTCAATATCATAAGGCGAATATTTATCCAGTTTGTTAGGAAGCTGGAAAGTAACCTGATGAATCAACGAATCTTGGGCTATGTTCCATAACTGCAAACCCGCATTTCGGGCTGCAATCCATAGTTGATTAGGGTGTTCAAGGTTACGTTCAACATTGTATATGCGGTCTAAGCCCGTATAATAACGGGTTTTATTTTGTCCGTCAACATGCCATAATACCCCACTCTCAGTCCCTATCCAGTATCCTTGCTTGTCTACTGATAGTGTTGAGAGAGAGCCATCGTAATGGTATTCTTGCTCTGATAAAGAGCGTGTTGTGGTTGTTTCTTCACATCCCGTAACGGCAATTAGAAAGAGAGAACAGAGCCAAGTAATGAATAGTCGACCCCGTTTAGTATGCTTATCGTTTGTCGTCATTATTCAAAAGTTTGACCGCAAAGATACTTATTTATATCTTTAAACCTATCAGTTTATGCTATTTGTTTGTATAAACAAACATTATTTTAGATAATGGAGAGCACACTTTCCTGTCCTCCTTGCCAAATGAATAGGGGAGTGGACAATGTCATTAAGATATGAAATCATGGTAAAGTGTAAAAGAGGTTACAAATCTTAGGATAAAAGGAAACGCCCTTCTCAATTGGAGAAGGGCGTTTCTTTGATGTGAAGAAAGCCTCTCTTCGCTATAAAGAAACGCCCTCTTTGTTTGTAAACATTGCTGTTTTCTCCCCTCTACATTCATAGAGGAATGGGGAGGGGAGCCTTTCTTTTTTCGTTGGAAGAGATGGGGAGGGGTTGTGGTAGGCTATAGCTTGGGTGGATTCTTGCGTTCCTGTTCTGTCAAGAAGCCTGAGCGATAAGCATAGAGAAGTTCCTTCAGGGCTTCAATCTGCATCTTTAACTCTAACCCTTTGTCGGTATCTTGCACACGAATGCGGTGCTGATTCATCTCTACGATTTGTATAGTTGAAACGATGTCAGTGCCCCGTTTTATTGCATCCTCCGCTGATGTGAATGGCTCGTGTTGTACAAGTTGGAAGCCACGAGAGTGATAGACGAGGGTGTAACCAGCAATACCAGTCTCCTTGTGATAGGCTTGTGAGAAGCCACCATCAATCACCATCAACTTTCCGTTGGCCTTAATTGGGTTCTCTCCCTTCACTACGTGCACAGGAACATGCCCATTGATGATGTGGCGGTTGGGCTTAGGAACATCGAACTCATCCATTATCATGTCTGCAATCTGTTCATTGTCTCGCATACTGAAATAGTATCCCTTCTCCTCGTGATGAGTCTCTTTTTCGGTCAAGAAATAGCGTTCGAAGGTTGCCATCTTTGACTTATCGAAGAGCGGACTATCGGGTCCACACCACAAGTAAAGGAAGAAGTCGATTGCATCTTGGTGCTCCTCTGCTGTTTGAATATCGTTATTCATTTGGAAAGCAGCACGTATCTTCATACCCGTCTGATAGAGTAACTCCTTTCCTTTTAACTTCTCTCCAGGACCTATCTCAACCTCTTTTAGCTTTCCATCAGCCGTCAATGGGATAGAAGCATGATAGAGAAGATTGTGGTTAACGATGTTATACATGCAGCCATGACGTAGTAGAGAGCGAATGTGCGAACGTAGTTTCTCACTGCTAGTAAATGACTGGTGAAGGCGGTCGATGAGGGCTTGCTCCTCATCAGTTAACTGGTCAGGATGTTTCGGATCAATGGTTGGGAAATTGCAAGAACGCATCTTATACTCCTTTCCATCGACGATGATTGTACCCTTCTTATAGTCTATTGCCTCCAATAAACAGCGGTCGTTCATCTTCCAAAGAGGGTGTCGCTTGATGAGTAGAGACTCCAGTTTGAATTGGATAACACTAATGGCTTTATGCATTTGAGACGTCAAGGTCATACTTCGTTCATCGAGTGGATTGTCCTTAGAAACCTTCGGTTTAAACTCTTCACAAGGGTCATTTCCATAGATGTCCATCGCAAAGGTTGCCAACTGAATGAGGTTGATTCCATAGCCATCTTCGATAGTTGCCATGTTTGCATATCGTAAGGCAATGCGAATGACATTACATATACAAGCATCATTACCAGCGCATGCTCCCATCCATAAGATGTCGTGGTTACCCCAAGTAATGTCCCATGTATGGTAGCGTTTGAGCGTATCCATGACGATATGAGCACCTGGTCCACGGTCATAAACATCCCCTAAGATGTGCAACTGATCGATAACCAAGCGTTGAATAACCTCACAGATGGCAATGATGAAATCGTCAGCTCGTCCCGTAGTGACAATCGTATGAATGATAGCACTTACGTAATCGGTCTTGTCTTTATCGTCCGAATGTTCGTGAAGAAGCTCTTGAATGATATAAGAGAAGTCCGTTGGTAAGGCTTTACGAACCTTAGAACGAGTGTACTTACTCGATACATCGCGGCATACTTCCACGAGTCTATAGATCGTAATATGGTACCAATCGTTGATGTCCTTCTCGGTATGTTTGACCAGTTCTAACTTCTGTTCTGGATAATAGATAAGTGTGCATAACTCTCTCTTCTCGGCGTTTCTTAGAGTGTCACCGAACAACTCGTTGACCTTTCTCTTTATATTACCTGATGCGTTCTTTAGCACGTGTTGGAAGGCTTGATACTCGCCATGTATATCCGCAAGGAAGTGCTCCGTACCTTTTGGAAGATGTGCTATTGCCTCCAAGTTTATTATCTCTGTCGATGCATCGGCAATAGTAGGGAAAGACTTAGAAAGCAGTTGTAAGTAACGCTCATCCTTCTTTAGATCATACTGTTTAAGTGTCATTTGAATGTCTCCTTTCTATTAGTTATGGAGTTAATCAGTCTTTCTTTGGTGATAACTCCTATTAGTATCTATGTTTAAAGTTCCTTTTCATGATGGCTTTCAACCCATTATCTGCAAGTGGAGAGAAGGGTCGGAAACCTTCTTCTAGGTGTAGCTTGTCTACTAATAATTGGATGATACGACGTGAGAAACGATAGATACGCATATGACGTAACACCTCTGCAAGGCGGTCTTCGTCATAGTCATTATATTTAATCATCGTGTATAAATCTGCTAGATGACGCATGGAAAGGATTTGTTTCCTATCTAATTGATGTGCATTGGCTAGCATGATTGCAATGGTTCTAACGATGGTCTCGTCGCTATTAATATTGTCATTAAGGCGTTGACGAGTAAGAGGTTTGGTTCCAACTATCTTCTTTTGGTTAAGAGGATTGCGCTCTTTGGGAAGGACGAGGGCAAAACGTTGAATCGTACTAGTCTCTATATTCGGGGCATTTAGCTGTAATCTGCTAATGGCATCATCGATGATCTCCCTTATATTCTCATCATCGGAATAGAGTAAGATACGCCTCCACTGCGCTGGATTTAAGCTCCTTAAATTCAGGAGTTGATCGCTCGGAAGGAGGTTGTGAGTGGTTTCTCGTGCCAGACCAACATGTAACAAACTATATACGGCATCGTTTTCCATTGAAGACATAGCCACTTGGTAGCGAGTGTCTAACACCTTATTATAATAGAGGATGGTTTGTTCTGCCATCTCACTTGCCGATATACTACTATTTAAAAGGCTGTTCGGAATAACGTCAATACGCTTTTGCCAACCTAGAGTTAGTGCCATTTGACGCTCTTTCTCATTGGTAACCAGCATAGCATCCACTTGATGTACAGTCTTTTGCTGGTACATCATCTGCTTAATAAACTTGCGTATTCTCTGTTCGTTAGAACGTATAGGCTCGTTCAGTCCCCAGTGTGTAGAAAGGACGACTGCATAGCCCTTCTTCACTGCCCATTGCGCCCGTTTGGCAGCGAGGTAATCCCAACAAGCATGTATGTGGATTATGTCGGGGTTCTCTTTCTCGGTTACTTTTTGAAAGTCGTCAGTGCTTGTTAAGGTCTTAACCTCCGCATATTCCTTTTGCTCGGAAGTGAGTTGTAGGATATAATCGGATAGTAAGTTGCCTGCTTTTAGGCTGTTTATGTAATGGAGAATACGCATTTATAGTTTATGAGAGATGAAGTCATACTTATTAGCTCGGCGGTATTTGATCTTATAACCGAGCCTTTTCCATGTGATAGCAAGCTCGTATGGGATTACTTTCCATGCTGATATGTCAATATCGAAGCGGTTGAGTGCTCGCTTACCAATCATCATTCGGAGTATTAAAGTGAGCAGTAAACCAAGTGCAGAGGCTGCTGTTATAATCCAGTTGTGGGTAAGGAGTGAAACAGCGAGAGCCACAAATAGTATAAGGTAATTGCCATGAAGAGCCAACTGGTCGATGATTGGCAAACAACGATGCCGTCCCGAACCTTCCAAGTGCTGGCGATTCTCCATATAAAAGAGGTGTGTGCTTAACCATACCTTATCGGTTGGAACTTCCTCAATCAATGTACCCTCTGGGGAAGACTCAAAGGCTAAGTTGTTACCTTTTGCATATTTGTTGACCATGAAATCAAACTCTCCACGAAGATACTTAAGGTTTCCTCGGAACCCTTCTTGCCGTAAGAATAGATCCTTGCGGAACATCAATGCATTGAAAGGACAGCGGTAGGCGTGGTCGTGCTGATACTCTCGCATGATATAACGAGCCTCATAGTAACGTTCAAAAAGACGATAGTCTGGCGTGCCATCTTCGTATCGGGTGTAACCGACAACAAGCTCTCTTCCATTCATGCAATGCTGTGCCAGCGTTTGTAACCATCGGTCACTTTGAGGATAACTACATACATCCGCCATAACAACCCAAGGGTATTTTGCAGCTTTAACACCCAATGTTATTGCAAGTTTCTTACGACTCATATAGCGTGAAGAGTCAGGTATGAAGGTTGTATAAAGGCGTTTATTATCAGCAAATCGCTTGAGTACATCGTTCGTTTCATGGTCTCCCTGAGGAACAACAACGATAACTTGAAAGTCATTGTCATACGACTGGTTGAAGTAGAGGGGAAGGTATTTTTCTAGTTCGCTAGCATTGTCGTGTGGGGTAAACACAATCGACACGGGAGGCAAACTGAAGTTCTCAACAGTAGTCACAGTCGATGAAGTCTCCGTCTCATTGGCTTCTTCTGCTGGAGTGGTAGGCTCTGTTACTATCGCACTTGTGCGCACCTTCCGAAAGAAAGGATTAATTAGAGGTGTTAATAAAGCCATCACCAGCAATACTGCTGATAAGATGATTGTTGTATTATCAATGGTAAACATTCGTTTAAAGAATTGTTGTTTTAAAGTTCATCGGACATATATCCGATAGGTAGTTTTCTACAGTTATATTGTGAAGCCATGATTTCTCCATAAGCTCCTGACGACCTTATCGCTATGAGATCACCGCGATGTACCGTGTTAAGAGATACCCCTTTTGCAAAGACATCACTGGACTCACAGATGGGACCAACTACATCATACGACTGTAGTTCATCGGTATTTGACAGGTTTACTATTCGATGGTGTGCCTGATAGAGAGCCGGTCTTATCAAGTCCGTCATGCCAGCATCCACGATGGCAAACTGCTTACTTGTACCTTGTTTCACATAGAGTGTTCGTGTGATTAAAGAGCCCATTTGACCAACGACGGAACGCCCTAATTCGAAGTGAACCTTCTGTCCCTTGCGCAACTTGAGGTGCTTAGCAAAGGTCTTGAAGTATGATTGGAAGTCAGGGATCGGGTGCTCATCTGGCTCATTGTAATCTATCCCTAAGCCACCTCCAACATTAATATTCTCGACCTCAATACCACGTTCCTTGAGGTCGACTTGAATGGCATTGATGCGTTCACAAAGTGCTTGAAAGTCTCCCATCTCCATAATCTGCGAGCCTATATGAAAGTGCAAACCAATGAATTTGATATGCGTCATCTCCATTGCAGCAAGCACCGTTGAATGCATGTCCTGCATGGCTATTCCAAACTTATTCTCTGCCAGTCCTGTGGTGATATTAGCGTGTGTGTGTGCCCCTACATTTGGGTTAATTCGAAGGCAGACACTCGCTATCTTCCCTCGCTTCTGGGCTAGTTCATTAATGATTTCAAGCTCTTCCTTGCTCTCTACATTAAAGCAGAATATATTGTTATCAAGCCCTAAGTTAATCTCCCAATCGGCTTTTCCGACACCTGCAAAGACCATTTTATCTGCAGGAAAACCACTCTCCAAGCAGCGTTGAATCTCACCTCCACTAACACAATCTGCACCTATTCCCGTCTGACTAATTAGGTTAAGAACCTTCTTATTAGCGTTTGCTTTGATAGCATAATGTACTAAATAACCTTCGTACTTACCTGCTTCTTCTTGAATGACATGCAATGTCTTGCGTAGAAGATCGCAATCGTAATAGTAAAAGGGAGTCTCTATATTCCTGAATTTATCTGTTGGGAATGTTTCTTTCATTGCTTTTGTGTTATATTGAGAATGTGTTTCTTGCTGTAAGCAAGGTTGTGTCTATGTCGTTATAAAGTCCATATAGAGGGCAAATCAGCGATTATTCATATCCTTGATAAGCCCTCTATTGGATAAAGTTAATTGAAGAGAACGTTTGATAAGGATTGTAGGGCGCGCTTTTTGTCAGCCTCTTTTATAAGGAAGGAGATGTTATAATTACTTCCTCCATAGCTGATCATGCGTACCGGAATATCCTTCATTGCATCTGTCGCAAGCGTCTCGAAACCTACATTACTCCAATCGAGATCACCCACTACACATACTATGCACATATCAGAATCGACGCTTACTGTACCATACTTCTTCAACTCGTCAACTATTTCTGATAGGTGACTACAGTTCTCAATAGTCATAGATAAGCCCACTTCACTGGTCGTTATCATGTCAATGGAGGTCTGATAACTCTCAAAGATCTCAAACACTTTGCGTAGGAAACCAGATGCTCCTAGCATTCTACTAGACTTTATCTTGATGGCAGTTATATTATCTTTAGCAGCCACGGCCTTTATCTTACTCCTAACAAGAGTGTTGTTAATTATGGTGCCTTCAGCGTCTGGTTCCATCGTATTCTTCAGTCGAACGGGTATGCCGGAGTACTTTGCTGGCTGCACACATGTCGGGTGTAAGATCTTCGCACCGAAGTAAGCTAGCTCCGAAGCCTCCTCGAAGTTGAGTTGTCGAACAGCCTCCGTCTTATCTACCACACGTGGGTCATTATTGTGCATACCATCTATGTCTGTCCAAATTTGTATCTCTTCTGCATTGATAGCAGCACCTATCAGCGATGCTGTATAGTCCGAACCGCCACGCTGGAGATTATCTACTTCACCATAAGCATTGCGACAGATAAATCCTTGTGTGATGTAGATTTGATAGCCTTCATGCTCTTTCATGATAGCAGATAACTTCTCCTTGATATAAGGGAGATCGGGTTCTGCATTCTTATCAGTGCGCATGAAGTTGAGTGCAGAAAGTAATGTCGCTTTCACACCTTGCTCTTGTAGGTAGTTGACCACCATGTTTGTCGACAATACCTCACCCTGTGCAACGATGTTCTTCTCCTCAAATGAGGTGAAAAGACCCTTCGTGAAAGAGCGTAGATAATCGAATATCTCCGTTACGAACAGGCGTGTTTTCTGTTTGTATTCGTCGGTAGAGTAGAGTTCATCAATATGTCCGAAGTACTTTTGCTCAAGGTTATTAATCACCTCATTAGCCCCCTCTGGGTTCTTACGATATAAGTAATCGGAGATCTCAATCAGCGAGTTTGTGGTTCCACTCATGGCTGAGAGGACTATAAAAGTAGGTTCCCCTGACTTTGTTACTAATGAGGCAACACCCTTCATGCGCTCTGGTGAGCCAACAGATGTACCTCCGAATTTCATTACTTTCATGTTTCGTCTTATCTTTCTATTGTATGGTTGTGCCCCTTCCAGAGCCTAGTCGTTTTCTATGGGCTCGCCAATAGCTTCTATCGGAGCCGCCTCTTCGTTAAGTACCTGTACTTGGTTATTGTCTTCAAGTAGGCTTAATTCGCCGTTCTTACAGCAATATACCTTGCCAGGGAACTGACTCAAGAGGTTGATGTTATGCGTTGACATGATGACCGTCGTACCTGCCTGGCATGTAGCCTTCAGTATGCTAACAATGTTAGCGGCTGTTTCTGGGTCTAAATTACCCGTCGGCTCGTCTGCAATAATAATCTTTGGCTCATTGAGTAAGGCGCGTGCTATAGCAATACGTTGCTGTTCGCCACCTGATAACTCACTGGGCATATTATCCTTCTTGTCCATCATGTTCACCTGAGCTAACACCTCCTCAATACGTCGAGCAATCTTCTTTTTGTCAGTCCAACCCGTTGCCTGCAATACAAATCCTAGGTTCTTTGCAACCGTACGATCGTGTAGTAATTGGAAATCCTGGAATATGATACCCATCTGTCTACGCAAAGCTGGGATGCGACTGCGCTTTATGTCGAGTACAGACTCGCCCAATACGTGAGCTTTCTCAGCATCAGAAGTATCGATGTCAAGCTCTCCGTACATTGTTTTTAGCAGTGAGCTCTTACCCGAACCAACACGTCCAATAAGGTAAATAAACTCTCCTGCTTCTGCTTGGAAGTCCACATCCTTTAGGATCAGACGCTCATCTTGGTATATGTTTGCCTTCTTGTAGTCTATTAACATGATTATTCCTTGTGGTTTATTAATGTGGAATTTGTTGTTATACCCCCGTTAGAAGGGATGCAATAAGTTCTTGCAAAGGTAGTAAAAAACTTCTGATTCCTATCTTTATAATGGTGAAAATGTTATAAATATGAGGTTGAATGCATGAGAGCAAAGGCTCTGAAAGTCCCATCAAAGTTCTCCAAAAGGGGAGGAATAGCTAACATATACGAGTGATAGAACTATCGTTTGCTTTCCGTAATAGTCACATCTACAAAAGAAGAGAGGCTTTCTTCCATTTAAAGAGGGCGTTTCCTTGCCATGAAGAGAGGCTCTCTTCGCCACAAGGAGACGCCCTCTTCATGGGCTTACAAGGGCGAATAAGTTATGAATATGTTTTGAAGTCTACAATAAAAAACGTACTTTTGCAACTCAAACTATTTGATTATGAAACTGAAAATGATATTAATAGCTGCGTTGAGCGTGGCTGTAACGACTATTTATGGGCAAAACGCAATGCGCAGTCTGAGCCAGTGTGAACGTGTTGCATTCAGTGATTTCAAGTCTGTCCACCCCTTCGAATATATCAAGAAGGATAATAATTGGCAATTACTTTATATGCTCCGTACTCCTAACACAGCAAAAGGTCTGCGCAAGGCAGGGCTATCTTTTAATGATGAGCAGCTCTCT
This sequence comes from Prevotella sp. oral taxon 306 str. F0472, assembly GCF_000257925.1. Lineage (NCBI taxonomy): Bacteria > Pseudomonadati > Bacteroidota > Bacteroidia > Bacteroidales > Prevotellaceae > Prevotella > Prevotella sp. oral taxon 306. The sequence continues at coordinate 86,530 of NZ_AJIN01000040.1, forward strand.
TACTTGCAAAAAGCAGGGATGATTAAGCAGGTGGAAGGCGACAAATGGCAGACAATATTGCCTATCTTTGATGTGGAACAAACCGCAGCCTTGCGCCAACTAAGTCGATTAATTGCTACGAACGTAATGGATAAGTCGGAAGCTGACTATCGACAACTTGTCACAGAATTAAGCAAGAGCAACTTTGCTGATAACGCTTTTAGCCTTGCTTTCTCTTATGTGCTTGATGGCTTGACATGGGATGCGATAGCCCCAGATAGATATAAACTCGATAATAAAGCAGACTGGAAAGGAATGGTGTGGGTGCTTTGTGAGCCACGAAAGAAAACTCAATTCGGCACCAATAGCTATGGACCTATCCAAGAGACATGGACAAGAACAAGTCTAAAAAACGCTCCGCAACACGCAGATTTAATGCCTTTAGCACAATGCCTACTTGACAACGAAGGGTTGAAGGATGCAACTATTATTGACCATTTAAAGCCTTATGGCATTGTTGATGAGACTGGGAAGTTGCAGATACCAGTAATTGATAGAGAGAAGCAAGACTCTGTTAATATTCTTTGTCACCGATTATCTGATAGCTTAACTTCAGCTGTTAAGGATAATATTACACGTGCTCAAGAGATTACAAAGATAGATGATAAGCGTACTTCAATCGTCCTTTTTCATGAAATAATGTGGGATACTATCGACTTACTACAGGCTCGCAACCTTGTAAAAGTCCCCGAAGTATTAACGAATGAGGCAGCTCCTAAGGAGCAGTTTCGCAATATTATGTTCGTAATAGAGTAGAAAATGAAGGATATATCACTGATTGCTTTCGATGCAGATGACACCCTGTGGGAGTGTCAAACTTACTTTGCTTCAGTGGAGAAGGAGTATTGCGACCTGTTGAAACACTATGCTCCTGTGGAAGAAGTATCGCAGGCTTTATTTGCAACCGAGACTGCCAACATGGAGTTGTTGGGCTATGGAAGTAAGGCGTTCATCCTCTCCTTGCTCGAAAATGCAACTCAGGTGAGTCATGGGAAACTGACATCTGCAGAGGTGACAGCTATTATCAAGATGGGAAAATCGCTCTTGCAACTACCAGGCAAACCGCTAGAAGGGGTTGTAACAACTATGGAGAAGTTGCGCAGATCAGGTCTATATCGACTTGTAGTATTCACTAAAGGCGAACTACTAGACCAAGAGAGCAAGTTCAATCGGTCGGGATTAAGAACCTACTTTGACGACTTTATCGTTGTGTCGGATAAGACTCCTAAGGCTTACGAAAGGCTCTGTGAGCAATTTGGAATTGGTATTGAAGAGCTCTTGATGGTAGGTAATTCGTTTAAATCTGACGTAGAACCAGTGTTAAAACTTGGTGGTTGGGCTGTCCATATACCCTTTCATACTATCTGGCAACATGAGGTTGTAGATGAATACGAGCACCCTCATCTCTTGAAAATGAGGTCGTTTAGTGAACTGGAAACGCTCATTAACGAACGAGAGCAGCGTTTGAAGGTAGATAGGTTGCAGCTAAGAAGTATATAAGAATTAACTTATTTAAATATAAAATGATAACATCCATCCTCGCATATAACAAGGAGTTTGTAGCCAACAAAGGCTATGAACCATTCGTAACAAGCGGTAAACCCGACTTAAAACTAGCTATTCTCAGTTGTATGGACACCCGTCTTACGGAGCTATTGCCTAAGGCGTTGGGGTTAAAGAATGGTGATGCAAAGATTATCAAAGTAGCTGGTGGAACCCTGCTGACGCCTTATGACTCTGTTATGCGCTCTTTGCTCGTGGCAATCTATGAGCTTGATTGTGAGGAAATCATGGTTATTCATCATTCTGGATGTGGTGCCTGTCACATGGAGGCAGACCACTTTTTGCACTTAATGCGCCAACATGGCATTACAGAAGACGCCCTTCAAGAGGCTGCTAAGCAAGTGAATCTACATCAATATCTTGATGGTTTTCATGATACAGAGGCTAGTGTGCGTCGAACGGTGGCGGGTATTCTGCTTCATCCACTCGTTCCGAAGGACATTGTTGTGCGTGGTTTCATCATCGATTCACGTACTGGTGAACTTACGGAAGTTGATTGTGAATAATCAAGGAAATACTTACGATGAAGGAAAACAAAGGTTTTTACCATGATAGAATATCAATATTTTTTATTACTTTTGCAGCCGAATAAGAAACCTAAAAACCTTTACTTCATGCAGTGCCAAGTATCTTGAAACTGCAAGTAAATCACTTTTCTACAATCAAAATGATAGAAGTTTTAATTGAAAACATCCTTAATTACGATCAACATGCACTGTTGGCTGTGAATAGCTTACACAATCCTTATTGGGACTTGTTTATGTTTTCGGTAAGTGGTAAGCTCATTTGGATACCATTATACGCTAGTATTCTCCTCCTTCTCTTACGTAACTTCAGTTACAAGGCAGTGCTGTTTAGCTTGTTGACTATCGGTGTGATGATGTTGATAACGGACACGTTAACGGCGCAATGGATACGTCCGATGATTGGACGAATGCGCCCCAGCAACCTTGATTGTCCCATTGGTCACCTAGTGCACACCGTTAATAACTATCGAGGTGGAGCCTATGGCTTCCCTTCCAATCACGCTGGTAATTGTTTTGGATTGGCTTTCTTCATCTGTTTCTTGCTTCGGAAACGATGGTTGTCGGTGTTTATGATAGGATGGGCAGCGGTAGTTTGCTATTCAAGAATGTACCTTGGCGTGCATTACCCAGGTGATATTCTTGGTGGAATAACCTTTGCTTTGATTGGTTCAGCACTCGTTTATCGCACCTTATTGTATATAGAAGGACCTTATCATCGCTGTCAGCTCAAAGGGACACTCATACCAGTTTGGGTGGGATTAGGTATCTTCGCTTATATTGCAATAGCCTCGTTTGTTATGTATTTGATGGCTTAGACCATTCGAGCAGATAGTTTGCTCGAATAGTCTTTATAGTTTCTTTCCAGATACCAAGACAATTACTAGAAGAATACCCATTACAAAGATGAAGGCAAAAGAGCCTATACTCCCCATGTAAATACGCCCCGTATGTACTTCTAATGCCGCATTCCAAAGTGACATGGGGCGGTCTTCTAGATGGGAAGGTTGGGCTGGGAAAGGTGTACCAGTGAAGTAATCAGCCCAGCAGAGATGCCCTTTAAAATCAGAACTATATCCCGAGATGGTTTGTCCTGTTGGTGCCGTACCTGGTACGAGGACTCCTGCATACAAGGAGGCATCGCATGGTTCTATATAATTTGTTTGTCTATTCCATCGGTAGAGACCATCAAACGAACCTACAAGCCACGTTCCAATCGACTCATGTTGCCATACATTTTGCCCCATCACACTAACAGGTGGAGCAGTGGTGAGGGCTTTCGGTTGACTAGTTAACGATGTCAAAGAATAGAAACCATCGGAGGTTGAAATCATCCAGTCGTGTTCCTGTTCGTCATAACGTATCATCCTTAACTTGTCATACCATGCGTTATCACTATTCAAGACGGTTCCTGGCAGTGGACGAGTGCTGTTGCTAGCTAGGAAAATAAGCAGCGGTGGACGCAATGCCCAGCCTGTTATTGCAATAAAGAGGGTGAGGAAGAAGGTGTAGATACCCACTTGTTTATGCCACTTAAACATCTTTACACTTCGAGGACGTGCCCACAACCAAATGCCAGTGACGCTTAGAAGGATGAGAACAAGGGCTATTGCATCCATAAACAGCTTTCCCCACGTACCAAATAAGCCTCCGCAATGCAAGAGCCAAAGCTGTTTAAAGAGGCTAACCTTGCCATCGTAACCTGCAGGAGCATGTAGTTGAAGGCGTTGGAAATGGTTATATGGGGCGGAGGAGAAGTATAGATAAGATCTACTAAGCACTACTAAGGTGTCACCACGCATACTTATATCCGATAAGAGTTCGTCATCATCTTCCTTAGGGAGGCTCACTTGCTGCCAAGTATTGTGTTCCTTCAATCGGTATAAGCCCATGATACCAGCGGCGAAGAGTTCTCCTTGTGGAGTTTGCACTACTCCCCTTATCTGTCGGTAGTCGGCTCCTGTGGGTAAACCGTTATTAAATTCATTAATAGAAGAGGCTGTACTATCAGTTAAGAAAAGTCCAGCAGCACCATAAATGAGCACTTTCTCGGTCTTTGATTGTTGGTCTTTATAACGTATTGTACCACGTAATAAGCCATTGTTCCAACGCTTGAAAGTATAAGAAGAAGGTAGGAATTTCCTACTAATAGACATACTTGCAAAGGTGCTGCGATGGTTGAGAATAATGCCAGAGAGGCTGAACATTATCACAAAAAAGCAAATGATTATTCCTAACCACTTATGGTACTTGTGCCAAGTCTTACGTTTCATTGATTACTATTGATTAGTGAGATGTAATTAAAAAGGATATCCTTTTACGTCTACAAACTTACTGAAAAAAACGCAATAATTAGCTTTTTCCATTACTAACATTGCTTGTTATGACTGAAAAAGTGTACTTTTGTGTTTGTTAATAAGCGTATATACTCGATGATAAAGACATTAACAGTAACCTCAATAATAGTTTCTTTGCTCTTTAGTGCTTGTGTACATGAACAGAAAGAGGCTAAACCTGCAGAGGTAAAGCAGTCCATTGACACATTAAAAGAGGGGAATGATAAAGGTAGTAAAGCCATTCAAGCAACGAATGTAAGCAACGCTGGCTTTAGAGAAGTTGGTGAGGTGAAAGTGAGAATCACTACTCCTTGCTTCGGTGTACGCAATGCTAACGACCTAGATATGCTCCCTCATCCTGATGAAGTGTCGCGTAAAGACTCTTCACTGATTGCTAAGCTCAATGCAGGAGAAGTCTTTCTCTTACAAACAGGAGAGCAAGGTATCAAGGAGACAGAGACCGATACGAAAGCACTCATCAGTTTCCAAGTGGGCGAACTATGGATATGGAAGTCGGCAATCAAGTAACAGCTTCATTGCTATTAATGGTTTACTATCTTATAAAACTATGTCTTCTTTAATTGAATAAACCGATACTGAAGCCTACATTATATAGATTGGGATGACCCGACCTGTTGGCAGATGAGAAGTCGCCGAAGGCTTTTACAAACCACGGGGAACAAATCTGTGACAGCTATAGAATCGTTAAATTAAATTTTAAAGTTCGATATTCTATAGGGGAGTAGCAGATGGGTTGGAGTGTAAAGAGGCTGTGTCTCGTTAGTGACGAGCAAAAGACTGCAAACAAAGAAACGCCTCCTTCATATAGAAGAGGGCGTTTCCTTGATGTGAGAAGAGGCTCTCTTTAATGCAAAGAGATGCTCTCTTTATTTTGTTCGGAACATTCCCTCCAGGGGAGGGGAGTGAAGGGATTTTCTTACTTCACGCTATTCTGCCGTTCACGAATTAGTTTTATCTGGCGCAGAATATCGTTGTAATGCAGGAGGTTAAGGTCAGTACTGCTAGCAGCCTGTGCCTTGCAATACTTCTCAATAGTATCAAGCTGCTGTCCAAGATACAATGATATATCTGACGGACGGGCGCGGTCTAATTCGACAGACTTGTCTTTCTCCACTTGATTTAGGAATGCATCGAGCTGCTTGATATAGGTACGCTCCAACAGACGACGTGTACGAACTTTCACGTCATTAGTCGATGTCAAGGGTTGCCAAACAGCCTTGAATACATCGTTCAAATAGTCCTTGACCTGATAAGCACCAGCCGCAAATTGATCCTTGTAAATCTTATCTATCAACGAACCATTCAACAATACCTTCAAAACTCGCCCTTGTTGTGCAGAGATTTCATCGACAGCATTTACACCTGACACATCTGTCATCGTTGACGGATAGAGCCAGACTGGAGCGTCGAAGAGCTGTCGGGAGAGATAGTCAACAGCGTCTCTTCCCTTTTGTGCAGGTGCCACCTCGTAAGGTTTCTGCCCTGGCATGTTATTGATGTATCGCCCTCCAACATTCTTAAGAACGTGGTTTGTGTATCGATTAAACTGACTGATAACACTCTTCCACATCTCTATTCTGTCCTCGTATCTATCGTTAGTTTGATGTGTCCATGTCGGTAAGGCGACAATGATTCGTTTGAGATTCTTGATGCCATAATCGCTCGCTTTCACATTGTCATCACCCAAGTCTTCAGTCTGCGCACGTGGGTCTTCGTTCTTACCCTCGCCTCCGAACCATAGGCGTGGATTGGTTGCTAAGACCTTAGAAGTCTCTGTTAACAACCCTTCCTTCTCGGCTATCTCATCCTTAAACTCAGGTCTGTACTGATAGCCCCAGCGTATTGCCCACTTGTCATAGTCGTTTATTCGTGGGAAAAGTCCACGTTCGGAGATATTGTCCTCGGGCTGAGCTACATAATTGAAACGGGCATAGTCCATGATACTTGCAGTGTGCCCGTGCTCTTCAACCCACTTCTTATCACGCAACTTCTCTACTGGTGTAGCATGACTAGCACCCATGTTATGACGCAAACCCAGCGTGTGTCCAACCTCATGACTCGATACGAAGCGTATTAACTCGCCCATGAGTTGATCATCCATGTGCATTGTCTGTGCTCGTTTATCAAGTGGTCCGCACTGCGTCATGTACCACTTTGTCAAGAGATTCATCACATTGTGATACCAACAAATGTGACTTTCGATGATCTCCCCACTACGTGGATCGACTATGCGAGGGCCGTATGCGTTCTCAATCTCAGCTGGTAAGTATCGTAAGACATTGTAACGTGCATCGTCAACACTCATAGTTGAATCATCTTCTGGCCAATCCTTTGCTTGAATAGCATGCTTAAAACCAGCTGCTTCAAAGGCTACATTCCAATCCTCAATACCCTGTTTTAGATAAGAAACCCACTTCTTTGGCGTTGCAGGATCTATATAGAATACAATGGGCTTAATAGGTTCCGTGAGTTTGCCTTTGGCGTAGGCTTTCTTGTCTTTAGGCTCTAAACGGAAGCGAGAAATGAACTGTTCGCGGTCGGCGCGAGTCTGTTCATCACTGAAGATAGTATATCGATTGGTGAAGTAACCAACCCTTTCATCCCATATACGCTTGCGCATTGGAGTTTGAGGAAGTAGTACAATACTAGTGTTCAGACCAACAGTCAAGGCTCCAGTAGATGATGCAGGAGCAGAAGAAGGAGTACTGCTATAGGTGCGTGTTGTAGCTATTTCGACATTGATAGGATAGACTTTCATTGTATCAATAAAGGTTCTATCAGACTGCAATGAACCGATTTTCAGTTGTTTAGCAGCGTCCTGTGGAATACTCACAACACCATTATCTTTGAGGAAGAGAGGGGTTACCTCAATGAGTTGCGCATTGTTTTTCTTATTGCGACCAAGCACTTTGAACGATGCAATGATAGGGTCAGCAGTGGAGGCTTTAAGCGTACGGGAGATGCGACTCTCAGGGTCTGCTTCTTGTGAAAGAACGTACGCACGAAGGTTAATCGTGTTGTTGTTGCGTTGCTCGAAATAGAGTGTCTTCTGGTTAATAGCCTCTCCCGAGAACTTACCGAAGTTCTGTGGTACAGCGGTGAAACGCGTTACAGCCAATAGATAACGACCTAGTATGGAGTCTGGAAGTTCGTAGTACCACTTGTCTTCAATATGCCTTATCGTGAAGAGACCATCGTTAACACTACCGCCTTTCTTTATTAGTTGTTCGTAAGAAGAGGGCTTCTCCTTATCATTGGTAGCTTTCTGACTCTCCTTATCATTGGTTTTTGCCGTTGTAGACTGCTCGTTAGTAGAGTCATTAACAGCATAGAATATGTACCTGCTATTGGCTAAGCCTGTACCAGAACCTAGCATTAAAGCAACCAAGCAACCTGTAAGTTTCTTATTAATCATGATTTTCTCGTTTACACCTTATTATATATATAGGTAATAGAAAGGTGTGAATAACAACCTTTCCATTACATCATCACTTTACTTCAAAACAATAGCCTTGCGAATACGAAGGTCTACTTTGGGACGGTCATTATCGTCTACTGGCTGCCGTTGTATGCGTTCAACAACATCTAAACCATCGATTACCTGCCCGAAAACAGTGTATTGTCCATCGAGGTGAGGAGAGCCTCCCTCGGTCTTATATAACTGACGAACTTCAGGCGACATCTTCACTGTTCCACCTGTATGAGCATCTAGTCTCTCTTGTGCCCAATCGAGTTGTTTATCCGTAAAACGTATACCCCAAACAATATAGAACTGCGTAGATGACGACTTACGTTGTGGGTTTACATCATCGCTTTCACGCGCTGCAGCGACTGCACCTCGGCGGTGCAACAACTCGGGATAATGTATCTCTGCAGGTAGAGAATAGCGTTCGGGAGTATCGCCAAGAGCCTGTCCTGGCTTTGCATTCTTCGATCCCATGTCGCCAGTCTGTACCATGAAATCCTTGATAACACGATGGAATAATACCCCATCATAGGCTCCGCTCCGTACCAACTTGAGGAAGTTATCACGGTGCAAGGGCGTCTCGTTATAGAGTTGAATGCGGATGTTTCCACTGTCAGTCTCTAACAATACCTCGTGAAGAGGCGCACTTTTTCTCTCTTGAGCGTGGCTAGTCATCATAGAGGTAGCCATCAGCAGTAATAATAATAGCTTTTTCATATGTTCTTAGAAATAGTTTAGAAGGGGAGACCAATAGCCAGATGGAAGGTATTGGCATCACTTAACTTACTTATATTATAGAACCCTCTCTTACCTGTATCATAGGGTACATGCAGGGCAATTCCCCAATCGATACGAAGCATAAAGAAGCCAAGGTCATATCGAAGACCAACTCCCGTTCCTAATGCCATTTGCTTAAAAGCATCCTTGAAAACGAACTGTCCGCCCTCACGACCCGTATCATGATGTAGTGTCCAGACGTTACCTGCATCCAAGAAGACGGCTCCATAGAGTGAACCAAGCAGGTGGGGACGGTATTCAAGGTTCATTTGGAACTTCAAATCACCTGTTTGTTCAACGTAAGAGCGGTTTCGGTAAGAGGAACGATAGCGTCCCGGACCTATCTGACGGGCGTTGAAAGCACGAATACTATTGGCTCCTCCAACGAAAAACTGCTCTGTGTAAGGGGTTACCTTACTATTTCCATAAGCCCAAGCTGCACCTGTGTTGGCATGAAAAGCAATACTGCTCTTTTCGGCAAGAGCCCAAATCTTAGTGAAATTAAGCTCTACTTTGAAGAATTGAGCAAATGGATTCTTAAAGAGTTGTTTGTTCTTTTCACTCCAGCGGTGCCCTGTTGCAGCATAAGTCGCAGCTAGTATGTTAGAAGCCTCACTAACAGTTGCCCAGAACTTGATGGGGTTTCTATAATTAGAAGGGCTCATGTGAGTATATTGGAACATCATCTTCGGAATGAACTGATCGGCCATTGACACTTCAAGATAGGGTATACTATCAATAAGAGCACGATAACGATTCGTTACCTTGTGCATGTATTCGTAAGTTAAAGAGAGTGGGGAATAAGAGAAACTATTGCATTCATTAGGCTGCCACTGGTATGTCAGCTCTCCAGAAACTACATGTCTCTTAAAGTACTTGGCGCGGTTTAACACATCAACAGACGCCTTTAGGGTTGTTGTTGGAGTGGTATAGTAAGTGCGGGGAGGCTTTGGTGTATATTCAATGCCCCTTGCTTCGGCCTCAGCAATCTTCTTCTGAATGCGTTCCCACTTCTTTCTTGGCGGTAAGACAAAGGGGTTTATGAGGCGAGGAATTTGTAGACTCCCCTCCAGACCATAGTTATAATTGGTCACACCAAGCTTATCTTGCCCATTATCATCATTGTTATACGACCATTCATAAGAGCCATGAGCACGCAAATCAAGCTTTTCTCCACCTCGAAAAGTATTGCGTTTAATGAGTCCGATATTCCCTTCTGGACCAAAGAGTCCACTTGTCTTGCCCTTAGCATACGCCTCAATATAAAAGTCATAACGCTTATCAAAGGTGCAATCGACTGTCATGTCTAATACATTACAGCTGTCCGTGCTATCACGAGGAGTAAAGGTAAAGTTGGTAGCAGCGAATAGTCCACTTCCATTTAACTGCTGCTGACTACGTTCCACAAGCTCATTATTATATAAGGAACCCGGCCATACCTTCAGATCATTAGCTATTGTGCGTAGGCGGAGAGGCGTTCGTTTACCATTGTAATTGACAGTTACATCTCGAAAAGTCTGTTTATTGTGCAACTGCTCCATAACCTGTCGCTGCAAGTTAATTGTCACTTTACCTATGTACCAAGGCTTTAATGCATTCGAACTAATCGAATCAACCATCTGTAAACGTACGTTTGCTACACCATGAACATTCGTTGTGTCAGCTAGATAACTTGCGTAATTGTTCTGGTAATAATAGTATCCGTTGTCTCGAAATAGGTCTGTTATGCGCTTACGTTCGTGCTCTAATGTGGCCACATCGAACGCATCTCCCTTATGTAAGAGAGCCTTATCTTGATTCTTAATGATGAGACTATCAGCCGTAGCAGGGAAGTTTGTGTAACGTAGAGAGTCTATTGTCCACAGGTGACCCATGTCCACTGTGTATTGCAATTTACCCTTCTTTGGATTCTTCTGTGTTAGTTTCTCGTAGTTGATCTTACCATTGAAATAACCTCTTTTACGTAGTAAGTTCTGTCCTACAGTGACGCGAAGATCGGGTGTTGTGTTGCTCATTAAGACTGGAGTAGACCCAAATGTTCGTACAAGCCAACGGCTGACCTTTGCTGTATCAGGTGTAAAGGCATTCCATATCCAAAGGCCTACTGGGAATGGAGAACGATGACTTGGACTTCCTAATAAAGCGGCATTTGGAGGTGTTGCAAGTACTAAATCAAGCTCTTCCTGAGTAGCCGTAAAATGTTTATTAGACTGATAGTTGCGATAGATGGTAGGCTCCATTCCAATATACAACTGCTCTCCATCGGGGATAGCAGAGGTCGTACTACATGCCGAAAGGAGCAGTACAAGACCACTCATCATCAACAGACAGATGAGGGCAAAACGCCTATTATAGTTCTTATCTCTTCTCATTAACAAAATTAATTAGGCTGTCCTTGTGTGGAGCCTCTACTTTTGGAGCCACAATAGGACTATCATTTTTGAAGTGGAAAATATCCCTGAAGCTTCCTAACTTGCGTCTCCACATGAATCCGGCACCATATTCACTAAGGTTACCTTCCAACCAGTCGTATGCTTCTCGCTCATAGTAAAGCTTGAGATACTTGGTTTCCTTCTGGTTAAGTCGGTACTCCAAAGAGAAGTTATCGAAGTAGGCTCCATTCTCTTCAGCGAACTGCGAGCCTGTAGAAACACGTCCGCCGATAATGATGCGAAGCCTATTATCCCACAACCTCTTGCTGAACTTGAACGTATAGTCAGTGTGCAACGTTCCATTAACATCTGCTGCACTCTCCATATTAGCCGATAGGTCGAGTCCCATAGAGTTGAGTGCTTTGCCCGTAATGGCGTTAACTTGAGTCTGCAAGAAGCCAGCTAAGGCACCACCCATCGCTGTATTAGCACTTGTGGAGTTACTTCCATCAAGATACATACCCGATGCAAGCATTGTTACTGCAAGCTTTGAGCGCTCTTCAACGCTCTTTGTATTCAGCGTATTCTGCATTTCTTGATCCTCTGGAGCACTAATAATAAACTCTACTCCAGGCTTAGGGAATTGCTTAGTAAGGCTCACTCCACACTTAAAGTCGACTATTCTTCCCTCATTACCATTCGATACTGTTGTGCGCACATCTTCGGTTGCAACGATACTAAGAGTTGGCTTCATTGGGTCTCCAGTGAACTCTACATAACTCCCATCTTGTATGTTGAACGTGCGAAGTGGTATAACAGGAAGAGAATACTTCATCTTTCCGTCATTCAGAGTATAGCGTCCTCTCAATCGCACACCATTGGTTGGATTGTATTCTAATCGTAGATCACCTCCACCCGTAAAGGCTAGGTAGTTGGAGTTATCAGCATTGAGAGAGCACATGAGATGCGCTTGTTCATCAACATTAACAAGCATTGACATAGAGAAACCAGTTATGTCTGGACGCTTGACAACATCAACTGTTGAATCCTTGAAGTTCGTAAATTTAACAAGATCTTTCAGTTCCGTATCTGTTGCCAAAGTACCATCTCGTACAATATAAGTCATATCAGTCGTACCGAGAACATCAAGTTTTCCAACCAAATAAAGGTTGTTTAATGGTCCACTTACTTGACCAGCAAAGTCTACAAATGCGTTTCCGTAGACCTCAGAACGTGGGTTCTTTCGAGCATTGATAACCTGGAAGTTCTTTGCTTGCATACGTGCATCAAGACGCATATTATCCAATGATGAGAAGTCAAGAGAGCCCGAAATGTCAAGTGGCGAACCATTACTTGCGAACATCTCAAAGTTCTCGAACTCTATATGACTATTACGTATTGTGACTGGATCATCGGCAAATCGCATCCTTATTCCATATGGTGCACTTACCAAGTAAGTCGAGTCTAAGTACACCTCTCCATTGATATCTAGGTTCTTCAAAGGCCCTTTCAATGTTAGAGAACCCTCCCCAACGCCCTCGAGACCAACGATCTGATCGGGTACAAAACCATTGATATAACTGAGTGGGAAATGGTTCATATCTAGTGTAGCATCCAACTCTCCACGCCCTTCTGCACGATAAGTACCCGACAAGGAACCCACCCCTTCACCATCTTTCGTTATAATAGCATCAACGTAATGAGAGCCATCTCCCTTTGGCATATACACGAATTGAGTACCGACGTTACCCATTGGACAGTTCTCATAGACCAGTTTGTTGATGGTCATATCACTAGAGATTGATAGGTCAGAGCGCGTTTGTATGATATGATAATCACCATTAAGAACACCAGACATATTGGGTGAGAAGGGAAGAACCTTAAACAGACTGCCCAGTTCAAATTGGTTCATTGAGATCGTAACATTCTGTAGTGACGTCGTGTCCTCATCCTCTGTTGTTATCGTCATACCCGCTCCGTCTGAAGACATAAGACGCAAGTTCGCTGATAAGCGGCGATCACGTGCTATGTAAATATAGTTCGAATCATTTGCAGTAAACGCCTTATAACCTAAGATGGCTTGTGGAGAAGTGATAGAAAGGCGTATTCCTCGACCTACCATTGCAGCCTGCAAAGCAAGGTCGAAGCCTGTTTGTCCTTTGTTATCAAGTATTGTTGCATGTGTTTGTAAGCCGTGTTCGTATAGCACACCACGCAAATGTCCATGGTAAGGGTAGGTATTATCCGCTTTATTCAGTACTGCGGCATCATAATTCAACTGTCCATCTACACTCGTAAGATTCACCCTCACACTATCAAGGTGTATGTCATTATATACTAAGGAATCAATCCTAACCTTACCATTGACGCCTTCATGCGGTGAAGAAGATATATTGATATCTGCCAAACTGAATGCGTATCCATCTTTCTCAAGTATGTTGCTAAACAGATTACCACGCCCACTGCGTAAAGTGAAATGCCCTATTGGCAACAAGCGGATGATAGCTGGCTGGTCAATACGCCTATTGTGAATTTGCTCCCGTAGTGTTTTTACGAGTTTATTACCCGTCTTTGCCATCTGATCAACGCTCCCATTGAAGGCGGTATTGAGGTGGAAATCCCCACCATCAAGGGCTACATGTACAGAATCACGCATACTGGTTAAATCCAAATTGACATCACCTGGTGCATAACTACGCTTTCCGTCATTCACTTGTAGGTCTGCCAACTTGCCATTAAGACGCATATTATCACTGCCTTCCATACCGAAGTCTGCATTAACAGCAAACTTGCTTGATAGCGGCTTATCTATGATTCCAAGTTGATAGAAGTCTACTTGCGGGAACAGCCCATTGATAGAACCATCCATCTTATTGCCCTTCTTCGTTAGATCAAGGTTGAAGCTACCACGTACCAAGGCTACTCGTCCGTTCTTTCTAACGTCATCTACCGCCAAATCACCTATGTGACCATTCACAGCAAAGGACTTCTTAAGATCTGAACGAAGCTCTATATCGGCTCCTGCAGCCACAATGTATTGTTTATCAATCAGTCCTAAGGCTTTGAGGTTAGCCTCTGTAAGGTTTCCATTAAGGTGTGCTAACATATTATTATTACGTATGTCAGCCTTCACATTGAAGTCACCTGCAGCCAGGAGAGCACTTCGCTTGTGCCCTTCTTGCAATACTTTGAACTTACGGACGACCCCTTGAACGTGATGATTAGCCTTCATATCAGAACGAACATCCATGTCGGTCCAGGTAGAAACGACGTATCTTTCCTGCATCCCACCCAACGCATGGAGGTCAACACGGCTCAACCAGCCTCGCAAATGACCATCCACTAACTTTTGGCTAACCTTTCCTTTATAAGTGAAATCGCCCCCGAGCATCTTATTCACACTCTTTATATGGGCTGAAAGTTGCTCACCATGTTTAGAAATATCTCCATTCAATCCATCAAGTACATACTTCCCATAACTGAAACGACGAATACGAAGACTCAAGTTAGTGGACGATTGTGGATTCATAAAGTCCGTTCCATGCCCTTGCATACGCACACTTCCCGTGAAAGGTGACAATCCCATGTGTGGTAAAAAGCGTTGTATCGGGAAGTTCGTTGCACTAGCTACAAGGCGATACTGGCTGTTTGCGGGGTTAAAAGCACCTTCCACACGAATCTTACCACCACCTTGTGCTAGTGACATTGTGCCTGTATAAAGATTTTTCCGCACATGAATATTACCATCAACAGCTACCGCTTTAGGCAAGGCAATGGTCTTTCTAATACTTATTGGCAATAGCTTCTGAACGAAACCAAGGTTTTGAGCCACACCTTTGAGGCGTAAGTCACTGCGTAAAGCCTTATTCTTTGCCATCATATCGGCAACCCATCCCGTTCCAGTAAGGTCGAAGTAGCCCGGCATAGCAAGTCTCAACTGACGGAAGGAAGCCGAGCGAAGGTTGCCTGCAAGAGTTCCCTGTATGATCAATCGCCCTCCTGGCATCGCCTGATAGATATTTCGAGGAATGGAAGTAAGCAATGGCTGCAGGTCAGTCTTGCTCACATAGCCATCCATGTGGGCGTTAAGTGTACCAGGATGAGCGTCATCAAAGGCATTCATATCCATTCGTAAACTTCCTGTTAGCTCACTATTCGGCATGAGAAGATAAAGGGATGGCAATTGGATAGACGTTGCATCCATCCTAAAGGGACATCGCAAGTCACGCACAACAAGTCCACTTCGTTCTTTGAAGTTGCCTGCACGAACACGAAGAGATATCTTTGGAGCTGCATAAAGGAACGAGTCTATACCCAAGTTAACCTCTGTCATGGCGATATGAGCCGCATCGAAGCCTGCAGGAGTAGGTCTTACGAAAGTTTTGTCATAGTTAAGTGCACCGCCATGCCAGTCTATGTCAGCCACTTTATATATGTTGTCATGCAATAGAAGTTCTGCTCCTCGAGCCTTAGCATCGCTGAATTGCGCTCGAACTACCATCGTGTCGCCTGGCATGTGGAGCCTAAAATCAGTCTTAACAAGGTTTAGCTTATCTATATTTATGCGCCACAAGGGTTTCTGCTTGTGCGGATCTTCAGGTACAGTGTCGCCCAATGCAACATCAATCCAGCCTCCTTCAACTTCCGCCTTATTCACTCTTACAGAGTCACCAACGAGGTTTACAGCATGACTCACAATGTGTAAGCGTTGCAAGTTACCCTTAATTCGTAAGTCACCAATGAAGTTTGTGGTATTAGCTTTTAGTCCCGTGAATGTCAATTCGTTTACTTCTACACGCTTATCAAGCAATGGCAATAAGCCAATACTAGCCACTAAACGATGTACATCTGCGACAGTATCCTTCTGAGTAGGTATGGAGTCATTTGCTTTTATCATCTTTAAACCATCCAACTGGAGGTCTAAAGGGTAGGAGAGGTTTACCCGATCGATACTAACCTGCATCCCCGTATGATTCGACACATAGGTTGCAACCTGCTTTACTGCCCAGTTCTGTACAGGAGGACAATAAAGAAGTACTACCAAGAGGAGGAATAGGACGACTGGTGCTACTACAATAGCAATGAGCCATCTCATGCTCTTTTTCATATTCATCACGTTAGTATTGCTAGCGTACTCTCCATTTCGTGCGATTTAAAAGGACGGAGTATCTTTTGCTATTACCATTTAGTTTATGTCTACAAAGTAACAGAAAAAAAACGAATTAACGATAGATAGTAAGCGAAAAACGCATTATTATTCGTAAATAAGACGCTTCACTCCATGCTTCTATCCAATTAGGGAGGAAAGAGGATAGCATTGCTTACCCTTTCTCCTCTTGCTTCTTGCAGACAAGGCGACCCCAAGTTGCACACCAATTCAACCTTAATAGCCTTGCTACTATGGCTCCCATGAGCTTATATCTTTGCCTTTGAAGGGTGCTGGAGATGATTAAATCAATCCCTCACAACCATCTTCTATTAAGTCTAATGCCAACTCGAAGTCCTCCGGACCACCATAGTAAGGGTCAGGAACACAGGTTGCATCCTTATGACGAGTGAAATAATCAGCCATACGAACGACCTTTCCTCGAGCAGTCGCATCGGCTGCTTGCGACGTAATATATCGATAGTTATCTTCGTCCATGACCACAATAAGATCGAAATAAGCGAAGTCCTTACGTGCATCAAACTGCCTTGCATGATGATTCAAATCGTATCCGCGTCTCCTTCCATGCTCTCTCATTCGCTTGTCGGGGAGCTGTCCAACATGCCAATTACCTATTCCTGCCGAGTCAATCTCATACAGGTTGCTACATCCCCGTTCGTCAACTAGGTGTTGCATAACGGCATGAGCCGCCGGAGAACGGCATATATTGCCTAGACAAATGAATAATATTCTCTTCTTGTTGTTTGTTACCTTACACATAATTGTTACTTTTCTTTTCAATTACAGGGCTTTACGAAAGATTGTATAAGAATCTATCAGCATTGCACCTAACCAACTTATTTGGGCTACAAAGTAACGAAAAAAAATCGAGAAAAATCTTGTTTCCTTGCGTTTAATTACTCTTTTATAATGGATAAAGTTAATAATTAACCCTTTAATTATAAGTATCTTGTAATCAAATAATATAATGGTTTAGATAAAAGAAAAACTTTTCTGTAATTCTAACTACGTTACTTTAGAAAGGATGTACTTAACAGAAGCCCGTTAGGAAATACGTTCTTAATATGGAAGACACGGATTGAATGAATTCATTTAGAGCCCCCAAGTTTCTAAAGGAACAAAAGCGTGCAGGGGAAGAGACGCCTTTCTCTATTTGAAGAGGGCGTTCCGTTGCATGAAGAAGAGCCTTTCCTTGCTATGAAGAGAGCCTCTCTTCTTTAAGTCCATGGCAATAGCTGTTAAGCACTTCTGCATTTTTAAGGAAAGAAGGAGCGACACTCATTCCCACTTCTGTATATCTTTTCTTATTCTTTCGTTGGCATCTTTGCAATTAATTGAGTATATTTGCAAATGTAAATGATTATCCAATCCATAAATAACAAGTAGTGAATACATCATCAACTGTCAAAGGTTATGGTTATGCGAGTTTGTCTGCAATAACCTTCGGAACTATCCCTCTATTCTCTATTCCAGTGATGGAAGCAGGAATGGAGTTGCCTTCTGTACTCATTTATCGCTTTGCTTTCGGTTGCTTGTTTATGATGGGTTTCCTTCTATGGAGGCGTCAGAACCTACATTTGAAGTGGGGAGATGGACTGCGGATAGCCTTCTTATCCCTTATGTATTCGGTATCTGCTGTGGCATTGTTTAGCAGTTATGAGTATATGCCGGGAGGCGTTGCTACAACCTTACTGTTCTCTTATCCCGTATGGACAGAGGTCCTTCTCATCCTCTTCTACCATGAGAAAGTAACGTTAAGAATCGTCATTGCAATCGTATGTGCTATCATTGGCGTGTTCTTCTTGGGTGGTATTGGACAAACAGGAGGCATTAAGTCTATGCTAGGAGTGGTCTTGGCAATGTTGTCAGGATTGTTATATGCCATTTATATGGTTATCTTCCCACATATGCGAGTAAGCAAGTTACCAGCTTTGAAGGTGAATTTTTATATCTTTTTCATTGCTATGCTCTTCCTGATATTGTACTCTTCTTTCACAACGGGAGACGTGCAGAAGATAGGAGATGGTCGTTCGCTGATATCATTGGTACTATTGGGACTTGTTCCTACAACCATTAGTAATGTTACACTTGTGCGTTCGTTAACCCTGATTGATTCGGCTAGTGTTGCCATACTTGGAGCCTTCGAACCTCTGACAGCCATGACCATTGGTATCACATTAATGGGTGAACCACTCACAATGACAGCCTTAATAGGGTCAGTGTTAATCATAGCTTCGGTGCTAATACTTATCACCAAAGGGCGCAAGATAGCTAATCCTTTGCGCAAATACTTCACTACGTAGAATAGACATCATCATGAATCAAAAGTTATTATGGCACCTATTAGCAGTGGGAGTAGTCGCTGTTTGGGGGACAACCTTTGTAAATACAAAGATATTGTATAATAGTGGTCTCACCCCTTCGGAGATATTCTTTCTGCGATTCCTTATCGCTTATGTCGCTATTTGGTTTATCTCTCCTCGAAAGCTATTTGCCAATAGTTGGCGTGATGAAGGTACCATGCTATTACTCGGGATAACGGGTGGTTCCCTCTTCTTTGTCGCTGAGAACTCAGCCGTTGCACTAACTTATGTGAATAACGTGAGCTTTATCACGTCTACATCTCCACTAGTGACAGTTATTCTCGGAATCGTCTTTGTGAAGAGTATAAAGGCAACATGGACATTGATAGTTGGCTCTTTGATAGCCCTTGTGGGTGTAGGACTAGTCATCTTCAATGGCAGCTTTATCCTGCATTTGAACCCTTGGGGCGACTTATTGGCATTACTCACTGCAGTTTGCTGGGCGGTCTATACATTATTAATGAAGAGCGTGTCTGAGAGATATTCAGCCGTGTTTATCACACGTAAGCTATTCTTTTATGGATTGCTGACAGTGCTCCCGATGTTCTTGATTGATCCATGGACAGTGAGCCTTGCAACGCTCCTTACACCTAAAGTAGCATTCAATCTCTTGCTCTTAGGACTAGTTGCTTCCTTCTTATGCTTCGCTTTGTGGACGGTTGTCATTGAACGACTTGGAGTGATGACAGCGTCTAACTATCAATATCTAAACCCAATTACAACAGTCGTGGCAAGTGCTATTTGGCTGAGTGAACCTATGACAGCTATTGCCTACATAGGCAGTGCCTTGATTTTAATTGGCGTCATTGTATCTAACAAATAACTGAAGAGTAACATCTTAAAAATCAAATATATGAAGAAAACAGTACTAGTAACTGGAGCTACAAGTGGTATCGGTGAGGCTTGTGCACATCGGTTTGCTCAAGGTGGATATAACGTGATTATCACAGGCAGAAGAGCGCAACTTCTGGCAGAACTAAGGAAGAAACTTGAGGCTGAAGGAGCAAAGGTTCTTGCCTTAGCATTTGATATTAGGAACCGAGCAGCAGCCACGAAAGCGATCGAGAGTTTAACGGTTGAATGGCAAGATATAGACGTTCTTATTAATAATGCAGGCTTAGCTCTTGGCTTAGAACCAGCTTATGAAGGTCATTGGGACGATTGGGAGACAATGATAGATACGAATATTAAAGGGCTCCTAACAATGACTCGCCTCGTTACACCACGTATGGTGCAACGTAATAGTGGACACATTATTAATATAGGGTCGGTTGCTGGCGATGCTGCCTACGCCAATGGGAATGTTTATTGTGCGACGAAAGCAGCTGTGAAAACCTTCACTGATGGTTTAAGGATAGACCTTGCTTCAACCAACATACGTGTTACGAATGTGAAACCAGGGCTTGTAGAGACACACTTCTCAAATGTTCGTTTCCATGGAGATGACGCTCGTGCGGAGGGTGTATATAGAGGTATTCAACCCCTAACAGGGGCTAATATTGCTGATGTGGCATACTATGCAGCATCGGCTCCAGCACATGTGCAAGTGGCAGAAGTATTAGTTCTTGCCACGCACCAAGGCAGTGGTAGCGTGATACATCGTGATTGATTCCGCTACAATCATTCGTCTTATCGGCTAAAACAAAGAGCCGATAAGATGAATAAGCCACGTGGTCAAACTTACAAGAAGGACTATCATCGCAATGATTAAAACAATCATTAAGACAATGAGAATGGCACTTTGAACAGCTTTGCGGTTCACATCGCGTATCACCTCCTTGTCTCCTTCAACGAAGCCACGCACAAGTTGCATATTTTCTCGGTTCGCCTTATGGAAGAAGTCGATGACATCTCCTATATAAAAAGGTATCATTCCAAAGAGAACATCACGCAAACTATTATTGATAATGGCTAATGCAAGGGGAATACTACGTATCTTTACGAAAGCAAACCATACATAGAGTAAAGCGAAGAGAGCCGAAAGAATGTCGCCAATACCATAGGGAAGAAGACCGAGAATACCATCTAGATAATAGTCATCCATAACCCTTTGTGTTTGTTCCATAGCCTTATAAACACTGCTATCATTCATCCGCTCTTGCGCTTTCAATCTATTTTCTTCTTTCATAAAATTACCCTTCTCTGTATTAAAAGATAATAAGTACAATCATACTTGATTGTGAGCGCAAAGATACAACATATATATCATACATAAGAAAAGGGCTTTCATTAATAATTATTAAAAAGCCTCTTTCACGACTAATAATACTTATCTGTAATTTGTACAAATCCCTTTTGTATTGTATCTTTGCATTTGTTCAAACGCATAAACAACTTAATAACGTTGTTGGTGAGGCTTGAGCGATATAGTAATAACAAATAAAAGAATGATATGAAACGTATAACATTATCACTGATTGCAGTTTGCTTGATGTCATCAATGGCTTTATCTGCAAAGGATGTAAACGCTATCAATGCTAACGAAATAGCATTGGTTCAACAAAAAGGTGACTGTCATAAGCGCACTGCAACACCACAGCATGTGACAGACAAGATGGTTAGCAAGTTGGGACTTAACGCCAAACAGGCAAAGAAACTATTGCAACTTAATGAGAAATATGCTGATCTCTTTGTGCAAAGCGAAGATTGTCATAAGGCTGAAAAGCAGGCTTGTGAGACAAAGGGAAGCTGTAAGAAAGAATGTAACAAGGCTGAACAAAGATGTGAGAAAACCGAGAATAAGGCTTGTTGCAGTGCTGCTGGAAAAGGAAATTGTACATCTGGTTGCAAGAAGGAATGTACAAATGAGTGTAATAAGGAGGCTAAGTCTGATTGCAAGAACAGCTCATCAACATGTAAGAAAGACAATAAAGAATGTCAGTCTGAGGCTAAGGAATGCAAGAGAAATCAGCCTTGTGAGAAGCGTACAGCATACAACGCTGAGTTAAAGAAGATTCTTACTAAGGCTCAATACGATAAGTATCTAAGACATTAAAAGATACCCATTTCCATAATAATAGATTTGTTGGTGCGTTGGTTAGGACTACTATTAGTCCAAACCTTCGCACCTTCTTCGTATCAAGGAAGAGCTTTCTTAACTCACTTTCGAATGTAGTTTACAAATGAATAGGGTGGGTTACCATCCGCAGCTGGGTGTTCCTCACGGGATTCAATACGCCAAGTACCATCATTATAAGGTGGGAAGAAGACGTCAGCTTGTGCCGGGCTGTCTGCAATCTCAGTAAGGTATAGACGGTTGGCAATGCCTAATGCCTCCTTATATAAGCTAGCACCACCAATGATAAAAGCCTGTTCGTCAGTACTAATATGGCGCAGTGCTTCATCTAAAGAAGTATAAACCTCACAACCCTTAAAGTCCTTCTCCGTTCGACTCAATACAATGTTTCTTCTGTTGGGGAGTGCTCCCTTGGGTAGAGAATGGAATGTTTTACGCCCCATGATAACGACATGTCCCGTTGTTAACTGCTTGAATCTCTTGAGGTCCTCACGTATGAAATAGACCATATCATTTCGATATCCAATAGCGCGATTAGCCGCTACTGCTGCTATAATATTTAGTTCCATAAGCGTTAGACAGCCACTTCTGCTGATATATGTGGGTATGGGTTATAATCTACGAGTTCGAAGTCTTCGTACTTAAAGGCAAACAAATCCTTCACATCAGGGTTGATCTTCATCTTCGGAAGAGGGCGAGGTGTACGTGTGAGTTGTAGTTTTGCCTGCTCGAGATGATTGCTGTATAGATGCGTATCACCCGTTGTGTGGATAAATTCCCCAGCCTCTAATCCTGTTACTTGAGCCATCATCTGCAAGAGAAGAGCATAAGAGGCAATATTAAACGGAACGCCGAGGAAGGTATCTGCCGATCGCTGATAAAGCTGTAAAGAAAGGCGTCCGTCTGCCACATAAAACTGAAAGAGACAATGGCAAGGGGGTAACGCCATCTCATCAACCTCGGCTGGGTTCCATGCCGTAACAAGCATACGGCGAGAGTTAGGATTATGCTTTATCTGTTCGAGAACATTAGTTATCTGGTCGATAGTTCCGCCTTTGTAATCAGGCCAAGAACGCCATTGATGACCATAAACGGGACCTAGCTCGCCATTTTCATCAGCCCATTCATTCCATATACGAACGCCATGCTCTTGTAGATAATGTATATTGGTATCACCGCGAAGGAACCATAGTAACTCATAAATAATACTCTTCAAATGGAGCTTCTTAGTGGTTAGTAATGGGAAACCATCACGTAGATTGAAGCGCATCTGATTACCAAATACGGATAGAGTACCCGTCCCCGTGCGGTCGCCTTTATGCACTCCTTCATTGAGAATGCGGCTTAGTAAGTCTAAATACTGTTGCATAATTATGGATGTGTTATTGTTTATCTGTTTCTGTAATAACCACTACCTCGTTTGGAATATACCCACTTTTAATCCTCCACTCTTGTGGGTAAAGGTTGTTAGCACGATTCCCTAAGTTCTTTGCAAAGCCTATTTTATGGTGCTTATAAGTAAGGAGGATAATGCCACGAGGGACTTCGCTGCCGAGTGTGATGGCTTCATGTCGAAGATAGCTAATGGCAGTGGGGTAGTCAACTTTTATATTAGGATAAATGGAAGTATCACCTGTTATCGAAAGAGCCAATGTATGATCTGGGATGATGGTCTTGCCCTTCTGTATTCCTTCTTTTACTCCGTAACTAAGGATGCGAAGCCGTTTTCTTGCTTCAGCAACGGCTTTTGAGGGGTCAAGAGCTATCTCTTTTTGTAGGTTTTCATCCTCTCCTCGTTTGCGAATGACCGCCATGAAGAGTCCTTCACCACGTGTCTTACCAGGTATAAAACGATAAACAGGGAAGTCAGAAGCCGTTTTTAAAGGATTACCAATCAGTGACCCTGTTATGTTCCAAGCCTCTTCTGTTGGGACAGGAAGCAACTCCGCACCATATTCCTCAAGTATCCATGCTACATTCTCTTCGTCTTCATGGGCATTGAAAGTACATGTAGAGTAAATGAGAAGACCACCTGGTTTGAGGTTATCCCATATATCTGAGATAATACTACGCTGTAGTTTCCAACAGTTCTCAACGTTTGCTGGGCTCCATTCTGCAATCGTTTGAGGGTCTTTACGGAACATCCCTTCCCCCGAACAAGGTACATCTGCAATGATAACATCGAATGCCAGCTTCGTTTTCTGGTATTCCCTTGGGTAGTTATTGGTAACTACTACACCCGAATGACCGTACTTCTGCACGTTTTCTGCAAGTATTTGAGCACGCTTGGAGATAGGTTCATTGCTAAAGAGGAACGCCCCTTGTGGTAGAGAGGAGCGTGCGCAAGTGGTCTTTCCACCAGGTGCAGCACAGAGATCGAGTGCCATTACGGGGTGTTTCACATAATGACGAAGTACGTGAGAGAGGAACATTGATGAAGCTTCCTGCACATAGTAAACACCTGCATGGAGCATGGGATCAAAGGTAAAGTTCGGTCTCTCTGCCAGCCAAAAGCCCTCTCTGCACCATGGAATGGGCTCTGGATGAAGATTAGGGTTCACTTTCTCCATCGCAGATAACTTATAGTTATTCAATCGAATACTAACTGGTGCAGGTTGTGTAAGCCCTTTGAGGAATACTTCAAACAATTCCTTTCCAAAGAGTTTATAGGTATAATCAACAAAAGAAGGAGGCAATGTGGGTGCCTCGTTCACCTTATTTATATTAGAGCGAACGTCTGCCTGTTCTGTTGTTTGCTGCTGGTTCTTATCTTTTATCATATCATTTCACTTCGAGACTATCGGATAGCACATAGTCTACTCAACGATAATTTCATCCTCATCAACGCTCTTCTGCGTTGTTTTCGGCTTGGGTTTCTGTTTCAAATTACCCTTGTCATCAAACATACCATAGGTCGTTCGAAGAACAATGAACTCTGTTCTACGATTGAGCTGATTGCATATCTCTTGTTTATCCTTTGGTAGTTTCTTAATGAAATCCTCAGTTAGAACATCGTTTTCCTTTAGCCAGTTGTACTTCTCTGTGAGCTTCTTTCGAATCTTCTTAGGACGTTCCTTACCATAACCAACAGGTGTCAAGCGGTCTTGTGCAATCCCATGTGCGGTGAGATAAGCCACTACTGCATCCGCACGACGCTGTGACAAGCGTTTGTTGTAATCGGCAGATCCAATGTAATCAGTGTGTGCTGAGAGTTCAATAGTTACGTTGGGATTCTCGTTAAGGAGCTTAACTAGATCATCCAAAGCCTTTTCGGACTCTGGACGAAGCGTCGCTTTGTCAAAGTCATAGAAGATGTTATCAATCAAGACAGGTACGTTAATGCCAGCAAGAGGGAACTGGAGCGTATACTCCTTGGACTCCCCAACAGGTGAAACATGTATCTCTTCCTTATGATTTAAGTATCCTTTGCAGGTCGCAAGTAGCACGTAATTGACGCCTGGACGTATCTCCTGTTCAAAAGAACCATCTCCCTTGACAGCCAACTTCTTGTTAGTTCCATCGTCACCAACCATGAATACCTGTGCAGCGGGCAGTTCGTAACCATCCATCTCATACACCCATCCCTTGATAGTCTGTATCACTTCGGGTAGTTCAAAGCTATAGATATGATCCCAACCACGCCCATCGTTACGATTAGAAGAGAAGTATCCGCGGTTGTATCGACCCTCAAATGTCATTCCAAAGTCGTCTCCCTGTGAATTAAGAGGGTATCCCGGATGCTCTAGATGATAGTGGTGGTCGTTACCAACCTTTGCTATATAGATATCTAAACCGCCCATTCCTCCATGTCCATTACTAGAGAAGTAGAGGTCACCATTGGGTCGGAAGGTTGGGAACTCCTCGTCTCCTGGTGTGTTGATAGGCTCTCCGAGGTTCTCAACACCACCAGTAGTTCCACCGCTAAGGCGCACTCTCCAGATGTCAAGACCACCTTTTCCGCCTGGCATATCACTAGTGAAATAAAGCCAATTACCATCTGGTGAGAGGGCAGGATGTGCGAAACTCGATAGCGAATCACGACTGATTTCTAACTTAGTAGCCTTACTCCACGCTGCATCCGTGCGGTTGCTCACAGCAATCTGGGCATATCGAGGATAAGTGGGATCTATTAAGCATTGCGTAATATACATCTCTCTACCATCTGCGGAGAATGCTGGTGTACCCTCATCAGCGTCTGTGTTGAGTCCAGAAGCTATATCTCGAGGCACACTCCACTTGCCTTTGTCGTCCTTTTCACTTACGAAGATGTCACCCGCCTTAGCACCAGTAATACCACTAATATCGTCTCCTTGCGCATCATTACGGGTCGAGGTGAAATAGAGCTGATCGAATTTATCACCATAAAGCATTGGTGAGTAATCCTGCCGACGAGAGTTAAATACATCCATCCGCTTGACTATGTACTTCGAACCCAACTCCTTCGCTTGTGTTGCCAAAGTAGCTGCTTCAAGGCTCTGAATGATAAATTGGTTGCCAGGTAACGAATCCAAAGCTATTTGATACTCCTTTATAGCATCCTTGTAACTACCATTCTTCATTAGATTGTCAGCCAGTTTCTTATGTGTCTCACCATTATCTAATTTATAACGGATGACATTTCTGTAGGCAGCTATCGCACTTTGATATGACGAAATGCGGTCATAACATTCTGCTAACTTCGTTGCGATGAGTCCACGTTGCCGTCTCTCCTTAGGTGGGGTACGCTGGTAAGCAGTCTTGAACTGCGTTGCTGCATTATAATACTCACCCATGGAAAGGTACTTATCACCCTTCTTTATATTGCGATCTGCGCCACATGAGCTAAGTATCAATAGCATACTAATAGCCATGACAACGCTTTTCTGTTGTGTACCAAAGATATGTAAAAGCCTTAGATAACCCATATTATCATATAAACGTACATCTGTTTTTATTATTGCTTGGTACTCGGTGACATTGTGAATACCGATGAGTTGTATTATTATATAAGGTGGACTACCATGCGTTAAAGCTCTACCACAGTGATACCAGCACCTCCAAATTGTACGTGTTCATCACGATAATTCGTCACATTAGGCACTGTTCCGAGGTATTGACGTATGAGTTGACGCAAGATACCATTACCTTTTCCATGTAAGATACGCACTTGACTTGCTCCGACGAGGATAGCATCATCGATGAAATGTTGCACTTGATTCAATGCTTCATCAGCCCTCATACCACGCACATCAAGCTCCTGATGGAATTGATTACGATGCTTATCGATGGTTTCACGAGTCTCCCTACTATAGTTAAAAGCCTGAAATTGCTTCTGTTCCTGTTGTAGGGTAGAGCCATCAGCACGCTCCAATCGACTGATAGACATCTTTGTTCGCATACCACCAAAGATGACTGTAGCCTGTTTCCCATCGATTGATTCAACTTTCCCTACCGATGTCAAACCTTTAATACGTACGCTATCACCTGTCATGATAACGCCTCCGCTTTGTTGTTTCCGTACTGCATTCTTTAGGGCTTCAGCAGCTGCTTGCTGCTTTTCAGCCTTTGTCTTGAGGTGTTGCTCATGCTTCTCTTTACGATTCTTAATCTTATCTACCTTCTTTTGGAAGTCCTCATCAGAAAGCAAACCGCCGTTTTTCAGTTTATTCTTATTCGACTTGTCAGATGGTTTCAACTTATCTTCATCCATCAAACCAGCCTCATATTGCGCTAGTTCCTGTCGTATTCTCTTTGTTTCCTCCTTCTCTGCTTGCTTCTCTCTTATCTCTTTGATTGCATTCTCAATACGCTTGTTACTCTCTTTGATAAGCTCTTCCGCCTGTCGTTTCGCACGATTAAGAATATCCTTCCGACTCTGTTCCAAAGCATCAATCTCACGCTCATATCGCGCAATACTCTTCGACAGTTCTTTCTCCTGACTATGTATAGTCTGCCTCTTACCTTCCCAATATCTTTTGTCCCTAACTATGTCTTGTAAGTACTTATCACTTTGGATGTAATCACTGCCAACTATCGATGAGGCATCCTTGATAACAGCCTCTGGAATACCTGTTTTACGCGCTATCTCTATTGCAAACGAACTACCAGGTCTACCGATAGCAAGTTGGAATAAAGGGCGCATCTCATGCCTATCGTACAGCATGGCACCATTCACTGTACCTGGATGAGCCTCTGCGAAGTGCTTTAAGTTTTGATAGTGTGTGGTGATAACTGCCCATGCGTGCTTCTCCCAAAGCTGCTTTAACACTGCTTCCGCAATAGCTCCTCCAATCTGAGGTTCCGTCCCCGTGCCGAACTCATCAATGAGTATTAAGGTTCTATCAGACGCTTGTCTCATCATCACCTTCATGTTCATCAGGTGCGAAGAATACGTACTTAAATCATTCTCTATGCTCTGTTCATCGCCTATATCTATCATTATATCGGAGAAGAGACCAGTAGTGGAACGATCTCCAACAGGTATAGATAGACCACATTGAAGCATATATTGTAACAAGCCAACTGTCTTCAAACACACAGACTTACCACCTGCGTTTGGACCCGAGATAATCAATAGATACTTGTCTTTTGTCAGCTGAATATCAAGTGGAACAACGCTCTTCGATACACCTGTTGATGTATTGTCATCCTCGGAAACAAGTTCTATTTCTTGTACAGACAGGCTATCATCTGTATCTTTAGAGGATACCTTTTCTTCTGTTGATAATGAGGTGTTTATTCGCTCTTTACACTTTCTTTCCAATGAGAGTTGTAGTAGTGGATGTATCGCACGAATCCAGTCTATATGTGGTTCAGCCTTTACCTCTGGCTCAAAAGCTTTAAAGTAACGTGCTAACTCGGCTTTCGCTCTGATGAAGTCAATCGCTGCCATGAGACTATAGGAATCGATAATCTCACGCACATTAGGGCGCACCTTCTTTGCGAAGTCAGTAAGAATACGAATCATTTCACGTCGTTCCTCGCTCTCCAACTCACGCACTCTGTTATTGGCTTCAACCACCTCTGTCGGTTCAATATACACCGTTCTTCCTGTTGCACTCTCGTCATGAACAATACCAGATATCCTCCGTTTCAATCCAGGAGCAACTGGTATGACCAGACGACCATCACGAATTGTAGGTGTAACGTCCTTTTCTACGAGTCCTTCTCCTTGTGCCGAACGCAAGATACTGTATAGTGTTCGAGATATACTTCCCTCTGTTCTTGCCAACTCCCGACGTATCTGGAGCAATTCAGGTGACGCATTGTCACGCATCTTACCGAACTTATCAATAATCTGTGAAATGCGTTGTACCAATAGTGGGAAGGTCGCAATACCATCCGCCAAGTCGTATAAAGCAGGATAAAAGTGCTTTATCTCTCCTTGTTCTGTCGCTTCACCACGACTCAAGAAAGCAACAATAGCAATGATTGTTTCTAGTGATCTCTTTAGGTCGAAAAGCTCCTCTACCTCCATGTGGGTACCCTCCAAACGAATACGAGCCACACTCTCACGTACATCAAAGAAGTTATCTAATGGGAAATCATCCTGTCCTTCCTGTATACGGCGGAACTCTCTTATCTCTTCTAACCACCTGATGACCTCTTTAACATCCGTTGAGAACATCATTGCATCTACACGTTCTTTGCCTAAAGGAGACAGACAACGCGCACGAAGCAAGGCTCTCACCTCACTGAAACCAATCTTTTGTTCAAAGTTCTTTGGGTATATCATTGTTTCTTTTTACTTTCTTATCAACCTGAGAAGGCTCTCTTTTTGCCTTCTACACATATCTATCTGCAAAAGTACTAAAATTTACTTGTAACAAAGACATAAATCTCTTGAAGAGCAAAAGGAATCCATTTTTATTTCTTATATTTGTCCTGTCAACTACAAACAAAGTACTTGAATGATGAAAAGAATAATATTCTCATACCTTATATTGCTAGTTTCTCTTACCTTGTCAGCGCAGACTGGCAATCCTTTCTACGACCATATCATTCATCAAGCGAATGTGTTTCCACAAGAGAAAACCTATGTTTGCACCGATGCTAGCTGTTATCAAGCAGGGCAACGGGTCTCTTTACGCGTCTTCGTAGTGAATGCTATCTCGCATCAACCTACTGACATGAGCCAATATGTGTACGTGGAACTGCTCAACCCAGAGCGTGTTGTCATCAAACGTATCCGCCTTCTACAAGATCAACAAACATTTACTGGTTATATAGACATACCCGATAACGCCGCTAAAGGGCGTTATCTCTTACGGGCTTACACACGTAATATGACGAACGTAAAGGGCTATGAGAGTACGAAGAGTATCTTCGTTGGAGGAGTGGGAGAACTTCTTTCTGCATTTAATAATAACCTTCAAGATAGTATAAAAGAAATATCTAATAACTATCTAACAATCAATAAACAAAAAGATAATATTAAAGTAACTATCAAAGATAGTCTTCTTGCAACTAAAGGAGGACTTTGGTTGCTGGGACATTGCCGTTCTGTTCCTTTTTACTTTGCAAAAGTAAGTCCGCAGAAAGTACTTGTCTTTCCAATAAAGGACTTTATTCAAGATGGGATTCATTCGTTTTTACTATTAGATTCAGACCTTAACAAAATAGATGAGCAACAATGTTTTATTAATCAGAAGAGGGAGTTTTGCAACCTTAGTGTAAGTCTTGATACTACTTCACAGACTTCAAATGGAACCCTACCATGCACTATCACTGCTCCAGAACTCCACCCCGATGAGACGATGGATGTTGCTATTCGCTTTGTGAAAGGCCTGCCTGAGGAGAATAGAGATGGATATTCTAACATCCTTTCTCACCTCCTCATTGATGAAGATATGCGTTACGCCTTAGAGCAACCAGCCTCTTTATTGCAAGACCCAAGGCTAGATAACTTCGTAAAATATCACTCCTGGCAACGATATAACCTATCGGATGTCTTGAAGGAACAATACCAACAACCTTTAATAAAGGTGGAAACAAATGCAGAAATACGTGGGAAAGTAGAGACACTCATAGGTCACAGACCGATAAAAGGGGGTATGGTCAATCTCATCTCACCTAATCGTGGATTTTGCGCAGCCGTTAAAACCGACGAAAAAGGGCAATTCGTATTCGATGGAATGGACTATCCTGATGGTACGCAATACGTCCTAAATGCTTTCACAAAAGCGGATAAAGCATGGGTAAAACTCTATTTGGACGAGGACAGTTATCCGTCTTTTACCGCTTCATTACCGCCATTCAAATGGCTTCATAATAGTGATTCTCTTGTCGAGGAAGAGCCTTTGAACGTAACAGATGGGAGTATTAAAATGGATGAAGTGCACGTCTTTAGTCACCGACCAAGCTATGCTTCGCGTTCAGATGCCTATGCGCGTACTGCAGACTATTCGTTTGGTCTACGTGACATAGAGGATGTTGGAGCCACATGTCTGCATGAGTTGTTGCGGAGAATACCTGGTGTAACGGTTGAATTTGGCAAGTGTTACGTTCGTGGAGCAATGACTATCGAGGGCAGACATCCTGCGGCTATTGCCATCGATGGTATCTTTGCGAATGAAGACTATGATTTGGACAATATTCAGATGGCTGATGTTGAACGTGTAGATGTATTCAAGACGGGTTCAACTGTGCTATGGGGAACAGCCGGAGGGATGGGAGTTATCTCTATAACTACTAAGAAAGGGAACTATAATGTGACGTCGGTTCCACTCACAAATACCAAGTCTTTCACCACTCTTGGTTATCAAATACCACAGCCATTCACGCCTAATCAGCTTACAGCTTATTGGCAACCAGTGATGCGTGGAACCTCTTTTAAGATTGCTCTTCCTGCTCTTTTAAATTCAGGTTACCACCTTATTATAGAGGGAGTAACCAGTGAGGGGCGTCTTGTTTATTATGCTCGTTAAGTCTTTGTAAGGCTTAGCTCTTTAGTTATTCAGCACTTTTACCTATCGCTTTGTGAGTGCTCTTCCCGTGTCCCAAAGCAATCGCTTTGCCCAACGGAGTACTACAATAGCACTCACAACGGCTACCAATGAATCAATCCAAGAGATGTTCCAGAACATTGCACATAGTAAGCCAATGATTGCACCAATCTCTGTTAAGGCATCAGAAAGCACATGCAGATAGGCAGCATGACTATTGTAATCGGTCGTTCCATGGTGCCCGTGAAGCACAGAAGCACTGATGGTATTAGCGATCAAGCCCACTATTGCAGTGCCAAGAGCAAACCCGTAATTGAGTATTCCTACGTGGGAAGAGAATCGTTCGACAGCTTCGACAATGATAAAAATAGCCATTAAGATAAGGAAGATACCACTTGTAAAAGCTGATAAACTCAGTATTTTATCCGAGTCGTATTGTGTTGTTCCCTTGCTCTCAAGGCGTCTCACCAATACGTATGCAGCCCAGTTCAACCCGATGACGAGTACATGTGAGCCCATGTGAATGCCATCTGCAAAGAGAGCCATCGAGTGGGAGAGTAGTCCAACGACCACTTCTGCTAACATCATAACGAAGGTGAAGACAACAACAAAGGCTGTTCTCTTCTCCTGCGAAGTACGTTCTATCTTATTTGACATTACTCTTCTATTATATTAAAGTGTATGAAGGCGTTACGAATACCATCCTCATCAACGCTCGTTGTGACATAGTCGGCAACCGCCTGAACATCCTCATTTGCATTGCCCATAGCCACTCCTATACCTGCAGCACGTAGTATGCTCATATCGTTTCCGCCGTCTCCAAAGGCGATACACTCACTCGGTTCGATTCCAATATATGCTGCCATCTTCAACAAGGCACTCCCCTTATCGGCACCCTGAAGGGTGATATCTGTGAAAAGAGGGTTCCATCGCGCTGATATACAATGTTTCATTGCAGGCATAATCAGCTCTTCATCTTCTGTACTAAAGAATGGGGTCAACTGCAAAACAGGTTTGTCAAGCATTGGCTCTATCGACTTATGTACGTCAATATTCGTCACTTTCAGTCCTTTAACAAACACATCTTCGTAAATCTTAGAGTGGTTATAGACTCCAATCTCTTCTCTCCCGCACACCACAACAGCATAGTCACGCTCCTTGGCATCGGCAATCATGAGTCGAACTTCAGCCTCTGGAATGGGCATCAAAGTAATATCTTCATCGCCAATGAAGGTTCTTGCACCATTAAAAGTGATGTATCCATCGACGAGATGACGTATTGCATCTATGTTATTAATGATAGCAACGGGGCGACCTGTTGATATGAATATCTTTACGCCACGCTCCTTTGCCTGTTCAATAGCCCTTATAGTGGATGGAGGGATTTGGTGAGTTGTAAATGAAACCAACGTCCCGTCAATATCGAAGAATGCTGCTTTGATTGCCATACGCATATTATCTTTTGAACAGCAAAGGTACAAAAAATATTAGGAATGTGCCCCACTTATATTGATAAAGAAAATTACTTCAATCAAAGAGACGCCCTTTTGCAGTTGATGGGAGGCTCTCTTCATGGCAAAGAAACGCCCTTCTCCATTGAAGAAAGGCGTTTCCTTGATTACACTAAGTGGATTTTATCAAAAGTGAGAGAGCCTAACTTGCACTCTTGAGAAGGATAGGCACCACAAGTTCTAAGGGTTAGAGCGGAAAGAAATGGGACTGTTGAAGATAAGAGAAAGTAGAATGATAGCTATGGAAAGAAGAATTTATTGGAACAGAGATGACATTCTTTATTTTTGTTGTAACTTTGCAGCATGAGTAAAGGTAAACTACAGAAATTTGCAGAGATGGAGACGTTTAAGAACGTCTTTCAGTATTCCTTCAGTGTGATGAGTGAGGTTCCTTTTGAGATGAAGGGGCATTGGAGGGAGCAATACTTCCATAATGACAACCCCATAGTGCTTGAGTTAGGATGCGGAAAGGGCGAATATACTGTCGGACTAGCACGTGTTTATCCTAACATCAACTTCATTGGTGTTGACATCAAAGGCGCTCGCATCTATACAGGAGCTAAACAGGCACTAGAGGAGGGACTATCGAATGTGGCGTTCCTACGCACAAGTATCGAGATTATTGATCGTTTTTTCGATACGAACGAGGTGCAAGAAATATGGTTAACCTTCTCTGATCCACAGATGAAGAACTATCATAAGCGTTTGACATCGACGTTCTTTATGAATCGTTATCGCCACTTCTTGATAGATGGAGGTATCGTTCACTTGAAGACAGACTCGAATTTCTTGTTTACTTACACTACTTATATGGTAAACGTGAATAGCCTTCCTGTACTCTTCCGAACGGAAGATTTATATGGAAACGAGTTGAGCGAAGACTCTAAAACAGCTGAGAATGAGATGGATGAGAAGACTCGTGAGATTCTAGGTATTCATACTTACTATGAGAATCAATGGATTGAAAGAGGCTTGAACATTAAGTATATGAAGTTCCAACTACCATCAGTAGGTGAATTGCAAGAGCCTGAGGTGGAGATAGAACTTGATGATTATCGTTCTTATAAACGCCCTAAGCGTAGTGGATTGGCTACGAGTAAGTAAGATGTTAGGACACTAATGGCTCTTATCCAACTGCTTCCTCTTGCACTGAAAAGCGAGGAGAGGTTAGTAATAAAGCGGTAAGAGGAGGAAAAAAGAGCAAAGAAATAGGGACAGGCGAGTACGTCTGTCCCTATTTTTAAGCTATGTCACTATGTGATATGACGACCACTAAGGATAAAAACTGTCACTTCTTCATCTTTGCTTTACGGGCATACTCAAACAGAGCTTGCGGCAGATGGCAATAGCCAGTGGGGTGTTTATCAAGATAATCTTGGTGATATTCCTCCGCTTTATAGAAGTTCTTGAGGGGTTCTAACTCAACAGCTAGTTTACCATTTACGTGCTTCTGCTGTTCATCAAACACCTTTTTAATAACTTCCTTGTCCTTTGGATCAACATAATAAACGCCTGTTCGATACTGAGTACCACGGTCGTTGCCCTGCTTGTTGATGCTTGTTGGATCAATAGACTTAAAGTATAAGTTTAATAGGAACGGCAAACTAATAACCTTGGGGTCGTAAGTTATATGCACAGCTTCGGCAAATTGGGTTGCATCAGTGCATACATCCTCATACGTGGGGTTCTTTGTTATACCATTGGCATAGCCTACCTCTGTTGCAACTACGCCTTCAATCTGCTTGAGGTAATGTTCTGTTCCCCAGAAAC
The DNA here is from genome assembly GCF_000257925.1 of Prevotella sp. oral taxon 306 str. F0472. Taxonomy (NCBI): domain Bacteria; kingdom Pseudomonadati; phylum Bacteroidota; class Bacteroidia; order Bacteroidales; family Prevotellaceae; genus Prevotella; species Prevotella sp. oral taxon 306. The sequence goes on from NZ_AJIN01000040.1 coordinate 121,378, forward strand.
AACCACCTGCTAAGTATATTTCTTTCATCGGTCTTAATAGTTTGATGTACTCCCCATAGCCTTTCGCCTTCATCTCTTCGATTGGAACAAAGCGCAGGGAAGCGCTGTTAATGCAATATCTTTTGCCACCTGTTGACGCTGGACCATCATCAAAAATATGCCCTAAATGAGCATTGCCAGTCTTACTTTTCACCTCAATACGGGTCATCCCGTGTGAGTGGTCGGTATGTTTTGTGATGAGCTTATCGCTTATTGGCTTTGAAAAAGCAGGCCATCCACAACCTGAATCATACTTATCTGTGGAGGAGAAGAGCGGTTCGCCCGTTGTAACATCAACGTATATGCCCTCTCGGAACTCGTGGTCATACTCATTGGTAAAGGGTCGCTCGGTGGCAGCATGCTGTGTGACGGCATATTGCTCGGCGGTTAGTGTGCGGCGCAAGGTGGCATCGTCGGGTTTAGCATACTTCTTTTGGGGAAGGAGAGTAGAGTCGGATTGTACCATAGGAGTCTTTGTTTTATTCGTACATGATGATGAGCCTGTCACAAGAAAACCACAAGTTGCAGCGTTGACAAGCAATGGAAATAACAGAGTAGATAGAGTAGAAAGAAATTTACACATGGTTGGGATGAAATTAAGTGAATATATGGAAACTTGATAAAAAGCTGGGTGTATTAGATTGCCAACAATCAGTTAGCTTATCTGCTACACCCTTATTGATATATGAATACTTTATTGTTTCTGCAAGAAACGATCCACCTCAATAGCAGCCATTGCACCTGTAGCAGCGGCAACAACGCCCTGGCGGTAGGTAGGATCAGCCACATCACCAGCCGCATAGACGCCTTCAACGCTAGTTGCAGTAGACTTCGGCTGAGTGAGAATGAAGCCATGATCATCTAAGTCAAGCTGTCCCTTGAATAGTTCTGTATTAGGAGTATGACCGATAGCAAGGAAGAATCCATCAATAGCAACATCAAACTTCTCTTCGTTCTCTTCGCCTTTGAAACGTACAAGATGTGCCCCTTCAACACCATTCTCACCATAGAGTCCAAGGGTATTTGTATTGTAGAGGATCTCAATATTGTCCTTTTCTGTAACACGCTTACGCATGATCTCCGCTGCACGAAGGTATGGTTTGCGAACGATCATATAGACCTTCTTTGCCAGACCAGACAAATACATAGCCTCCTCACAAGCTGTGTCACCACCGCCAACAACGGCTACTACACGCTTACGATAGAAGAAACCGTCGCATGTGGCACATGCGCTTACACCTTGACCACGGTACTTTTCTTCATCAGGTAGCCCTAAGTACTTCGCACTAGCACCTGTTGCAATAATCAAAGTGTCAGCTTCTATCACGTTGCCACGCTCATCCTCAATATGAAAAGGACGACTACTAAGGTCAGCTTTAACGATAGATCCGTCTCGAACATCAGCCCCATAAGTCTCTGCCTGTTGGCGCATTTCCATCATCAACTGGTTTGCGTCGATCCCATCATGGAACCCCGGGAAGTTCTCAACGATAGTTGTTGTAGTCAACTGACCGCCTGGTTGCATACCAGAATATAGAACTGGTTGTAGATTAGCACGGCCTGCATAGATAGCAGCAGTATAACCAGCTGGACCGCTACCGATTATCAGTGTCTTTACTTTTTCCATTCTCTTTATTATTTTGAAAGGAGTCTTCTGCATTGGAGTAAAGGCTTACGAAGACTCAAGTTAATACTTTGTAATAATTACAACATCAAATAGTATGCCAAAAGCAAACGCCTGTTTATTCCATAGGAAACAAGCCAAAAAGTCGGTCATCAATCATATCTGTGACACGTTTGAAGTCCTGTTGGCTGCCAAGAAAGTCCGTTGTGTCACCATCAACAATCATCAGATGACCCTTATAAGTCCTTATCCAATCCTCGTAACGTTGGTTAAGTCCACGCAAGTAATCAATTCGCATGGTTTGTTCATAGTCCCTTCCGCGTTGCTGAATATGGTCAATCAAGCGTGGAATAGAACACCTTATATATATAAGAAGATCGGGTAACTTGACCAGAGATAACATCAACTCGAATAAGTCAGTATAGTTCTTGAAGTCTCGTTCAGACATCAGTCCCATGTCGAAAAGATTAGGAGCAAAGATGCAAGCATCCTCGAATATGGTTCGATCTTGTATGATTGTGTCATTCGATCGGGATATATCTACGACGTCGCGAAACCTCTTGTTGAGGAAATACACTTGTAGATTGAATGACCAACGAGCCATATCTGCATAGTAATCTTCCAAGTATGGATTGTTATCAACAGGCTCGAAATGGGCTTTCCAGCCGTAACGTTTAGCGAGCATCTTGGTTAGTGTGGTCTTACCAGCACCTATGTTTCCAGCAATTGCGATGTGCATAATGAATGTATAAACCCTTGGCAAGGCTCCACATACATGGAGTTTCATGCTTTAAAGAGCGTTTTTATTGTTTCAGTTAATTGATTAATTGTCCACTTAAAATCGTCTTTCTTGTAAACGGATAATACTCTTTAAGAAAGAAGAAGATTACCACCTTATATAATAAGAGAGCTTTATCAGAACAGACCAAATAGTTCTCTATCGATCTTATCAGTAATCAGTCCGAAGTCTTTCGGCTTGTGTTGATAGTCGAGATGATCGACATCAATGGTTAGAACTCGCCCTTTATACTTATTAGAAATGAAGTCCTCATACCTTTTATTAAGGTTCTCCAAATAATCTAAAGGCATTTTCTGCTCATACTCACGACCCCTCTTTTCGATATTCGAAACCAAGTGGCTGACCGAAGAACGCAGATAAATCATAAGGTCGGGGAGCCTAACTGCATCCGTCATGTCCTCGAATAGCTCCATATAAGTCTCATAGTCGCGGTCGTCAAGATTCCCCATTGCATAGTTATTCTGCGTGAATACATATACACCCTCGTATATCGAGCGGTCTTGAACGACTGCCTCTTCACTGCGACTAATCTCTAATAAGTCTCTAAAACGCTCTTTCAAGAAGAACACCTCCATAGCGAATGACCACCGTTTGATGTTCTTGTAGTAATCTTCTAAGTACGGGTTGTAATCGACGGACTCGAATCTTGGCTTCCAACCATAGCGTTTGGCGAGCATTGTCGTTAGTGTTGTCTTACCACTCCCGATGTTTCCTGCAATTGCGATGTGCATAACTTGCTATCCACATACTCATCAGCTATATTCTTACTCCTTATTATATAGGAGCCTGACAAGCATGCGGATGTAATTAATTTGTTTATATTGTCATTAAAAGAAGATGGTCAGTTAGTACCTAGCAGTACCCACACAACCATTCGGCATTTGTATATGTAACATGGCACAAATCGTCGGTGCAATGTCCACGATATGTGCTTCTACATTTGAAGATCCATGCTTTACGTTCCAACCATAGAGTAGGAAAGGAATATGTGTATCGTATGGGAAGGGTTGACCATGTTGTGTTCCACGGAACTGAGGAGAGCCTGAGCCACCGAAAAACTGCGGTCTTGTCACCACTCCAATCTCACCTGAACGACCACGGAAGTAGCCATTCTCCATGCGTTCCTTTATCCATTCTGGCATGGTGACATTGGTTACCTTTTCTTCATCAAATACGTATAAGAACTGCGGATCTTGCTTTAGAAAATCGATAGAAGCGTCTATCACGTCCTGTTTCTTTAGACCAGCTGCATTGATTGTAGAGTCATTTAAGAACAGTTGATAGTTATCTTCTCCCATCACAGGAGCTATGCCGAACTTCTGTTGCAAGTGATCATTTAGACCTTTAACAGTCTCCTTGTAGTCCCAAGCACCAGCTGGTATGCGATGTTCCCGCATATAGTTGTAGTTATGAGCAGCACCATGGTCAGCAGATAAGAAAAGCAAATAGTTGCCCTTACCAACCTCCTTGTCAAGCATGTTAAGGAACTCTGCTAGATCCTTGTCAAGCTGCATATATACTGCATGATTCTCCTCTCCACGTGTTGAGAATCTATGTCCGATAATGTCAGTTGGCGATATACTCACTGCAAGCATATCGGTCTCCTTCCCCTTACCTAACTGCTCATTTTTCACTGCAGCAGCCGCCATCTTGAAGGTCATCGTTACACCTTCTGGGGTGCTTTTAATGTCGAAGTTAGGTGCAGTATGGTTCTCTTTATTGAAGTCCTCCACCCACTTTGGTAAGCTATTCATATAGAATGTAGATGTGACGAAGTGCCCTGCAGAGGTATCCCACCAGTATGCTCCGTCAGCCGCATGACCTGCTGGAAGGATTGATGCACGGTCTTTCAATGCAACACCAATTACCTTGGAGCGAAAGTCAGTAGCAATTTGTAACTCATCACCGATGGTAGATGCCAACATACGATGCGGACTCATCTGCCCCTCTTTACTATCAGAACCAACGCTCTTCACCGATGGATCAGCACAACAATAGACACTCTTATCATTCTGATAGAAGTAGTTTCCAGCGATACCAGTGATAGCTGGGACTGAACCAGTATATATAGAACTATGTCCAATTGCCGTCACTGTAGGGGCATAATTGATGTGAGTATTCTCAAAAGAGAAGCCCTCATTGAGTAGACGTCGTAGACCACCTGTGCCATACTCATTATAGTAATAGTAAAGGTAATCCCACCTCATTTGATCGACAACAAGGCCTACTACCAATTTAGGTCGTTGAATTTGTGCGTTTGTAGAAACCGCTAAGAGCAGTCCAACAACTAGTATAAAGAGTTTCTTCATATTAGGTTATATGTTTTAATGATAGTGCAAACTTACAATAAATTTCTCGATTAATCAACTTTTTTATATACTTTTGCAAGGGTGTTTTGATAATGAATTCACATGGAGAAAACAAACAATATCATTGTTGCGGATAATCAAGCTATAACGCATGCAGGAATACTTTACATTCTTTCTGACATGGGTTTCGCATCGACAATATCAGTTAGAACAAAGACAGAACTTATGCTTCAGTTGAAGCAAAAACCATATTCTATTGTTATACTGGACTATACGTTGTTTGATTTCGATAGTGAGTCTGACCTGCAAAACATCGTTCAACGCTATCCAAAAACATATTTTATCTTATGGAGCGAGGACTTGAGTGTGAATTTCATACGCACTTTAATAAACAATGACAATCGAATAAGTATATTGTTGAAGGACGCTAAACTCTCGGAGATAAAACAATGTATTGAATATAATCTACAGGGTAATCGATACCTCTGCCAACACGCTGCTAACATACTGCTGGCACCTATTTCAACACAAGAGAAGGAGAGTGTCAAACTTACAAAGACGGAGATTGAAGTCTTGAAAGATATTGCTCTAGGAATGACAACACGGGAGATTGCTGAAAAGCGTATCTCTTCGTTCCATACAGTCAACACTCATCGGAAGAATATCTTTCGCAAGATTGGTGTCAACAATGTGCACGAAGCCACCCGTTATGCTATGCGTACAGGGCTAGTGGATGCGGCAGAGTATTATATTTAAAACCTACTAACTCTTATTGATAATGTAGATTCCTGCTGCTGCTAAAAAGCCTGCCATAATATATTTCAAATAGAAAGTTTCATTAAGACATAGGCATGAGGTGACAGCCCCAACAACGGGTATTAACGAGTTATAAATAGCTACTTTCCCCACTGGATTGCATGTTAGAAGTTTGTTATAAAGCGTGAATCCCAGTGTACTAATAGCTATAAGAAGTAAGAGATAAAGCCCTCCTAATGTGGAGACATTCGGCAAAGTCGCTCCCATGAACAAGCCTGGTATGATCAGCAAAGTGCCGCCGATTGCCAAACTATAGCCTGTCCCAACAAACACATCCACCCTTTTTCCTAATCCACGTATCATCAATGAGGCTGAAGCACCACACAGGGCGTTGAGGATAATCATGCCATCTCCCAACAAAGTGAACCTCCCGCTGTCAGCACCTCCTAAGTTTAACGATAAGATACCAGCAAAACCTAGGACACAACCTATTATCTTCTTCAGGGTCATGTGGTCACTTTTAAAGAAGAGACAAGCGAAGATTACAACAGAGAAAACGCTCAATGAGTTTAAAATAGCAGCCCTTGAGCCTTCACTATGGGATAATCCAAAGTAAAAGAAAGCGTAATGTAAGGTTGTATTCAATAAACAGAAGACTAGTAGATACCACCAGTCTGCGGGCTTTCTAACCGCAAAGTTGCGCTTCTTCCCACCTGCTATTGCCAAGATGATAAGCCCTGACAAACAAAAACGAATGCCTGCAAAGAGCATCTTCGAACCTGTCATTTTGGGAGAAATAGCGAACTCTTGCATGCCTAACTTTATTAAGGGATAGGCCCAACCCCACGCTATTGCAGCTGTTAATGCAAATATTGTTACCCAAACGGGACGCTGAAATATACTCGTTGTATTTGTCATCTCTTACCTTAAACTTTGTCTATTCAATGCTATGTGAAACTCTTTTCGCCTACAAAGGTACATCGTTTTTTTCAAAGATTAAGCTTTTCACCATTTAAAGAGGGCGTTTCTTTGTTGTAAAGAGAGCCTTTCTTCACCTTCAAAAGAGCCTCTCTTTCATGCCAAGAGAGGCTCTCTTGAAGTCCAACTAATCAAAGAAAATGAAGTAAAATCGAAGTTGGTGTAAACTGACTGATAATAAGCAGGAAACGGAACAATTTGCATAAAACTGCCTCTTTCAAAAAGGGCAGCAATATGCAGATTTAGGCAGAAGTTCAGTTACCAGAACGTTACCCGATTCTAGCATAGGTAACGATGGAGTAATATTCGGTAACTGAATTATTTTCGCTCGTGTGGCTGTTGCTTCGGTCGGCAGTTTTCTGCGTAAGTGAGGAACGCTTTAATTCGGGTAACTTTGCCCACAGAAATTAAAGCGTATGAAACAAGGAAAAATGAAGGTGTTGCTCTACCTCAAAAAGAGCGGTCTTGACAAGTCGGGCAAAGCCCCGATTATGGGGCGGATAACCATCGACCGTTCCATTGCCCAGTTCAGTTGCAAACTCTCCTGCAATCCCGATTTGTGGAATCCCCGTGAGAGCCGAATGGACGGAAAGAGCCGTGAGGCGGTGGAAGTGAACAGCAGGTTGGAAAACCTGTTGCTGTCCGTTCAGTCTGCTTATCAGTCCCTGCTCTCCAAAGGATGCCCGTTTGACGCAACCGATGTGAAGGAGCAGTTTCAGGGCAGCGTGCAGACACGGTGCATGCTCATCGAAAGGCTGGACATACTCATCAAGGAAAAAGAAAACCATGTAGGTATAGACATCAAGGAAGGAGCCATACACGGCTACCACTCCACCCGGATACATTTACAGAAGTTTATTCAACGGAAGTACAAGGTTTCGGACTTGGCATTCTCGCAACTTACAGAGGATTTTATCCATGAGTTCCAGCAGTATTTCTTAGGTGAGTGTGGTTTTCAGGAAAGCACGTTCTATAATGTAGCCACGCATTTGAAGACGGTATGCAGATTGGCATACCGTGAGGGATTGGCAGACACGCTCCTTTTTGACAAGGTTAAGATATCAAAGGGCAACAAGAAACTCCCCAAGGCACTCGACAAGGAAGCGTTGGAAAAGCTGAAGGCTCTCTGCTTTGAGGATTTGGAGGAAGAAATGGAAACGGCAAGGGACATATTCCTCTTTGCCTGCTATGTTGGTGCAGCCTATTGCGACCTGATGGAACTGAGCAAGTCCCACCTTGTCCGTGATGATGAAGGCAAAATGTGGCTGAAATTCAACCGCCACAAGACAGGCGTACCCTGCCGTATCAAGTTATTGCCCGAAGCCATTAGGCTGATAGAGAGGTTTCACTGCGATGAAAGGGAAACACTGCTTCCCTATATCAAGTACAAGAGCTATCAGACCTGTCTGAAAGCCCTGCGGCTTCGTGCAGGCATATCGTTTCCATTTACCACTCATACCGCAAGGCACACCTTTGCAACACTCATCACGCTTGAACAGGGTGTGCCTATTGAAACGGTAAGCAAGATGCTGGGACATTCCAACATAAGCATGACGGAACGCTATGCCAAAGTAACTCCACTGAAACTTTTTGAGGAGTTCGACCTTTTCCTCTCTTTTACAGGTGATATGCAGCTGACTATCTAACGATAAAGTCTCATCATCTTATTTTTTTTCATCCAATCAATCAAAACATTAAAGCATCAAGACAATGAGAAGTACATTCAAGATAATGTTCTATATCAACAGACAGAAAATTAAGGCAGATGGCAATACCGCCATTCTATGCCGTATCACCATAGACGGAAAAAGCACAACCATTACCACGGGCGAAGAATGCAATCCCTCCGAGTGGAACACCAAGCAGGGCTTGACGACAGACAGGAAAACCAATCAAAGACTCCATGAGTTCAGGGAAATTGTGGAAAAGACCTATCAGGATATACTGACAAGGGACGGAGTGGTAAGTGCTGAACTTATCAAGAACCACCTGCAAGGCATAACAGAGAATCCGTCAACCCTCCTTGCCATGAGCAGGGCGGAGCTGCAAGCACTCAAGGAAAGCGTTGGAAAGTCAAGGGCGGAGGGAACTTATCTGAATCTGTCCCATTCTGACAAGAACCTCCGTGAGTTTGTGGAAGATAAAGGATTGCAGGACATATCCATTTCCACCATTACGGAGGACTTGTTTGAGGAATATCGCTTCTTTCTCAAAAAGCGCGGATTAAAGGGAACGACCATCAACAACTATCTCTGCTGGCTGAGCAGGCTGATGTTCCGTGCGGTCAGCAAGAGGATTATTCGCTGCAATCCTTTTGAGCATGCCAAGTATGAGAAAGAAGAAAAGAAGATACGCTTCCTGCAAAAGAGTGAAGTTGCTAAACTTGCGACAATGAAAATGAATGACAGCGAGGCGGAATTGGCAAGGCTGATGTTCGTCTTTTCCTGTCTTACGGGACTGGCAATCGCTGATATGGAAACTCTGCAATATGGGCATATCCAAACGGCAGCGGGCGGGAGGAAGTATATCCGAAAGGAACGTCAAAAGACAAAGGTGGAGTTCGTTGTGCCGCTGCATCCAATAGCGGAGGCCATTATCCGCCATTGTTGGGAAGAACAGGAGGGAAACGAAGAACTGCAGACGGTGAAAGAAAAAGGCGACAGCCTTGTCTTCCCCCGTAGTTGCAGCCGTAGCGTAATGGGCAAGAACCTGTGCATTGTGGGCAAGGCTTGCGGTATCAGAGAACGGTTGTCCTATCATATGGCAAGGCACACTTTCGGTACAATGAGTTTAAGTGCAGGAATACCCATTGAGAGCATTGCCAAGATGATGGGGCACGCCTCCATATCAAGCACGCAGATTTACGCGCAGGTGACGGACAGGAAGATTTCGGAGGATATGGACAGGCTCATTGCCAAGCAATCTGCAAAAGAGAAAGAAATTGCGGAGAGAGAGGTTTGTGAACCAAACTCTCGTATCTCGTTGTATATAAACTTTCTATATGTTTTGACAAATCATCAGTGTAGCATTTTTGTAGCAGTATTCTGACTGCTTAATGACTACCATTCTGACTACCTATTGAAAGCTCAACCGCTCTCTTTTCTTGGGTACAAAGGTATATAAAATTGTACTGACCTCCAAATCTTTGTACCATAAATATTTAGAGATTTTACTGCTACACATTCCAGTGCAAGGTGCAAGCCCTTATATATAAAGGGGCTTGCACCTTGCACTGGAGGACTTGTGTATGATTGTCTGATATCGGTTGACCTTTTATAGCTTTATCACTAATAAAAGGTGAATTATGTTATTATTTATTTCTATATAAGTTTACTATATTTATCTTATGAGTGATATAGAAACCCTTTGCATCCGCCACCAAACAAAAAAATGCATCTGGTGCATGACGACTTGCAGAGGGTACATAAACTTGCGTGTGACGGGTTGCTCGTGCCAAGATGTTTCTATAACTTTATGTTTATGAAAGAGTTACTGGAATTTCTTCGAAATGAGAGATTGAACAAACATCTAAAACAGGCGTATCTAGCTGAGAGGTTGGGAGTTGATGAAAGCACAATATCCCGATGGGAGTCTGGTCAGATTACAATGGATTTTCTCCAAATAGTAAACTATGCGACTGTTTTGGAGATAAATGTTTACGAGATGTTTGCATATCTCGCAAGCAATGGACAAGATCTTCCCATACCTATTGCAGAAGTACACGTTGAGGTGTATACAAAAGAAGCCTACAACTCTCTTATGCAATACCTTGCGAATTCTGGGATGGATATAACAATTAAAAGCACCAAGTTGAAAAGATGGAAATAATCGCAGTAGAAAGCCAAGCCTATCAAGAACTGATAGACAAGCTCAATCGTATTGAGCAGTATGTTGAGCGCACCTCCCGTCTTATTCAAGATATTGACGACGAGCTGGAGATGACCACGAAAGACCTTATCGGGACTCTGAATGTTTCAGAGTCCACCCTTTACCGCTGGCGCAAGAAGCAGTTGGTACGGTATCGCTACACGGAGGGTGGCGATGTACGCTACTTCTTCAAGTCTATCGTGATAGCCACGAAGTGTAACCGACTCCGCGTATCAGGTATGAGAAACGATGAAGTTCTTGGGCGGCTCAACCGTTTCAAGGACAATCTCATCATGAGTTCATGTCTTAACCCTAAAAACCGACAATTATGATAGAAAAGGAACAGATTCTTTTGCTTACACAAGGAGGTTTGAATGTGTTTTCACATTTCCTTGGCTTTGAGGTGAACCTTCATCGCAACTTCCGAAGTCCTTTCTATGACGACAGGCGAGCTTCCTGCCATATCTACTACGACAGGAAAACTTCTTCTTACAAATTCTATGATCATGGAGATACCACCTATTCTGGGGATTGCTTCTGGTTTGTGGCAACCCTCCGTAATTTGAACCTGAAAACAAGTTTTCCCGAAGTATTGGAAACGATTGTACAAGAACTTGGATTGTACTCTTTATGTAATGGTGAAAAGCATAGCAGCCATATCACGTCAGCATATAAAGAAACTATTGTTCCCACTCCTAAGGCTGATATAACCAAGTGTACGGAAGAACGTCCATATGGTTTCGAGATACAGCCATTTGACGATGGTCTGCTGAACTATTGGGCACATTATGGCATCCATGAGGATACACTCCGTCGCTTTCGTGTACGGAGTCTTAAGCGCTATGAAAGTGTATCTGCTGAAGGCAGGAAGTTTGAACTTTATGGATCACCTACGGAACCTATGTTTGCCTATATCGGAAATGGCTATGTAAAGATATACCGACCTCACAGTCCAAAAATCCGCTTTCTTTATGGTGGACTGATGCCTGCCACGTATTGCTTCGGAATGGAGCAGATTCCTGCCAAAGGAGATATGCTTTTCATTACAGGTGGAGAAAAGGATGTACTCTCATTGTATGC
>NZ_AJIN01000041.1:0-613 GCF_000257925.1 Prevotella sp. oral taxon 306 str. F0472
TTTTTACTTAGTTCTCTTTGTTAATAACTCTCTGTTAGTCTTCCCAAGCGGAAAAATCGTCTTCGTTCTCATTGTCAGCTCCCTGCCATGCTGGTGCTTGCTTAGCACTGCTGATGGTTCCTCCAGGTGTTGCTGGGTTGTGCTGACCATTAAAAGGAGACCCCGCCATTAAATTAGTGGTTTCGTTTACCTGAACTATTACGCAATTAGGTGCAGAATAGTTCTTCTTTTCTTTCTTTTTCTCCATTGTTTTATTGATTAAAAATAGTTGTTATTTCGTGCTTAATTTCTCTATATTTCGGTTTAGGTACGGACACAAAAAAAGAACAAAGGAAACTTCTAGAAGTCCTTTGTTTACAGGGTTTGCGGCACGCTTCGCGCGCGCGTACGCGAGAAGAAAAAAATGTGTAATTTACGCCTGCTCTACTAGAGAGAGAGAGAGAGAGAGAGAGAGAGAGAGAGAGAGAGTATACAAATATTTGGAACTACCAAATTATTTGCTATCTTTTTCTCAATTATTTTTCTCTCCGTATTCAATGATTCAAACGCAGATACACAATAAGCAACACCTTTATTATATAAGGCGTTGTTCGTTGTGGCTTGAATATTTAAT
>NZ_AJIN01000042.1:0-63197 GCF_000257925.1 Prevotella sp. oral taxon 306 str. F0472
CACAATTAATATAATCGATTGTCTTATTACAGAACGATTGATACCCTGAATCAATCTTTTAAAATGCTCCCGTGGCACATATCCTAACTCACCCCGTTAGGCACTCCTCCCTTTTTGGGGAGTTGGAGGGGACTTCTACCCTGCCTGCGGTCCACTTTCTTCCTCTTTCTTTTTCTTTTCCTCCTTTTTATTATCTGTCTCTTCTTCTTTCTTCCTCAACGATTCGTAGGAGTTTGCAGCCAACTCTCTCTTCAATTCCGTTCCTGGTGTGAAGACCACACGTGGCTTAATCGTCTCGGTCTTAAAAGCTTTTTCTGTTTCCGCTCCTTTGCTCGACAACGTGACACGCATCGAACCGAAATTACCTAACTGAATGCTAAAACCATCACGGAGGTAATGTGGCAGACAATCAATGAAGTTATACAACACGTTCGACACATCACCACGTGTCAAGGACGAACGCCCAGCAATGTCACGTGCAATGTCATCCAGCGACTTATGCCCAACATTTACCGGATTAGCATAATACTTCACTTCCTCCCGCTTCTGCGGATTCTTCTTTTGAACTAATTTAAATCTCATGATTCTTAGGTTTTTAAATTATTAATACTATTGTTGTTTATCATAGCATAGGGCAGCACGCTTCCACGTCTATTCGTTGCATCTTCATGCTGCCCCATTCTATTTTCTTAATTAATTTCCTCCTCTCACCGTTTCATCTTTCACCCTTTCAGCATCCCCCTCCTGCCAGATACGTATTACCTTGCTGCTGAATGCGTATCTACGTGCCGCCAGATGCGGTGAGCACTGCTGTTAGATACGCATCTAACGGCTGCGCAATGCGTATCTACGAGTAGCTAAATACGCATCCGCCAGCATGTAGATATGGTGAGCGTGGCGACGGAATACGTATTCAGCAGAAGCTCTACCCGTTAGATGCTCCCTCTCTGCAGAGAGGTCTGGGGTGAGGCTTCTAGGACTACTCGAACGCCTCCGATCTAATCCCGATGTCGCGGTTGCTATTACCCACGTGGACGTTACCACTGCTAAAGTCTAGGCTGTATGCGTAGGTTCTGATCCATGGGTTAGCGCTTGACGACCAATAGTAACCTTCGGTGCCAACTGTGGTCAACTGACCAGAGAAGCCGTAGTAACTCAAGGCGGGCAGGTAGAAATAATCACCTGCATCGGATGCAGAAGGAAGCGTCTGAGATACGGACCAGTTTTGGCTTTTGCTGGTTGTGCGCCAATCTATCCCGTCTACGGCAGTATTAGCGTTAAACCCGCTTATATTTGCCTTCTTCTTAAACCACATGCCTCCTTTATGTAAATGCCCCATAGCGGTCCATAACCTGTCGCCATCCCAACGAGGATCGCCGGCTGCAGCGTACCATGTCATCTCATTAACGTTGGGAAGGTCTTTGCATGAAGCGTGGGTAGCTTTATTATCTGCACCGTAAGTAAATGCTTCGTTGTAGTAACGAGGGTCTGTGTTGCTCTTGGCGAAGTTGAAGTTCATGCCACCATTCACCACTGGCTGCCATGGATTTGCACTATTCCATTCGTGACCTGCCCAATAGTTCTGCCGGGCATCCCACATGTAGTATTTGTCGCCGTCGTAATTCTTTACGTCAAGGTTTGCAGTGATATTATAATACTTGTTCTGGTCGTAGGTAGCTGAGGCTAATGTCTTGGTTATAGTTCCCTCTGTACCTGTTGCAATGTCCTGCACCCAATAACGAATCTTTAAAGTGTGTGTGCCTGGCTTTATCACTACATATGCACCGTTTGTTGCTGCGCTGGTGGCGTTATTGGTTAAAGGGAAACCGTTAGGGTATGTTCCGCTACCACCTGTTGAAATGGTAATCTGTTTGCCTATGCCTGTCCCCGTTAGTTCGCCTGTTGTTGGGTCAAGGGTGTAAGTACTGGTAATGTCGTTATCTGAATTTACTTCTACTTTTGTCAAGTAGCAGTCATGTAAGATGGTATTACTGGTACGTGGCAAGAAGAGGAGGTAAGCAGCCTTGTGATCGAGTGTGAAGTTAAAGTTTCCTCCACTAGCTATACGTGTTGCTGTTGCCATACCGCAATCGCCTGATGTACCAAAGTGGGTGGTAGTATTTGGCTCTGCCTGGCTCTGGTTTGCAGAGATTGTTACTTGGTCTTGATTACCATTCTTACCAGGGTAATAAACCTCGTATGACGTGTGGGCAGTGTATGTACCTGGAACTTTGAACTTAAAGTAAGCAGTTTTGCTTGCTGGAGAATTGCTACTTGCGTGCCATGTACCGCCATCATCCTTAACATATATCTTATCACCAGCTTCCCAAAAGAATTTGCCATCACTCTCCATAGATGTACGAGTGGCAGGGTCACCTGTTGAGAAGGTGGTTAGGTTTGCGTCGTTATCTTTACCATTTGGGTTCTGCGCTATGTCCTCATTGGCACAAGAAGCAAAAGCTAATCCTATACTGAACACAAGTGCCAAAGACTTTAGTCGTGATGCGAATGAATGTTGTTTCATTGTTTTCTTTATTTTACTTTGTTTTTTTAGTTTATTACTCTCTGTTAGTCTTCCCACATTGGATTTTCTTCCTCGCCTTCAACCTCAGACATCCAATTAGGAGCCTTCTTGGCATCTCCCGATGTTCCACCTGGTTGTGCTGGGTTATGCTGACCTGGATAAGACGTATCCATCAAATAAGTGGCTTCATTGACTTGAATTATCATACACGCTGGTGCAGAATAACTCTTCTTTACTTGCTTTTTTCTCATTACTTCATTGATTAAAATAGTTGTTATTTCGTTCTTATTTTGCTCTAAACGGAGTTCAAAAAAGGGTATAAAAAAGCGAACAAAGGAAACTCCTAGAAGTCCTTTGTTTACAGGGGTTACGGCACGCTTCGCGCGCGCGTATGCGAGAAGAAAAAATGTGTTATTAGACGCTAGGTGCGCATATTGTGTGTGTGTGTGTGTGTGTGTGTTAGCAAATTATTTGGATTGACCAAAGATAAAGTGCAAAAAGATGCAAAGAACTCGATAATTCTTTGCAGTACTTCGTTCACTTGATATGTCATTGCTAACTGTTTCACGGCGGCAAAGGTAAGAAGAATAAATTGAATGGGCAAGGAAAAGAAGAAAAAAAAAGCCTCACCCCCGACCCCTCTCCGAATGGAGAGGGGAGTAAATAGTACTATTTACTGGAAATTTATTGGGGGATTGGCACTAGAAAGAATGTGCAATTTGTTAGGAAGTCGCTAGATGATTACTAGGAGAGTCGCTAACAAATTGCAAGAATTGAATACTCTTAATTAAAAGGTATAACGTAAGCCTAACTGACCACGCCAACGGCTATAATATGTATCATAGTTTCGTGCAACGTGTGTACCATCAAATTTGAATACTCCATTACCTTCATAATTGAAAGGACTAAAGTAACGACCAAACTCGTCGCCATAAGTATGTCCCCAATCTTTATTCAAGAGATTGCCTATATTTATAATATCCAAACTTAATTCAAGAGAATTAGTTTGACCTGCAACTTTGAAGCTATACTTCTGTGCGAGGTGTACGTCAAAGTGATTCTCAAAAGCAAGGTTATCAGCATAACGCTTGAAATATTCACCACGATGATGATTCATATAAGAGTCATCTGCTATCCATTGCTTCATCAAAGAGCGTTGCTGTGCCTCTGTGAGAGTTCCATTGAAGCCAGAACCAAGTACTTTTGTAATCAATGGATAAATATCCTTACTATTATTAACCTTTACACCACTCGCAAATTTCATGCGATCGATTTGAGCATCTGTTGGTATCCACATCAAGTCATTACCATTTGCACCATCGCCATTCATGTCACCATAAACTTCAATCACATAAGGGGAACCACTACGACCTTGATAAATCAAACCAATAGTTGTCTCCCACTGTTTCTGTGCACCATAGTTTATATGATAATAAGCACTTGCTTGAAGACGATGAGGAACGTTATATGCACTAAGACTGAGCTCTGGATCATTAACATCACGATAAGTTGCATTATACATCCAGTTACTACCGGCAACTGATGAAGTTCCACTATTAACACTCATAGAACGAGTCCATGTGTAACTTGCCATAAGATCGAGCCCAAAGTTAAAGTGCTTCTCACCCTTTAATGAAAGACTAGTTGTGTAACCTTTACTTGTGTTATAGAGTGCATACACATAAGAGAAAGGACTTCCAGTAGTTGTGCGTTCATACATTGGACGATTATCCCATTCATAACCAGTAACTTGCGCAAATGTTTGTCCAGTCTTATCAACAGCAAGATTCTTATAATAGATATCGTTCAAAGTCTTTGAGTAAAGGGCTTCTGCTGTCCAATCAATACCAAGGAGATGGAAGTCAAAGCCTAAGTTAGCTTTCAGGGTCTGGGCAAACTTGAACTTATCTTCAAACACATTTACTTCCTGACTACCTGCAGCTCTCAATCGAGCAGCATTAGCTTCTTGCCCATTAGGATTAAGAATAAGCTCCAATCCCTTAGGATTATTTACAGAGTAGGTCTGCATCTGCAAACCAGTCTTTGCGAAGTTGTTACTAATCCATACGTATGGTATACGTCCTGTGAAGATACCCAATCCACCACGGAGAATAAACTGACGATCCTTATTAATATCCCAACGGAAACCAACGCGTGGACTCCACAAAGGAGTACTAGAAAGTTTATGGTTTGTACGAACGTCCCAATTATGCTGTGCAGCATAAGTATTGAAAGGTTCATTGGCCGTTGGAGTCTTGAAGAAGAGAGGAATCTCCATGCGCAAGCCATAAGTCAATTGGAAAGATGGAGTAATATTCCACTTATCTTGTGCATAGAAACCAAGCTGACCAGCAGAGAAAGGCGTCTTCCAACGTGGGTCACCTGTAACATCAACATTTGCTACACCATAACGATACTGACGGAAGTAGTTATAGTTTGGATCAATTGTACCAGCCACAAAGTCTGCATAATACTTATCGAAATGCGCTTTATCAGTAAAGTTATAAGATCCATTTGCATCCTGGATAAATAGGTTAGCAAACTTATAGAACTCATTATGAGTACCAAAAGTAAAGGTATGATTACCCTTATACCAAGTCAAGTTATCTTCGACAGTATAGATATCCTGGTCAAGAGAGTTAGCCATTGAAGAGCGTTCATTACCAATATTAACTGATCCACCAGTTACTAGCAAAGAAATCATTGGGAATGCAGAAGCAACATTGCGCTTATCGCGAACACGTACATAGCTTACGCGTGCCTCATTACTTATTGTAGGAGAGATACGGCTCTGTAATTCTGCTGTGAAAGAGTTTGTCTTACTAGTAAATGGGAAGTAATAATGATCATCATTAAGAGAAGAAGAAGAACTTACAACATTCAATTGCTTAGCATCAACATAACTCCAACGGAAAGAGAACTTATTGAAGTCATTGATATTCCAGTCGATCTTTGCACCTAATTTATTACTCTTCGTGTAGATATCAGGGTTTGCGAAAGTACCATCATACGATAAACCTTGACGTTGAGCCATATCCTTAACCTTCTGAAGAACATCATCAGCTTCATCTGGATTTACACGTGAGCCTGCCTGACGATAGCCATTAAGATTTGGATAAGTCTTATTTGCATTTTCATAGTTAACAAAGAAGAACAACTTGTTCTTAATAATAGGACCACCCAACGTTACACCCCATTGATACTGCTCCTGTTTCTGATATTTTGGCGCATACCCTGTTCCATCAGAATAGGGATAATGATGACCTATAAGACTCTGGTTATTACCAAAGCCATAGACACTACCATGGAATTGGTTAGTACCAGACTTTGTAATAGCATTGATAGAGCCGCCGGTGAAACCACTCTGACGAACATCGAATGGAGCAACATTTACTTGGATCTGCTCAATTGTTTCCATTGATACAGGTTGTGTGCCAGCCTGACCACCATTAGAACCATCAGCCGCTAAACCAAACACGTCATTATTCATTGCACCATCAATCATAAATGAATTATAACGATTGCTAGCACCTGCAAATGACATGGCACCATTGCTTGATGTCGTAAGCTGAGGATTAAGACGAGCTACATCAGCAATACCATGAGTAATACTTGGCATGTCTGCAATTTGCTTAGACGAAATACTCTGTGCTGCTCCCGTCTTCGTCCCATTAACGCCCGCATTACCAGTTACAACAACTTCTTGAAGTTCCTTAGAGTCATCTTGAAGTGAACAAGAAAGATCCTCCGTCTCACCAAGACGAAGCGTTACATTTTCAAATGTCTTAGTCTTTTGACCAATATAAGCCACTTGAATTTTGTAAGGACCACCAACGCGCATACCCTGAATAGTGTAGCGACCATCAATGTTGGTTACAGCCCGGTAAATAGTTCCTGATGGTAGGTGTGTAGCTGTAACAGTTGCTCCAATTACGTCTTCACCTTGAGACGTTACCCTACCACTGATTCCTGATGTCGTTATCTGAGCCATAACAGTAGTTGTCATTGCTAGCAACAACGTAACCAAGAAAAGTAATCTTTTTTGCATAGTTTGCTAAGAGATTAAAATGAAATAATAACGATATTTAAAATATGTTGCAAATATAAATAAAATAATTGATACTTACATGAGAAATGTGAAATTGTTTTTAAATCTATATCACGGAGAAGTTATTTCCATGAAGATCTCTATCTTACTATATTGCTAATCATAACCTTTTAATATTCTAATTCTTTACTTTCATCTATTATTATCATACGTTTTTAAAAGGAATATATACATTCCTATTATAAACAAAAACAGCTTACACTCTTCGTGCAAGCTGTGACATCATTACGGCACTAAGCCCTGCGGTCTCCGTACGCAAACGACTATTACCTAAAGTTACGCTCTTGAACCCATGATTAATAGCATAACGAACCTCCTCTATAGAGAAATCACCCTCTGGACCAACTAAAACAGTAATATCATTGTTGAGAGAATGGTCGTCTTCAGACGCCAAGTGGGTACTTTCAGAAGAGCTATTAATAAGAGTAAAGAAGTCATCTTTCAATATTTCTGAGTAACAATGACAAATATACTTCTGCCCATCACAGGTATGATTATCAATAAAATTACAGAATGGAGTCATATCATTTACAATAGGTTTCCAAGCCTTATGACTTTGTTTCATAGCAGATACCACTATCTTGTCTATGCGATCAGTACGCAAAACCTTTCGCTCAGAGAACTTACAATTTAAGAAAGTAATCTCATCGAAGCCGATTTCTGTGGCTTTCTCTGTCATCCATTCCATGCGCCCCATATCTTTCGTTGGTGCAATGGCTAAATGAATTCTCCCATGCCAAGTAGGTTCTTGCTTTAATACTTGTTTGATTGTATAGAAACATTTCTTTGATGTAGCCAATGAAACCTCAGCTTGATAGAAACATCCATCGCCATCCATCAAGAATATCTCATCACCTTCTTTCAATCTAAGCACACGCAAAGCATGAATCGCTTCCTCTGTTGGAAGTTCTTTCTCCACATTAGCATTAGGAACAAAGAAATATCTAACTTCTTTCATTATTTATATATGACTTCTCCTACTTATCTTATCCTTGTTTTCAACCTTTAAGGAATAAAAAGAGCATTACCCCTCATTATTACTCTTATCTCTTTGATTTAATTCATCCCTTAACATTGAAGCTAACTCATAATTCTCTTCTTCGATAGCTTTGTCTAATGCTTTCTTCAACATCTCCAAAGTCAAGGTATTAATGGGAACTGCCAACCTATTCTTAGAAGGACCACAAGGAACACTTTGCCGATTAAAGAGATTTTCTTCCATAAAGAGATTCAATTTAGCTATATGAGCTAAAAGGATAGCATCAGAAGCACGCATAGGGGTAAGACTCAAATCGTCCTTATTTACAAGTAAGGCTTTATATTGCCCATTCAAAACTGAATTAAACAGTATCTCATAATGCTCGCTTGTCATAGACGGATTAATACTACAAAGCACCTCTGGTAATAGCCGCTCCGTATTTATCTTTTCATCTGTTCTAAGTCCAAATTGATACTCCATGTGCTCATCACAGACAATGGCTATCTGTCGACTCTCTGACATATCTGAAAGAACGAGAAGTCCAAATTCAGAACCTCCTACAATCTGAGAAACACCAACATGTATTAATTGAACTTTACCCATCTATATATTGTCCAAAAAGTTTATGCCTTCTTAGGACGGAATATCAATGCAAAACAAACACCTACAACAAAGGCATAACCTGCAAAGATGAACCAACAAGATGACCAATCACCCACGGTCAATGTATCCGAACCCACCACCTTGGGATAAGTGTATGAATTTACAAGTGCTTGAGCAGCTAGCGTTCCGATTGTTGCACCTATACCATTTGTCATCAACATGAATAATCCTTGTGCAGATGAACGAAGAGATGGCTCCGTACTATTATCAACGAACAATGAGCCCGAGATATTAAAGAAGTCGAAAGCTACTCCATATACAATCATTGAAAGGACAAATAGCAAAATACCAGGGAAGCCTGGATTACCAACGCCGAACAATCCAAATCGCAATACCCAAGCAAACATGGCAATCAGCATCACATTCTTTATTCCGTAATGGCGCATAAAGAATGGAATCAATAGAATACAGCAGGTTTCACTAATCTGAGAAAGACTGATTAGGATATTCGCATGCTGCACTCCGAATGTATCGGCAAACTCGGGTTGAGCTCCAAAACTAAATAAGAAGGGGTTTGCAAAACTATTCGTAATCTGAAGACTTACTCCCAAAAGCATAGAAAAGACAAAGAACACTGCCATCTTCTTTTGCTTAAAGAGGGAAAAGGCACGCAATCCGAAGGCATCAATGAAGCTTTTCTGCTCCGTACCTTTACTAACTGCGCAGTTCGGTAACGTAAAAGTGTAAAGGAAAAGAATGATACTTACAACGCCAGAAGTAATAAATTGGTTCTGATTGCTCTGGAATCCCATAATATCAACCAGCCACATTGTAAGGATAAAACCAATCGTTCCAAACACACGAATCGGTGGAAAGTCCTTCACGGTATCCATTCCCGCATTAGTCAATGCACTATATGCAACTGAATTTGACAAAGCCAAGGTAGGCATATAGAAGGCAACTGATAAAGAATAAAGGGTAAAGATAGTGGTAAAGTTGGCATGCTCACCTACACTCAAACCATAACCTGCCGTGGCAAACATGAAAACTCCTGCAAGTAAATGACAGAAACCTAAGAGTCTTTGGGCTGGTATCCATCGGTCTGCGACAATTCCCATCAATGCAGGCATAAAAATTGATACAACTCCTTGCATAGAATAGAACAAACCAATCTCCGAACCTATACCAATGTTACCCAAATAACGACCCATAGAGGTCAAATAGGCTCCCCAAACTGCGAACTCCAAGAAGTTCATTAAGGCCAAACGTACCTTCAAATTCATGTCTTCAGCTATTAATTTTGTGCCGACAAAAGTAGTAACTTTTTAAGAAACCACCAAATCTTAAAATCATTTTTACTAACGGAAATCCTTACCCGTCCAATGCAAAACCATCGGTTTTATATAAGGTTCCACTCGCTTTCTATCTTCTTTCGATAAGAGCGGATAGTTAAAACTCACCAACAGAGAGTTATCATCTGCGTTAAGATGTAATTCTCTCAGGCGAGGAGTCATTAACGACTTTATATCATTCCACTCCATTTCACTAATTGTGTCAGGTTTTTCTATCGTTTCTTGAGGGAGATTCACCATTGCTTGTGCCTGCCATTGCTGATTAAACAGACTTAGTTTACTCTCAGCGACAGGACCTTTCCAAGTCTGAACCAACGCAATAGTTGAATTATCTAATAACTTTATTTCCAAAGAACTAGCCTTGCTCAACTGAACAAGCATATAGTTTTTTGTCATGCGTTCTATCCGTGTCGTATCATCCAATAGATTTTTCACAGCAGGATCAACGCCCATTTTTACATAATCAGCTAGCTCTGTACGCAAACTCTTATTCAAATAAGGCGAAATCGTATCAGGCATATCTATCCAAACATCACGCAAATTTTGCGCTGATGCACCTAGCCAACAGGTAAGGAAACAAATGATTACTAACCACTTCTTCATATCTTTTTCCAGTATGATATCTTCTAAATTCGATTGCAAAGGTACAAAAAAGAAAAGAACAAATGAATAAAAACCTAAATCGTTTTGGAATCTCTACCTTTTCACTTACCTTTGTTGCCAAAATCACAAGTAAAACAATGGATATGAATAGTTCTGAAAATAATAATGAAGGCAACAAGATGGAGCAAAATGACATTAAAAATGGCAAACCTATGCCGAATAAAGACAAAGACGAACCTACTCTTGGCAGAGGAATGGTTGCCTTTATCGTCTTAGGAACAATATTCCTTGTGGCTTTTGGATTCATCTATTATGCCCAGCACAAGAATGATCCCGAATATACGCAAACGGCGATTGAGCCTGATTCTAACTTAGCGGAGACAAACAAGGCTAAGTTTGATACGGTTGCGATAGATACTGCAAAGACTAATTCAACCGACAAACTTGAGGAACAGCAGGCTGAAAAGGTATATAATAGTATTAGAGGGCGCAGTAGACTTCATCACAATAGTGGTCATAGCAAGTCGGAAAATGCCTCAACCAATGAGAGCAACGAGCCGGAAACTCCTTCAACTTCGCCAAATCCTACCCCTTCTCCATCGGCGCCTAAGCCTCATGTTGAATCAATCGAGATGGAGTAATGAAAATAATCAGAACAAAATACTTACCACCCAAGAATTATGATGCCATCAATATTCTTGGGTTTCTTTTCGTTCATCCCGAAGTAAAACTTACAAAGGAGCTTATCAATCATGAAAAAATCCATACATACCAAATGATTGAAATGCTCGTTTTGCCCTTTTATCTATGGTATTTCATTGAGTGGCTCATTCGAATCCCCCTACCAGGTCGTGCATATATGAATTTATCTTTCGAACGAGAGGCGTATTCTAATATGAATAACCTTCATTACCTAGAGACTCGCAAACCTTATGCGTGGTTGAAATATCTAAAATCACACTAGTAAATCAAGTTTGACATCCCATTCTGTTCCCTTAAAACAAGTATAATTAGCCCTATTTCTAATCTGATTTTAAAGGAATCAGTTAGAGCTATATTTGTAATAGAATATTATCATTTTCCCTATCTCTAATTGCGTTTTTCTGATAGAAGGCTCTATTCGCCCTCAAATATGCGCCTAAATAGAGAAATTCGTTAGTACTTTATAAACTACTGATATACAGATAATTACAAAAACGATGCTTATTTCTGGATAAAAAGTACTATCGTTTTAAGTGAAAAGTAGTATCGTTTTAGGCAAAAAGTACTATCGTTTTATCGGAAATGGAGGTTCGTTTTACTAAAAACAGAGGTATGATTTGCACAAAATGGAGGTACAATTCACCCAAAACGGAGGTACGATTTCAATAAATCGCTTAATTCATCTCATTGAGATGCCAGTAAGTTCGCTAGAATTTGATAGGACTGAAAAGAAATATGTAAAATATATTTTCCTAAAACCTACTCACATTTCTCCCCTCTTTACCCCTCCTTATTCCTACAATTAAAAAAGAATCATT
This sequence comes from Prevotella sp. oral taxon 306 str. F0472, assembly GCF_000257925.1. Classification (NCBI taxonomy): domain Bacteria; kingdom Pseudomonadati; phylum Bacteroidota; class Bacteroidia; order Bacteroidales; family Prevotellaceae; genus Prevotella; species Prevotella sp. oral taxon 306. The sequence goes on from NZ_AJIN01000042.1 coordinate 11,690, forward strand.
ACCTTATATATATCATCCCAATATGCGGATAATGAACTTTTAATACATCTATGACTTATAAAACGTAAAAAGACGCCTTTCTATGTCTCTGAAAGGCGCCTTCTCGTATGTTGTTAGGTACAAGCTATTTCACCGTAATATGGAAACATCCTTGCAATTTCTCATGCTTAATATAGCATCGCCCTTGCTTACGTAAGTCATTAAGTACCTCACTTAACACCCATTTCAGAGTATCATTCCTCACCGGACGAGTGACAGTAGCATAGCGATTATAGGCTATATCGAAAGTTGTACCATATAAATGACAACTATTAGAGGTTGCATTATGGTTATGCTGACGCAGTTTATCAACATCCTCTTTCGTTCGTAGCACACTAGATACTAATATTTTATTGATAGGAACACCTTTGGCTTGCAAGCTATCCATGAAGGTGCGCGCTATATCTTGAAGTAAAACAGCCGCACGGGGCACAAGATAAGGAACACTGCTATTGAGTTTCTTTAAATCATAGTAAGGATTACTTCCTATATATACTAACTCGTTCTTACGTTTCTCCGCATCTTGACGATTAGCAACAGGTCGAACACCATAATGGAAAGCTGAGGCTAGTTGTAAAGATTGGGAGTCGGGGAAACTCTCGTCATAATCTCTTACACCAACTATCCTATTCTTCTTCAACGCACCACCCGACTTATAAAACGAAGATAACTTCATTCTATCGGGAGTAGATTGGGATATAATCTTGATTGAATCGGCTCTCCTACGCTCTTCTTCCGTCATCTTACCATTCTTCACATTCTCCGTCTTATGCCCAAACGGCATAATAGATGGGAATAATAACTTAATGGTAATAAAAAAGAGTGTTATCCCTATGAATACTACTAATAAACGCCTTTTATTAATCTTTGATTTCCTTTTCATTGCTACAAAGGTAATAAGAAAAGGGGAAAGCAAATAAGAATGTAAGCTATCCTAATTATGAATTAAGAATTATTTGCAGGTATCACTAATTTATAGTAACTTTGTCACCATAATATATAAAACAGACAGCATTGATAGAAAAGCATATAGTTCTTGAGGACATAGACCCTGTAGTCTTCTATGGAGTTAGCAACGGGCATCTCCAAATGATTAAGTCCCTCTTCCCTAAGTTGAGAATCGTTGCACGAGATAATGTTATCCGTATCTTGGGTGACGAGGAAGAGATGGCGAAAATAGAAGAGGACATTGAGACTATGCGCAAGCATATTGTAAGGTATAACACCATTACAGAAGAGGACATCCTTGACATCGTGAAAGGTCGGAAAACGAAGGCTGATGCGGTGAAGGACGTCCTTGTTTATTCTGTATCAGGCAGACCTATCAAAGGTAGATCCGAAAATCAACAACAGCTAATAGATGCCTTTGATAAGCATGATATGATATTTGCCGTTGGACCAGCTGGAACAGGTAAGACGTATCTAAGCATTGCCTTAGCTGTTAAAGCACTAAAGGAGAAGGCTGCAAAGAAGATTATTCTTTCACGTCCAGCAGTTGAGGCTGGTGAGAAACTAGGATTCTTACCAGGTGATATGAAGGATAAGATAGATCCATATCTACAGCCCTTATACGATGCTTTGGAGGATATGATCCCTGCAGTTAAGCTACAAGATATGATGGATAAACATATTATTCAGATTGCGCCATTAGCTTTTATGCGAGGTCGAACACTGAGTGATGCTGTAGTTATTCTCGATGAAGCGCAAAACACTACACCTGCTCAAATCCGTATGTTCCTTACTCGTATGGGATGGAATACAAAGATGATTATTACAGGTGACTTGACACAGATAGACTTGCCACACGCTGAGAAGAGTGGATTGAAAGAAGCTCTCTCTATCTTAAATCATGTAGAAGGTATATCTGTTATCAATCTCGATAAAAAAGATATTGTTAGACACAAACTAGTTACGCGTATCGTCAATGCTTATGAAGCACACGATAAGGCGGACAAGAGATAGGACTCTATAAACATAAAAACAATGAAAGCATTAACAAAAACTGAATTCCATTTTGATGGACAGAAGAGTGTGTATCACGGCAAAGTACGTGATGTGTATGACATCAACGACGACCTTATCGTCATGGTAGCTACCGACAGAATCTCTGCATTCGATGTCGTATTACCAAAAGGAATACCATTCAAAGGACAGGTTCTGAATCAGATTGCAAGCAAGTTCCTTGACTTGACAGCTGATATCTGCCCTAACTGGAAGTTAGCAACACCTGATCCAATGGTAACCGTTGGTCTGAAGTGTGAAGGCTTTCGTGTTGAAATGATTATCCGCTCCATTCTTACAGGTTCTGCATGGCGTGCCTATAAAGATGGATGCCGTGAAATTTGTGGCGTAAAGCTACCTGATGGTATGCGTGAGAATGAGCGTTTTCCAGAACCAATCGTAACTCCAACGACGAAAGCTGACGAGGGGCATGATATGAATATCTCTAAGGAAGAGATTATCAAACAGGGTATCGTTTCTGCAGAAGATTATGCAATCATCGAAGATTGGACACGCAAACTATTTGCACGTGGTCAGGAGATTGCAGCTAAGCAAGGCTTGATTCTTGTTGATACAAAGTATGAGTTCGGTAAACGTGATGGACAATGCTACCTCATTGATGAGATTCACACACCAGACTCAAGCCGTTACTTCTATGCAGAAGGCTACGAAGAGAAGTTTGAGAAGGGCGAACCTCAAAAGCAGCTTTCAAAGGAATTTGTACGCCAGTGGCTTATCGAGCACAACTTCATGAATGAACCAGGTCAAACTATGCCAGAGATTACAGACGAATATGCCGAGAGCGTCAGCGAACGTTACATTGAGCTTTACGAGCATATCACTGGTGAGAAGTTTGATAAAGCAGCTGAAGAAGGTGATATTGCTGCACGTATCGAGAAGAACGTTAAAGAATATCTAGCTTCTAGAAAGTAACTAATTGAGGAAAGAAAGGAGTTAAGGTAGTTAAGAAAGGAAAATAATCTCTAACACTTCCTATGCCTATCAACAAAGCATATGGCATTAACCTTTTCAACTCCCTTAACTCCTTCCAAATTCCTTAACCTCCAAATAGAACATGTACGAACAGGAGAAGATAATACCCTATAATGGTAAAGGTGAGAAAAGCAAACTTGTCGAAGAGATGTTTGATAAGATTGCACCAACTTACGACACTTTAAATCATAGACTCTCATGGGATATTGATAAAGGGTGGCGAAAGAAAGCTATTAAGCAACTACAGCCTTATCATCCACAATTAATGCTTGATATTGCAACTGGTACTGGAGACTTTGCCATCCTTGCAGCAAAGGAACTCTCTCCAAGTCATCTTATCGGAGCAGACATATCAGAAGGTATGATGGCTATCGGTCGTGAGAAGGTCAAAAAGGCAGGACTTAATGATGTCATCTCTTTCCAAAAGGAGGATTGTCTCAACCTATCTTTCCCTGATGACACATTTGATGCTGTTACTGCAGCCTTTGGTATCCGTAACTTTCAAAATCTCGACAAAGGACTCACCGAGATCTGTCGTGTATTAAAGAAAGGTGGACATTTGAGCATTGTAGAACTGACAACGCCTGTTAGCTTCCCAATGAAACAACTCTTCCGTATATACTCCAACACCATCTTACTCAATTATGCAAAGTTTATCTCCAAAGACAAGAGTGCTTACGAGTATCTCAACAAGACAGTTGAGGCATTCCCACAAGGTGAACGTATGATGGAGATATTTCATAAAGCAGGATTCGCCAAAAGCTCGTTTAGACGATTGACATTCGGAATATGCACGATGTATCTAGCCGAAAAGTAAATGAGACTATAGCAACATAGTTCTTTCTCTCACAAAATACAAACTCATAGAACAAGTTTAAAACATGGATAAGTACGGACTTATAGGTTATCCTTTGGGACATTCCTTTTCTATAGGGTACTTTAATGAGAAGTTTGATAATGAGAATATCAATGCTCGTTATATAAACTTTGAAATTCCATCTATAGAAGACTTTATTGAGGTTATAGACTCCAATCCAGAACTACGTGGATTGAATGTGACTATCCCATATAAGGAACAAGTTATACCTTATCTCGATAGTCTTAGTCCTGAAGCAACAGCCATTGGAGCCGTTAATGTTATTCGTGTCACCCACAAAGGGAAGAAGACACAACTAAAAGGTTTTAATAGTGATGTGATTGGCTTCACACGTAGTATAGAACCTTTATTAGAGCGTCATCATAAGAAAGCCTTAATACTGGGGACTGGTGGCGCTTCAAAAGCTATAGACTATGGTCTAAGATCTCTTGGACTAGAAACAAAATTTGTCTCTCGTACGAAACGTGATGGCATCTTATGTTACGAAGATATAACAGCTGACATTATTCAGAAGTACAATGTTATTGTGAATTGCACTCCACTAGGTATGTATCCAAATGTTGACTCATGTCCTAAACTTCCCTACGAAGCAATGGATAGTCACACCTTATTATATGATCTACTTTACAATCCAGATGAGACTCTATTCATGACGAAAGGACGTGAACAAGGTGCAGTTGTAAAGAATGGTCTAGAAATGCTCCTATTACAAGCATTTGCTAGTTGGGAGTTCTGGAATGGTGATGAACAACGTTAGCTTACACAAATTATAAACAATAAGATACTGATAAATCTCAACACGACAATTCCTTAGATATGGACAACAGATACATGATGCGCGGCGTAAGTGCTGCCAAAGAAGATGTGCATAATGCCATCAAGAACATTGATAAAGGACTCTACCCACAAGCTTTTTGTAAGATTATTCCAGATATTCTCGGTGGTGATCCAGAGTATTGTAACATTATGCATGCTGATGGAGCTGGCACAAAGTCCTCTCTAGCTTATATGTACTGGAAAGAGACAGGTGATTTGAGCGTATGGCATGGTATAGCACAAGATGCTATCGTCATGAATACAGATGACTTGCTCTGTGTAGGTGCTGTAGATAATATCCTTGTTAGTTCAACGATTGGACGTAACAAAATGCTTGTACCAGGCGAGGTTATTTCAGCCATCATTAACGGAACCGATGAGTTACTTGCTGATATGCGTAAGATGGGAATAGGCATCTACCCTACTGGTGGTGAAACAGCAGATGTAGGTGACCTTGTTCGTACAATTATCGTTGATTCAACCGTTACTTGCCGTATGCGTCGTAAGGATGTTATCGACAATGCGAATATTCGTCCAGGTGACGTCATTGTTGGTCTTTCATCTACAGGTCAGGCAACCTATGAGACCCGTTATAATGGTGGTATGGGAAGCAATGGTTTAACATCAGCACGTCATGATGTTTTTGCTAAATACCTAGCAGAGAATTATCCCGAGAGTTATGACCATGCAGTACCAGAAGAATTAGTTTATAGTGGTAAATACAAACTAACTGATTCTGTTGAAGGGAGTCCTGTTAATGCAGGTGAATTAGTACTCTCTCCTACTCGCACCTACGCTCCTGTTATCAAGAGATTGCTTGATGAGTTGCGCCCTGAAGTACATGGTATGGTACATTGTACTGGTGGTGCACAAACAAAGGTTCTACACTTTGTTGGTGAGAATTGTCGTGTTATTAAAGATAACATGTTCCCAGTTCCTCCTCTCTTCCGTGCTATCAAAGATTGTAGCGGTACTGATTGGAAGGAGATGTATCAGGTGTTCAATATGGGTCATCGTATGGAGATCTATGTTCGTCCGGAAGTTGCAGAACAGGTTATTGCTATTAGTAAGTTCTTTAATATTGATGCACAAGTGATTGGACATATAGAAGAAGGGAAACGTAGCCTAACTATTAAGAGTGAGTTTGGGACATTTGAATATTAATACATCTAAACTTTACACCTTTATCTTTTAGAGGAAAGAGCGACAAACAAACATTAACTTAATATTCTTAACCGCTCAACCTACATTAACATTCCCCATAAAGATTATGATCGATAACAACAACATATTACAGAAACTTGACGGACTAGAAGCCCGTTATGAAGAGGTATCAACACTCATTACTGACCCGAGTGTTATAGCAGACCAGTCACGCTACGTTAAGCTGACAAAGGAATATAAGGATCTTGGCGACATTATGGATGCTCGCAAGCGTTACATCACTTGCCTTACAACCATAAAGGAGGCTAAGGATATCATTGCTAACGAGAGTGATGCAGAGATGAAAGAGATGGCACGTGAGGAACTCGCAGAGAATGAGGAACTGCAGCCAAGACTTGAAGAAGAAATTAAGATTCTACTTGTACCAAAGGATCCAGAAGACGCAAAGAATGTCCAGATGGAGATTCGTGGTGGAGCTGGTGGTGATGAGGCAGCACTCTTTGCAGGCGACCTCTTCAATATGTACAAACGTTATTGCGATAAGAAAGGTTGGAAACTATCAATAACATCTGTATCCGAAGGTGCTGTAGGTGGTTTTAAGGAGATAGATTTCGCTGTAGAAGGTGAGAACGTTTACGGAACACTGAAGTATGAGTCAGGTGTGCACCGTGTACAACGTGTACCAGCAACAGAGACACAAGGACGTATGCACACATCAGCAGCTACAGTAGCAGTGTTACCTGAAGCTGACAAGTTTGAAGTTAATATTAACGAAGGAGATATCAAGTGGGATACCTTCCGTTCGAGTGGTGCTGGTGGTCAGAATGTCAATAAGGTTGAGTCTGGTGTGCGCTTGCGTTACCCATGGAAGAATCCTAATACTGGTGAGGTTGAGGAGATTCTTATTGAATGTACTGAGACCCGCGACCAGCCAAAGAATAAAGAGCGTGCTTTGAGTCGCCTTTATACCTATATATATGATCACGAACACCAAAAGTATATTGATGATATTGCTTCACGTCGTAAGACTCTCGTTTCTACTGGTGATCGTAGTGCCAAGATACGTACTTATAACTTCCCACAAGGACGTGTCACCGACCATCGTATAGGTTTCACGACTCACGACTTACAAGGATTCATGAATGGTGAGATTCAAGAGATGATCGATGCACTGACTGTTGCAGAGAACGCAGAGAAGTTAAAAGAGAACGAATTATAAAACACTTTAAAACATTACAGAATGGAGACAAAACAAAAAAAGCCAGGTAAGTTAGACGTTGATGAAAACTATGATTTAAGATTGGTCAAAACATGGAACCCTGCACTTAGATGGCTACTCACATTGCCAGCAGGACTTATAGCTATGCTCATCATCCAGCTTGCTTATGGGTTCATTGTTCGCCGTATCTTATCAAACTTCGATGAAGCAAGTACTGTTAGTATCATCGTTAATTGCTTCTTCTTATTAGCAAAGTATGCTATGCTTGTCGTGGCAATGACTGCAACAACACCAGTAGCAAGAGCTAAGAAGAAACTTGCATCAATTATATGTGCAATTATTGCTGCAATCATCTTATGCGGTTCAACATTCCTTGTGGTTCATTTTGCAGATAGTATAAACCAAACGATGTTGATATCTACAGTCGTTGCATCTTTACTTGGTATATTGTTTGGCGTATGGCATGTTTCCACTTCTACTTCTAAGCCATTAGAACAAGAGTAAATAGTGAATCAAACAAGATAAGAAGAGATAAAGGTAGGGACAGACACCCTCGTTTGTCCGAAACACGATAAACCGTGTGGGACTAACGAGGGTTTCTTTTCTTTCCTCATGATAATTAATTAAACACCTAATATGAACAGACAACAACTAATCAACGAGATCTTCTCTAAGAAGACTTTTTTGTGTGTCGGACTGGACACTGACATCAATAAAATCCCTGAACACTTGAAAAAGGAGGAGGATCCTATCTTTGCTTTCAACAAGGCAATCATCGATGCAACAGCACCTTATTGCGTTGCCTATAAGCCCAACCTTGCTTTCTATGAATGCTATGGGCTCAAAGGTATGGTTGCTTTCGAAAAGACCATCAAGTATTTAAAGGAGAATCACCCTAATCACTTTATCATTGCCGATGCAAAGCGTGGTGACATTGGCAATACCTCTAAGATGTATGCCCAGACCTTCTTTGAGGAGTATAACCTTGATTCTGTCACGGTTGCCCCTTACATGGGTGAAGACAGTGTGAAGCCCTTCCTTGAGTACGATGGTAAGTGGGTTATCCTTCTCGCACTCACTAGCAATAAAGGTAGTCACGACTTCCAATTAACAGAAGATCAACAAGGCGAACGACTCTTTGAGAAGGTATTAAAGAAGTCGCAAGAATGGGGAACTACAGAGAACCTCATGTATGTAGTTGGTGCAACACAAGGCAAAATGTTTGAGGACATTCGTCGCATAGCTCCCAACCACTTCCTCTTAGTACCAGGCGTTGGTGCACAAGGTGGTAGCCTGCAAGAGGTATGTAAATATGGAATGACAAAGGATTGCGGTTTACTTGTCAATTCTTCTCGTGGTATCATTTACGCTGGCAAGGACAAAGACTTTGCTGAGATGGCAGCCCAGAAAGCAAAGGAGTTGCAACAAGAAATGGCTATTGAGTTAGAAGCTATTAAATAAGCTAGCATAAAGACCAAAAGGATTCAACAAAAAAGCTAACGAACTTTCAATAGCAAGTTGAATAACATTTACAAACATACTATCAAGTAGCTTGTTACGGACTTCAATCCCTACTCACTTTGATAGTATAATTAAAAAGAGATAGAACATTATCGTTCTATCTCTTTTTCACTTTTTATTGTTAAGTCGATTAACTTATATTCTCAATCCCTTCAGAATTTCATTCATCTTCTGCTTTGTCTCTATGCGCGTTGGAACCAAAGGAAGACGGAGCACATTCTCTATCATTCCCATATCATTCAACAGAGCCTTACAACCAGCAGGATTACCATCTACAAAGAGAAGTTTATACAACTCTGTGAACTGATGATGTATCTTTCTTGCTGGCTCATACTCTCCATTAAACTCAAGACGAATCATACGGGAGAACTCCTTAGGAAGTGCATTGCCAATAACCGAGATAACTCCAACTGCACCACTGGCAATCATTGGGAATGTCAAAGCATCATCACCACTAATAACCTCGAAGTGCTTAGGCTTATTCTTGATAATCTCATCAACCTGCTCTAAATTCCCTGAGGCTTCTTTAATAGCAACCACATTATCAAACTCTGACGCAATACGTACAGTTGTCTCTGCGGTCATATTCACACCTACTCTACCTGGCACGTTATACATGACGATGGGTAAAGGACTGGCTTGCGCAATAGCCTTGAAGTGCTGATAAAGTCCCTCTTGACTTGGTTTGTTGTAATAAGGACAGATACTTAGAATACCATCAATCCCCTGCCAGTCTGTCGTCTTTATCTCATCTACAACAGCTGCAGTGTTATTCCCACCGCAATACTTCAAGATAGGTACACGACCATTAACCACCTTCTTTACAACACGTGTCAACTCATCCTTTTCCTCACGAGTCAAGCAAGGAGCCTCGCCTGTTGTCGCTAAAATACAAAAGAAATCAGCACCATTAGCTAATTGATATTCAACTAGACTCACAAGTGCGTCATAATCTATACTACCATCTTCTTTGAAGGGAGTAATTAAGGCTATACCTAATCCATGAAAAACATTCTGCATAGTAAAACTGTCTTAAAGAGACCTTCTACAATTACCCGCCAATGCTAGGTATATTGTAGCTTATATCCTATATATGGTCTAAGAGATAATTTCAATGTTGTTGCAAATATAATAATTAATTACCATTCTTCAAAGGATTTCCCTTTTTATCTTACCTTTGTTACTGAAATGAATTGCCCTTTTATAGGTGACTTAGACCATGTTTGTACTTTAACTTAAACGATGAACGTACTTTAACTTAAACGTCGATTGTACTTTAACTTAAACCTCAATCGTACTTTAACTTAAACGTCAAAAGCATACTAATAAGAACCGATCCAAAGGAAGATCATACCGAGAATGACAAGGCAAAGATCAAGTGCTTTTGCCTTCAAGTTCTTCTCTCTAAAGAGTAATGCTCCACACAGGAACGACACTATAACGGAACCACGACGAACCATAGATACGATTGAAATCATTGCGCCTGGTAAGGAGAGGGCATAGAAATAAGCAAAGTCTGCCATCGACAAAAAGATAGAGATGAGTAAGATGCTCCATTTCCAAGAAAACTTAACTTGAGTATCAGTCCCGCCCTTGCGCTTGTATAAGTAGATAAGGAGAACTATTGCCATCATCAAGCATTGGTAAATATTGTACCAACTTTGTGCCAACATACGATCCATCCCCACTCCACCACTCTCTGTACTTGCCATTAAGTATTTGTCTAACAAGCCACTACAAGTACCCATTAAAGCCGCTAATAATAAGAAGAGTATCCACTTATTATGCTTGAAGTCTATACCTTCTTTCTTACCACTTCGAGCCAAAAGGAATAAGGAGATAATAGCGAATATTACACCTATCCATTGCCATACATTTAAACGTTCTCCGAACACAACCATTGCTCCCACTAATGTCATAACCGGACGTGTGGCATTAATAGGACCTACAATCGTTAAGGGGAGATGGGCTATGGCAAAATAACCAAATACCCAAGATAACAAGACAATTACACTCTTCAGTATGATCCACTTATGCATTCCCCATCCTCCTACTCCAACTTGCAGAACGCTCCCTTCTAATAAGTTCGTATATTGTGAGAGCAATATAAGTGGGATGAAGATGAGGGAACAAAATAATGTGTTAAGAAATAAGACGGGAATAACATCATTACCTTTCAAAGAATACTTCTTTGAGGTATCGTACAATCCGAGCAAAGTTGCAGAGATAAATGCTAAGATAATCCACATAAAAGTCTACTTTAATATTTTATATCCCACAAGAAAAGGGCATTGCCTGGCATGCTCTCACCCGCATCACTTCTTGCCCCATTATTGACAATAGCTTGAAACTCCTCTAAGGATAACCTTCCTCTTCCAACATCAACTAAAGTTCCAACCACAGAACGTACCATATTGCGTAAGAAGCGATTAGCCGATATAACAAAACACCAATTAGTGACCTTATCAGAAGTTACTAATGCTTGTTCCGCCTTACATGGAATCCAACGTGCTTCTGTCAGATTGCAGATGGTTGTCTTTACATCCGCACCTGTCTTGCAAAAACATTTGAAGTCTTTTTCTCCTATCAGATAGTCGGCTGCCTCATTCATTTTATCAAAATCCAACGGATAGTGAATCTCACATGAATATTGGCGTGAGAAGGGCTGCTTCGTTGTATGTACATAATAATGATAGGTACGGGATGTTGCGGAGAATCGTGCATGTAAGTCTTCACTCACAGGCACAATCTGACTAACAGAGACATCACGGGGTAACAATCGATTGAGCTTATAAACCAGTTGCTGGCAATCTATAGTCTTATCTGTATCAAAGTGAGCAACCATCATCCGTCCATGTACACCCGCATCTGTACGCCCTGCCCCAGTTATACTAACCTCTTCACGCAAAAGAGTTGATAAGGAACGTTCCAGTACTTCTTGAACAGATATACCATTAGGTTGTATTTGCCAACCATGATAGGCTGTCCCATCATAGGATAGTGTTATAAAATATCGCTGCATAATTGCGTGCAAAGGTACACAAAAATTAGCTAAACTCTGTCTTGCCAATATAAAAACTCCATAATCTCCAAGCTGTCAACAATGCCACATAATAAAGGATAATATGAAGGGAGGAAATATGAATTTGCTCCATGCTAGCACCTGGCAGACAGGCAAACCAATGTAGAGTGTTGTTCAACCATTCGATAGTTGTAGAAAGGCACTTGCTAATAAACAAAGATAAAGAGGATAATGGAGCGAATAAGAACAATAAACCTGTCATGTAAATGATTAGAGTTGTACAGGGCACTGCTATCAAACTACAAGGAAGTGAGACGAGTGACACTCTGTCAAAGTAATAGGCAATTAGAGGTAGGGTTCCTAACTGGGCTGCCACGGATAATGCTATCATTGAGCATAGCCAACGCATGATAGTAAAGTGCAGAAGTTTTCCCTTTCGAAACGTCACTATCAGGAGTGGATAGAATAGTATGATACTCCAAACTGAAGCAAAAGATAACTGAAAACCTATGTCAAACAAATGATAAGGATTAAGAACAAGCATGATAAAGGCTGTTAATGACAGGGCATTCACTGATAGACGCTCCCTATTTAAGAGGGTAACAAACGAATAGATAGATAACATCATTGCAGAACGCACAACAGAGGGAGAAGCCCCCACTAACATAACGAAGAGCCAAACGCCAAATAGGATGATTGGCTCCGTTGTAAACTTACTACGAAAGAAGGGAAACAACCTACTACATCCTCCCATTATAAGAACAAGCATGCCATAGATGATGGTTAGATGTAAGCCCGACAAGGCTAACACATGACTTACACCAGTTATTGAATAATCTTCTTTTAAGTTCTTATTTAATAGAGTTTTATCACCAACAGTCATTGCCGTAACTATAGCCAAATTATCACCTTTAAGATTCTTCTTTAATTGGCTTAACACCTTATGCTGATAGCGTCGGAAAGCAATAGAAAGTCGCTGGGACAAATTGAGTTTATCAAGGCGAATTTGTTTCTTTTGCCATTGGTTATAGTAAATGAAAGTCTCGGCAACATAGTCATGCAGTCTTAACCATCTAGCATAATCAAAACTCCCACCTAAAAGATTCGTTGGCTCGGTAAGACGGGCGGAAGCAATAATACCATCACCTACATGTAAATGCTTATAATTGTTTGTCAAACTATCACGTAATATTCTTGCTTTTATCTTCATTGGCTTTGACTGACTAACAACTAACAAGTCTGCCTGGATAACCTTCCCCACCACAACAGGCTCTGTTAGTAAAACAGCCTCAAAGGTTATCTCCCTTTGTGGTAAGCTGACATGATTAACTCGTTCTTTCGCCGTGAAGAAGGTAGCCCCCAATAGGAAGACAGAAAGCAGAAGCAATGCACTTTGAATGTATCTCCAACGCCATGAAAGTATTGTCAAAATGATTGCTAACAATAGGAAACCACACCAATAATATAGTGTGATAGAATTGCTCGCAAACTGTCCCATAAAGATTCCGAAACCAAATGGTATAAGCAACTTAACAAAGGGATACATCTTCAAGTCTACTTTCTCCTTCATCGTGTTCTATATTCATGTATTGTTCACAAATATAGGCAATTATAATGAAAAATCAAAGTAAATGTGCTAGTTAGCTATTATTAATCTTGTTAGATTTATAAATAATGACTACCTTTGTCACATGATTTTCTATTTCTCTGGCACAGGTAATAGTCAATGGGCAGCGAAGACGTTAGCTTTACAAACCCAAGATGAGTTATATTCTATCGCTGAAATCATTAAAACCGATTGTACGTTTCAATTAAAGAAAGGCGAGCAAGTTGGTTTTGTCTTTCCTGTACATGGATGGAGAGTGCCACGCATCGTTAGGGTATTCCTACAGAAACTTAAACTTACAGATGAAGAGGATCAACCACTAAAGCATCATTGTTTCTGCTTAATGACCGCAGGAGACACAATAGCCAAAGCTATGGAACGATTCCAACAGCACCTGCATGAAGTTCCTATTGGAAGGATGTTAGAACTTGACCTTGTTGGTTCCGTCATCATGCCTGAGTCGTATGTGGGCTTACCAGGTATGGATGTTGACACAAAGGAGAAAGAACTCGAAAAGAAGCAAGCCGCAGAGATCTATTTAAGAGATTTCGGAAAGAAGATCATTCAGAAACTGAAAGAGGATGATTATAAGCCTTGTGGTTGGAAGGAACTCACGGTTGGTCCACTACCCTGGTTCTTCTCAGTCCCTGTAGGTGGTTTCTTTGAGCGGTTCCTCATCACCGACAAACCCTTTCATGTGGATCATCAACGTTGTGTCAAATGCGGCATCTGTGCTAACGTCTGTCCTGTTGCTGATATAAAAGGCGGCTTAGGTTACGAACCCGAATGGTTGCACAACAAGAAGTGCCTCACCTGCTTCGCCTGTTACCATCATTGTCCACATCATGCTATAGAATATGGCAAGCGTACAGTGAAGAAGGGACAGTACTTCTATAATAGATACAAAGTAAAAGAGAATATTTAAATTAATTAATAACGAATATGACATTCAACTTTAAACGAATATGTCTCGGTGTATGCCTATGTTTAAGTTCCATAGGCGTTTGGGGTGCTAAGGCAAATTCGATTCCAGTACAAGTCAGACAGTCGGATGGAACAACTATCACCGTAATACTACGTGGTGATGAACACATCAACTGGTACACCACACTTGATGGTGTATTGCTTGTGCAAGCGGCAGACAATAGCTATTATGTAGGAAAGGTAACTAAGGATGGGCGTCTCATTGCTACTCAACAACTCGCACACGAAGCAGCATGGCGTTCGAACGCAGAGACTAACCTCATTAGTAAGCAAGATAAGGATAAGTTCTACTCTTATGTATCTAAGGTTGCAGAGCAGTCTGAGAACTCATACAATAACAGACCATTAACACGAGTAACAGTAGATTCAGGTTATGGTGGTGTACCTTACTTCCCTCACACAGGAAGCCCTAAAGCTCTTGTTATCCTCGCAGAGTTTGCTGATACAACCTTCACGATTCAGAATACAAAGCAAGTATTTACTAATTACTTGATGAACGAAGGTCATTTTACAGAGACTGCCTATGCACAAAACAGGAACTATAAAGGTGTACGTGGATACTTTAAGGATTGTAGTTATGGACAATTCACCCCTACATTTGATGTTGTTGGTCCTGTAAAGTTACCAAAACCACAGACTTATTATGGAGCTGGGAATGATAATATAACAGACTTGATGACTGACGCTTGTAATGCTGTTGATAATGAAGTAGACTTCTCACAATACGATGCAAACGGCGATGGATTGGTTGATCTAGTTTATATCATTTACGCAGGTCACTCAGCCAACTATAGAGGGAATGCCTCTACTGACATTTGGCCTAAATCAGGAACGACAATATTATCTAAGACTTTTGATGGTAAAAGTATTCGTCGTTATGGCGTAAGTAATGAACTTGCAGGAAGAGAGAACAAAAAGAAAGAAAAGGAAACAATTAATGGTATAGGGCTCTTCTGCCATGAGTTCTCTCATACACTTGGGCTACCAGATATCTATGCATACAAGACTGATGCAGAAGACCAAAATGATCAAGGTATGGAACTATGGGACCTTATGGATGGTGGTACAGAAGTGCAAGGTGGCAGAGTCCCTTCGCCTTATCTTGCTTGGGAACGTGAGGCTATGGGTTGGATGAGCATAGATACATTAACAACTGATTGCCACATAGCTAATTTAAAGACGATAGATAATGGTGGCAAAGCTTACAAAATCCTTAATCCTTCAGCACCAAACGAATATATAGTATTACAGAGTATTCAAAAGGGAGGATGGTACCAAGGTTGGGGGAATGGTTCTTATCCAAAGGGATTACTTGTTTATCGAATATCATACGCATATAACAAAGTAAACGTATTTGATTTCCCTAATAATGTCAAAGGCAAACCACGTGTAATTGTAGTTCCTGCGGATGGGAAGGTATTATCAGCTCAGAATGCAGGAGGTTCTTGGGATACATATATAACACAACATAATGAAGACCTCTATCCATATAATGGTGTGGATTCAATTAAAGGTTTCAAGATGTTTAATGAGGCAACACT
The DNA here is from genome assembly GCF_000257925.1 of Prevotella sp. oral taxon 306 str. F0472. Taxonomy (NCBI): domain Bacteria; kingdom Pseudomonadati; phylum Bacteroidota; class Bacteroidia; order Bacteroidales; family Prevotellaceae; genus Prevotella; species Prevotella sp. oral taxon 306. Next base: position 27,473 of record NZ_AJIN01000042.1, read on the forward strand.
TGACAGATCTATATTTAATATTGTAGAAACAGATGGTGCAAATACCGAAAATAGGTATGTTAGTTTCGACTTTAGAGATAGAATAACAACAGGCATCTATAACACAACAGTTACAGAGCTAACAATATCTGACAACCGCATCTACACGCTCGATGGTCGTTATGTTGGTACAGATAGAAATGCTTTACCTCATGGTATTTATATTCAGAACAGACGTAAGTTTATTAAATAAATAAGTCAAGATAAACTTGAAGAATAAGTAAACGGGTAAGAAGGTAAGGATTTAACTCCTATCATTCTTACCCGTTTTCTCATACCTATAAAGCTACTAATACTATACTTTAAATACTATAAAGGAACAACCTTACAACACACTTGGAAAAACATTACAAGTACTTTGGGTAAATACTACAAAAGGCTTGTAACATCATTGTATATGATGAATTGTCCTTGAAGAGAATTCTTTATTGCTCACAACTAATAGGTTCTTGGGTACACAAAGTATATTCAAACATCACACTAAGATATAGGCAACTTAAAAGGGCATGCCCATGATGGACATGCCCCGTATTTAGTTTGAGTTCCTATTCTAATTAGAAGAAGAGATAACGATTATCAACTACATTTGCCTTGAGGATAAGGTCCTGCATAAAGTTACTCAAGAACTGCATGTTCTGTTGTGCTGCTTGCTGCATTGCCATAGTCTCGTTGTACTTAGAACCAGCACGAAGAGCCTTCTTTACAACTTGGAAAACATATACACCAGCATTACCCTTTACAGGATTCTTAGAGAACTTGCCTGCAGCAGTTGCTGCGACTGCACCTGAGAGAGCAGGCTCTGCAGAACCTGTAGCCTGCACGAAGGCAGGAGCTGCGAAGGTAATTTGACTAACTGTGCTAACCTTAGCACCCTTAGCTTGAGCAGCTGCTATACTATTAACTCCCTTGAGTTTAGCCAACAACTTTTCTGCCTTCTTATCCTTGATTACTTCACGTTTAAGAATCTCCTTAACCTGTGGGTCATCCCAAGAACGATAGCCTTTTGGATGGATAGCAGAAAGAACTATAACCATCAAGTGATCATTGTCACCACATTCATAAAGTGGAGAAACATCGCCTTGCTTAGCATCGAATAGCCACTTAAGTGCATCGCGCGTGCCATGTACACCTGCTACATAATGTTCAGAAGTTGAAACATCGTTAAGAGATTGTACATGATAACCATACTTACTAGCGTTCTTCTCAAGGTCGGCTGCAGTTGTACTCTTAGCAACAAATTCAGAGAACTTATTGTAAGCATCGCTACGTGTTGCCTTAGAGAAATCAATAAGCTTCTTGATAATAGCGGCTGTTGTCTTTGTCTTCATAGCCTTCTTATCAACAACTTGTAGGATAATATTGCCCTGTGTAAGTGCAACATTTTGGATTGCGTTTACTTCACCATTAAGAAGCGCCTCAATGTATGTACGATTATCTTCGCTCATGCTAGGAGCAGCCTCATACTGCTGACCAGTGAACCAAACCTTTTCTCCTGTCTGACCATAACGCTTTGCAATAGCAACGAAATCAGCGCCACCAGCTAATGCCTTCTGTATAGAATCAGCCTTTGCATGAGCCTCTTCAGGAGTATTAGCAGCAACTTGTATCTGACGGAACTGAACAGAATCAGGTAATTGAGCCTTAGACATCACACGAATAATATTCAATGTATTGTCTTGCTTATTCTCTGTTACACCTGTTGTTCCAACAGCAAGAGAATCAATCTTTGAAGCTATGTCAGGATACTGCTGATAGGCCTTGCTACTTACAGGTAAGCCAAGATAAGGAATCATAGAGCCACTCTTGCTAATAACCAATGAAGGGTCAGTAGCTGTAGCAAGCTGCTTTTGAAGCTCGTTCATATCCTTGACAATTGCATTTCTATCAGAAGCACTAGCCTTAATCTGGTAATCAACGAACTTAATGTCACGTGTCTCTGTATTCTGACGGAAAGCTTGTTTCAATTCCTCATACTTAGCTTTAAGATCTTCATCTGTAACCTTTACATCAGCATCTTTTATAGTACTATATGCCAAGGATGCAAGTTGAATATCACTTTCCTCATTATTATCCTTGAATGCCATCTTAGCTTCAGCCTTGTTTGAAAGAACACAGCTAGCTAACAAAGCTTGATACTTCTGACCGAGAAGTTGTGTACGGAGATTCTTCTCTACAAAGAGCCAGTAGTCATAAATCGTCTGCATCTGCTCAAGCTGTGGAGAGTTTGAAGCCTTTGCTTTATTATAACCATCAAGGAACTGTTGGAGTGCATTAATATCAAAACGACCAGTTTGCTGATTTACAAATGGGGTCTGTGCCAATATTGGGTTAGTACCATCGTTTAATACATTTGAAAGTTCCTGTTCTGTAACAGTCAATCCAACCTTCTTTGCATCAGCTTCTAATACACGATTATTAACCAATTGCTGCCAAACCTGATCCTTTACTTGGTTAAGCTCATCCTCGGTAAGATTATCACGTTGCATGGTGAACTTAATTGCAGACTGATATTCATCAATCAACTTTTGATAATCCTGAACGCTAATCTTCTCGCCCAGAATCTCACCAATCTGCTGTCGGGTTTCGCTCTTTATTCCATTGCAAGAGCGGAAAGCTTCTTCAGCTAAGAAAGCAAATAAGGCTAAACCGATAGCGGCTACCAGTATACCTCCTTTGCTTCTAATTTTTCCTAATGCTGCCATTTTTAGATTTATTATTTGATTTTAATTATTCCTTTTGTACAACAAATTGCCCACAAAAATACGAAGAAAAAGGCAATTATCATAATTTTTCATGCACAAACTTAGTCAGTTACATTGACTTTTAGCTTCACAAGTTCAATTTTAGTCATGGTACTCTTGATTATCTTAAATTCATATTGTCCAATGGTTATAATTTCATTGAGTTTAGGGAAACTTTGATAAACATGTAAGATGAGTCCACCTATCGTCATGTAGTCATCACTCTCGGGTAGCTCTAAATCAAACATCTCATTAACCTTGTCTATCTCGAGACGAGCTGAAAGGACATATTCATTGTCCGAAGTCTGCTTAGCTACGTACTTCAAGTTATCGTGCTCATCCTCAATATCTCCAAATATCTCTTCGACAATATCTTCTAATGATACTATGCCACTAGTTCCACCGAATTCATCAACAACGACACCTAGACTCTTCTTCTGTTGAAGGAAGACTTGCATAAGTTTCTGTGCAGCCATTGTCTCTGGTACGAAAGGCATTCGGCGAATATGATCACGCCAATTCTTTGGTGCTCTAAACATCTCTGAAGAGTGGATGTAACCTTTGATATGATCAATGTCACCTTCATAGACTATAATCTTAGAATTACCACTTTCAATAAACATCTGCTGAAGTTCATCAAGCGAACAATTCTCTTCTATGGCATTTATCTCAGTACGTGGAACCATACAATCACGCACTTTGGTATCTTGAAAATCTAAAGCATTTTGAAAGATCTTCACCTCATCCTCAATATCATCTTCGTTCTCAGCATTATCAATAGAACTTTGTACTAAGTAATCAAGATCAACTTTCGTAAACGTTCCATCATTTTCTTTTTCATCTATCTTTACTCCAAAAAGACGCAAAAGAACACGAGCAATAAAAGTTGTAAAACGACTAATAGGCCATAAAACAATAAAGAAGATGTATGCTAAAGGAGCAAAGAAAGTAAGTAATCGGTTAGGATTACTTTTAAATAGAGTCTTTGGCAGGAATTCCCCAGTAAATAAGACAATTAGTGTTGACAATATCGTATCAAGAACAACACGAGTAGCAGGCTCATACGGATGAAAGAGCGTTGCATCGAATAGCTGTGCGAAAAGTATACCATAAACAACTAGTACAATATTGTTTCCAACAAGCATAGTAGATACGAAACCATTTGGATTATTGTAAAACACCGTTAGACATTTTTGTGCTAATCCATTCTTCTCTTTCTCCATCTCAACAAGGAGACGATTACAAGACACGAAGGCTATCTCCATTCCAGAAAAGAATGCAGATAAAACCATTGTGATTATAATTTCTATAATTAAACCTATATCCAATTTCTTCTATCGTCTTTTTATCACAGAACCCTTCAAACTATCAACATGACTGGTATCAATAGGTGTGTTACCAAGATTAGAACCAGAAAACATTTTGTCATTTGAGAATATTCCCCACCCTTTCGTTTGGCGAATCTCATAATCTGTCATCTGTTCATCACTTCTAAACCAATTTCCTTCTAGTTCTTTATCAGGAGTCTTGAGATGTGAATAAGTATGAGACCACATCTGATGATTACGTTCATCCCAATAAAGTTCATTACTATAAAAAGAAAGTCCTTGTGCAGTAAGTATTTTCACATGCCCATGTAATTCCCAACGGCGATCTTGATCATAATAAACAGCAGTATCACACTGAATATAACCAACAACATGTTTCTTTAAATTAAATTGAGTAAGTAAGATTCCTTTATTAAAGGTCCACCTAGATGGTTTCTTATTCTCATTGACCTCCCATTGTTCTGTTACAATTCTATATTTGATAACACCTGAATCTGATATAAGAGTATTTACACCATACGTGGTCATGACTGGGACAGAATCACGATCACGTATAGCAGGAGCCATGTGTTCATGCTCTTCAGAACAAGATATCAGGGCATAAACTGCTATAATGAATGCTGAACTAATGAATAAAACAGAAAGGTTGGAACGCATATTACTCAACCTTAAACTTAGCAAACCAACGTTCATTGAATGTTAATCCAACGTTGATTCGGAACATATTCTCTTTTACAAAACCTGTTGCACTACGATTTACCCATTCAGCACTAATATTCAATATGCTACGATTGTTATATGCATTAACAATAGGAATACCAACACCAAGGCTCGCGGATAACTCGCGAGGGCCATCTACCCCATTTATCTTTAGGTATGGACTGGCATAACTAATACCTGCTCGATAATGCATACGATCAAAGAATCCACGATAGCGTTCTCCTTTACAATAATCACCACCAAGTGTTATTTTATGAAGGTCATTAAATTGTCCACCAACAAGACTATAGTTTGTTGTACTACCATTTATATCCAACTGGGGGTATTTAATCTTAGCCCATTTCTGCAACTGATAATCAACACCAATCTTTAAACGATTATCATGATTCCACATAAAACCGATACCAAAAGTATTAGGAAGTTCAAACGCATCTGCAAGAACATAGCTTGTCGTATCCGAAACACCTGTTTGTGAATTCTTTGATACCACAGAACACTTTGAATCCGAATTCAACTTATGTCCTAAAGAATAAGTTAAACCTAAAGTCAATTCATTCTTCTTATCGAATTTATGGCTATATTGAACACCAAAGTCAATCTTATAACTTTTAACTTGTGAAGCATACTCCTTAGATAACGTATTAACGTAAGTGTCACTATAAGTATTGATGACATTACGACTCAACGATCCCCAAAGATAAGAGGCATTTGCTCCAAACGCAAATCCTTTGAATGGTGCCCATCCTGCACCTAAATACACTTGGTGCAACCCTCCACTACCACTATATATATTAGAAAAGGTGGCATTCGGAGATGATGGATTATTAAAGGCATTGATATTCCTTGTATTGCTAAAGTTATAGCCAACATTTGAATAAGGTAATACACCAAAACTAACACCCAAATGCTTGAAGGCACGGAAAGAAGCAACTATATATTCTAGGTTAGCATTCTTTGCATTAATCTTATGACCATTCTCTTCATAATTAGTCAAATGAAGTCCTATTCCTGCATCAAAGATAAAAGAAAGAGAGTCTACAGATGCATAGGACGCAGGATTCATATAATTAACCTGATTACGCTCATGGAAGCCATATGCCAATCCATTCATGCCTCGATTGAACCCCGTAGCTTGTGACGCCAAAGTTCCTAATCCATATTGACTATAAGGTGAATTAGTGCCACTTTGAGCTGAAGATTGTATAACCACCCCAGCTAATAGTGCTGCTACTATAATCTTTTTCATTCGTTTTCTTTTTCTGATTTGACGATAATATCTAAGAGATATATTGGCGCAAAGTTATTAAAAAAAATCTATATAGCGGAAAAACGATAAAGGATTTTGTTTTTTAATAAGCTTTCTTTGTGCTCTCATGCTTTTTTGTTATCTTTGCGGACAATAATGAAAAAGAGAGTGCTATATATTATAATAATGTGTCTTCTACCGATTATCCAGATAACAGTAGAAGCACAATCTGTGAGTCATAATACAGATAGCATTCAAATTTCTCTCTTGACATGTTCCCCCGGAAAAGAGATATGGGCTCAATATGGGCACACAGCTATACGATATAAGGACGAGAAAGCAGGGCAAGATATAGCCATTAATTATGGTCTTTTTTCATCTGATCAGCCTTTCTTCATACTTCGTTTTATCTTTGGCTTAACTGATTATCGTGTTGGTGCAGAACCAATGGATATGTTTATTGCCCAATATAGTTATGAAGGGCGTGGAGTAATAGAACAAGTCCTTAATATATCTCCTAGGGATAAAGAACTTATTCGTAAAGCACTAGAGGAAAATCTAAAACCAGAGAATCAAGTATATCGTTACAATTTCTTTTATGATAATTGTACTACAAGAGCACGGAATATAATAGTCGACCATTTACATGGAAAAATCATATATCCAATTATTAAGAATCAAAACGAGACTTTCCGCTCATTAATTCACGAATGGAATAAGAATTATGAATGGTCGCAATTTGGAGAAGACTTATTACTTGGTATAAACGCTGACAAGAAAGTTTCACAGTCGGAACAACAGTTTCTACCAGATAACCTAAGACGTGACTTTGCAAAGGCAACATATAACGGGAAGCCTCTAGTAATTGAGACACATGAACTACTTGCACCTCAAACATCAGTTATTGAGTCTGAGTTCCCTTTATCTCCATTAGAAGTGGCTTGCATATTTGTCATTATATGCACCATTATGATGGTGATAAGTAATTACAAGAAAAAAATGTATTGGGTATGGGACACAATTCTAATGCTAACAGCAGGGCTTCTCGGAATCATCTATTTTGTGATGATATTCTCACAACACCCATGCGTAAGTCTCAATGCAATTATCTTCTTCTTTAACCCTCTTCCATTGTTCTTCCTCTACAAGACTATCAAGAATACAAAACGGCAAGAATCAAATATATGGTGGAAGATATGGGGAGTGCTTATTATATTAGGTTTTATTGGTGCTTTCTTCCAACATATTCCTACAGCTATTCTAATTATGGCATTGTTCTTGCTTTTACACTGCATATTACACATAAGATTGGATAAATCAGTCAAAAAGATAAATAGAAATGAATAAATACATCACCGCTTTACTTGTTGTCCTTGCTTCAACAGGAGTAGAAGCACAGACTTATCAGTCTGCGCTTAGGATTGCATTGGGTGATGCTACAATAGAAGATTTATGTCATAAGCAGGCCTTTAAAGGTATAGAACAGGATATTCTCTCAATTCTTGATGCAATAAAACAGATAAAAGAGGAAGAAGAGATAGAGCCTGCACAAAGTCAAATTGCATTTATTTCGGAGTTATCTGATAAATACACACCAGTATTTACACTTTATTCTAATCATACACAACAATTATCATCTTTTCTCCCGAATCCCTCATTAAGATCCGGGATTAAGATTCGTGCGCCCAGCTTTACCTCTTAATATGAAGTTTAAATAGAAATATCCATACATGCAATGAGAAAGATTCAGCATGGACAAAAGAGATTTTAAATAATAATATTCATCGTCCATAAATAAACAACAACACATAAACGGACGTATTAAAAAATAAGAAATGAATTTCAATAAGATATTAAAAGCACTTTTTGGAGATAAGTCAAGTCGTGATATGAAGCTTATTCAGCCTTTTGTAGATAAGGTTAAGGAAGCATATCCAGAGATTAAAGCCCTCAGTAATGATGAGCTACGTGCAAAAACAAAAGAAATACAGAAGTATGTTCAAGATGCAGGTAAGGAACAGCGCGATAAGATAGCTGAACTACGCGCTAAGATCGAAGAAACTCCTATTGATGAGCGTGAAGAAATCTTTAATCAAATTGATAAACTTGATAAAGAAGCTCTCGACAATTACGAGAAAGCACTTAATGAGGTTATGCCAGTAGCTTTCTCTATTGTGAAAGATACAGCTCGACGTTTCGCTGAAAATGAAGAGACTATTGTTACAGCTACGGACTTCGACCGAGAGCTAGCAGCAGACCCTGCTAAGGACTTCATCACAATAGATGGTGACAACGCTATTTACCACAACCATTGGACTGCTGGTGGTAACGATCTCAAGTGGGAGATGGTTCACTATGATGTACAGATCTTCGGTGGTGTTGTCTTGCATCAGGGTAAGATTGCAGAGATGGCAACTGGTGAAGGTAAAACCCTTGTTGCAACCCTACCTGTATTCCTCAATGCTTTGACAGGTAATGGCGTACATGTCGTAACCGTTAATGATTATCTTGCAAAGCGTGACTCTGAATGGATGGGACCTCTCTACATGTTCAACGGACTCTCTGTTGATTGTATTGATAAGCACCAACCTAACTCTCCAGCACGTCGTAAGGCTTATCAGGCAGATATTACTTTCGGAACCAATAATGAATTCGGTTTCGACTACCTTCGTGACAATATGGCAGTATCTCCAGCCGATCTCGTACAACGCCAACATAACTATGCTATCGTCGATGAGGTCGACTCTGTGTTGATTGATGATGCGCGTACCCCTCTTATCATTAGTGGTCCAGTTCCAAAGGGTGATGATCAAATGTTTGAAGAGTATCAGCCATTAGTACAAAGTCTTTATGAGGTTCAACGCAAGCAAGCTACTGAGCTTTTATCAGAAGCACGCCACAAGTTAGCAGAAGCACAGAAAACGAACGATAAGTCTGCAGCACAAAAGCTACAAGAAGAAGGATTCCTTGCTTTGTATCGCTCCTTCAAGGCTCTACCAAAGAATAAGGCTCTCATCAAATATCTGTCAGAAGATGGTATCAAGGCTGGTATGTTGAAGACCGAAGAGTATTACATGGCTAATAATAACCGTGAAATGCCTAAAGCTATTGAGCCTCTCTACTTCGTAACAGATGAGAAGATGAACTCTTGTGACCTTACTGATAAGGGTACAGCTTGGTTAGCTAATAAGGTAAATGATAATCAACTATTCGTATTGCCAGACATCACAACAGAGCTTTCTGTACTTGAGAAGCAAAAGGATGACAAGTTAATTGATGAGCAAACATACATCGACCAGAAGGATGCCCTAATGGCACATTATGGTGTACAGAGCGAACGTGTACATACATTGCAACAGCTATTGAAGGCTTACACCATGTTTAACAAGGATGATGAGTATGTCGTTCTGAATGGTGAGGTTAAGATTGTTGATGAGCAGACTGGTCGTATCATGGAAGGTCGTCGTTGGAGCGATGGCCTACATCAGGCTGTTGAGGCAAAGGAGCATGTAAAGGTGGAAGCTGCTACACAAACATTCGCTACCATCACATTACAGAACTACTTCCGTATGTATCACAAGTTAGCAGGTATGACGGGTACAGCTTCCACAGAGGCAGGTGAGTTTTGGGACATTTACAAGTTAGATGTTGTTGAAATTCCGACAAACCGCCCTATTCTTCGTAAGGATATGGAGGATCGCGTATATAAGACAGCACGTGAGAAGTATGCTGCTGTCATCGATGAGGTAGAGGCAATGAGAAACCAAGGTCGCCCTTGTCTTGTTGGTACTACATCTGTCGAAATCAGTGAGTTACTAAGTAAGATGCTTACCATGCGTAAGATACCACATCAGGTATTGAATGCTAAACAGCACTTGAAAGAAGCTCAGATTGTTGCCGAGGCTGGACGTTCAGTAGATGGACTCGGTGCAGTAACCATCGCCACTAACATGGCTGGTCGTGGTACCGATATCAAGCTTACTAAGGAAGTAAAAGATGCAGGCGGTTTGGCAATTATTGGTACCGAGCGTCACGAAAGTCGTCGTGTAGACCGTCAGCTTCGTGGTCGTGCAGGTCGTCAAGGTGACCCAGGTTCATCAGTTTTCTATGTATCTCTTGAAGATAAGTTGATGCGTCTCTTTGGTTCTGAGCGTATTGCAAAGGTCATGGACAAGCTAGGCTTCGAAGATGGTGAGCGTATTGAGAGTTCTATGATATCAAATAGTATTGAGCGCGCCCAGAAGAAGGTTGAAGAGAACAACTTTGGTATCCGTAAGCGTCTGTTGGAATACGATGATGTCATGAACAAGCAGCGTACAGTTATTTATGAGAAGCGTCGTCATGCTCTCATGGGTGAGCGTATCGGTATGGATATATCCAATATCATTTGGGACCGTTGCGTAAGTATCATCGAGAATAATGACTATGAGGGCTGCAAAGAAGAGTTCTTAAAGATTCTCACCATGGAATGTCCTTTCACCGAAGAGGAATTCACAGGTACAAATCAAGAGGAGCTTGCAGAGCGTAGTTTCCAACAAGCTATGGAAGCTTTCAAGCGCAAGACGGATCGCATCCAAAGCGTAGCATGGCCTATTATCAAGGACGTATATGAGAAACAAGGTGCAATGTATGAACGTATTATGGTTCCTATCACAGACGGAACACGCGTTTATAACATTCCTTGCGACTTGAAGGAAGCATACGAAAGCGAGGCAAAGTCGGTTGTAAAGCAGTTCGAGAAGGTAATTCTTCTCCATATCATCGATGATGATTGGAAGGAGAATCTCCGTCAGTTGGACGACTTACGTCACTCTGTACAGAATGCTTCTTACGAACAGAAAGATCCATTGCTCATCTTCAAGCTAGAGAGTGTGAAGTTGTGGGATAATATGATTGACGATATGAACAATCGTACAGCGAGTGTTCTCATGCGCGGTCAGATTCCAGAGATGCAACAAGCTGATGAAGTTCAGGAAGCAGCGCCAGAACAACACAGCCAGCGTTATAATGAGGAGAAGGTGGAACTTGATGATCCTAACCAGCGTGCTGCTGCACAACAGGATACACGAGAAGGAGCTCAAGAGATAAATCGCACTCCTTATCACGCAGAAAAGACTCCACGTCCTAACGATCCATGTCCATGTGGTAGTGGAAAGAAGTTTAAGAATTGCCATGGTCGCAATATCGATTAATAAACTCACAAAGAATTTCGGGGATAAGACAGTTGTGTCTATCCCCGAATTTTGTTTTCCAGCTAATGAGATTATAGGTTTGGTTGGAAATAATGGTGCAGGGAAAACAACGCTTTTCCGTTTGATTCTTAATCTACTGAAAGCCAATGGAGGTTCAGTAGATTTCCTTTTCGAGGAATGTCAAGAAGATTCACCAGCAAATGGGCTTCCCCCCACTCCTTCAACAAAGTCGATTGCAAATTACGATAACGCATGGAAGAGCCAAATAACTGCCTATTTGGATGAAGCTTTCCTCATAGAATATCTCACAGCCGAGGAGTTCTTTTCATTTATTCTTAAAGCGCATAACATTCAAACAATAGGATTGGAGGAAAGGCTTGAGGATTATAGGGAGTTTTTAAGTGACGAAATTCTTGGACAAACAAAATATATTCGTGAGCTTTCGGCGGGTAACAAACAGAAGGTTGGAATAGTAGCTGCCTTACTTCCTAAAGCGAGTGCCGTAATTCTTGACGAACCTTTCAACTTCCTTGATCCCAGTAGTCAGAATCTTCTTAAAAAGTTGTTAGTCGATTACAAAAATAAGTATCATGCCTCTGTCATCATCTCTAGTCACAATCTTCAACACACAATAGATATCAGTGACAGAGTTGTCTTGATGGAACATGGTGAGATTATCAAAAACATCGATCATATCACCCCTGAATCAACAAAGATTTTAAGTGAATATTTCAAATCCGCTCGGACGTAATTGGGAGCTTCAATAGGTAAGCTCGAAAAAACGTACCTCCGTTTTACTAAAAACGTACCTCCGTTTTCGATAAAATGTACCTCCGTTTTTATCAAAATGGAGGTACGTTTTTTATAAATCCTATATATGATTGATTTTCAATGGATTATAAAGTCCCTAATTTTATCTATAAATTGGCACCTTTAGGCACGTCAAAATTACTAGAATTTCCAGCGCATTTGTAGTTCTAAATCGGACTTTGTAGAGCCATTAATCTGTTGCAAACCTGATGAAATCTTATCACGATCAAAGTAACTGGTTGTAGAGGATTGGAGGATAAGCATTAGATTAGGAGACAGATCTGCCCGTGCAAAGAGAGCATAATGTAAACCGATTCCATAGAATGAAGGAAAGGAAAACGAATAAAGCGGTCGGCGCTCATAGATATAGATGCGTGAAGAGAAATCATCTGTGTGAAAGTATCCGAGTAATGCTGTAAGTTGAAGCCACGAGTTGGGTACCCACGTAACGTTTTCGCTCGCCATGTATCCAATACTATTATTGAGGTTATGGTATACAGATATATCGAATTGTGTTTTACTAACCCACGTTTTTGCCTTATAATTCAATGTTAATCGGCCGCGCTGAGTAATCTCATTGATAAGTGCTGTCTTATTGAAATCGTCTTTCTCTCTCAATTTTAATTTATATCCAGCACATAAGGACCAAACTTTATGTGTGTAATATAGATTTAGGACATTATCCCAAGTATGACTAGCAGTATGCGATCCAAAACGAGGATGAGAAAAATAAGAATAATCAGTATAAGCTATGAGTGAAAGTCCATGTTTTATTTCCCAATTAGTTCCTAAGAGCAATCCATTTTCATTCTGAATCTTCCCGCCTTCGGCAAAACTACGTGCGAACAATCCCGTATAATCATAACGATAGTAACGTTGCATGGCTAATAATGATAAGTTCGACTTCACTTGAACAGAAATGTTATTGATTGTAGCCAATGTCCCTCCATTGCAGGTCGCAGTCTCACCTGCCAAACTCCAACGCTTACGCATGTAGCTATAGTTGATACCAACATTCCAAAAGTCATTGCCCGATGGCGCATAACGATGATAATACAGATTTGTGTTAGGGCTAAGAGCTTTATCAAAGTGAGTGAAGAGTGCGGTCAATCCGAGAGCCAAACCACCACATCGCCAATTAAGATTACCTCCTGTTGTGAATTGGGAAGCGTTATCCTTCCGTTCCATCTCCTTCGCTGTGCGGTGATATACAGTGTTTAGAATCGTCTTTATCTCTCCGTCACTTGTTAATGTCGCATCAATCGTCCGATACGAGAGGAATGTGGTTAGATCCAAGTTGTGAGCAAGTTCGATGGTTGCTGCTGCTCCTTGTAAATAGTTTATCGAAGAGCGAGAAGAATATACCCGAATCCCGTTAGTCTGTCTACCCAACGTTGACAAAGCGGCGTATTTACCAAAGCTCAAAGTATTATTGATAACTAGTCCCTGTCCGAAACTAAGTTTATATCTGCCAAGAACCAAGTTCTTTATTCTGCCCAGTTTACGCAGTTGGATATAAAAGCTATAGTGGTCATAGCCTAACTTATTCTTATTGGAAAAGAAGGGTTCGCCTGCATCTTGTGCCCCTATCAAACCTATTTGAAAGTAATCATTGTAATGGAAATTATACCTAAAAGAGTGTTTATACGGATAGCCGAGATAGCCATTTATATCGCCCTTCCGCTGATAGAACGGAGCTTTGAAAGTAAAGAGTAACGTGTGATGCCCTTTGCTTAGGATTTCTTTCAGACTGGGGAATGGTTTATTATCGCTTACTGGTGACAGATAAACAAAGTAAGAGAGTAATTGTCTTCGCTGGAAGTCTAAGGACTCTATCATGGATAGCTCGCCTAACGTTCGCATCCCATGGTATTGATATACATACGCTTGGATGTCTTCTATTTGTTGGGCATTCAAGAAAGGAACACGCTCTAAGTCTTCACGTGTAGCAGTATTGAGGTCTAATGGGTGTTCTGCCAATTCGGACAATAGGACAAGAATTTCCTCTTTATCTGACTCATTGATCTCACTCTCTGTATAAAACTGTTCAAAACATTCCTCCCATGTCATGCTTTGCTGTGCAATGATGGGGATGGTGGAGCATAATATCAAACAAAAGAGTATTAGCCGTTTCATAGACGTAAGGTTTTAAATGAGTGTGATTAGGTAAAAGGTGGCTCCTCCTAATAGAATGGAGGTTGTAGAGAAAGGCTAGGAAAGACTTCTACTTTGAGAAGTAATATGCGGTATAACTACCTTTCTTATAAGGTTTATCTGGTGTGAGTCCTTTTTTACGAAGTGCGTAAAGTCCGTAAGCCTCCTTATAATATTGAGGACGGAGACTATCTACTGGGTAATATTGCGGTAGGTAACGCACAAACTCTTGAAGGTTACGATCAAGGAGGAAGCCTATTAGCTGGTAGTTAGCAGAAGTGCGGGTTACCTTTTGCAGAATACTATCGGGCTGGAGCCATGAATGAACTTTGCCAGGACGTAAGACCCTTCCCTCTCCTACCAAGGGATAGTAGAATAGACTATCAGCTAAGTGTCCTCTACGTGCAACCGCATACACTGTCAACATCGAAGTAACGGAATCAGTATGTGGCATAGTCTTTACGACTTGTAATGCGCCTGCATAATCTCTCTTATCTATCAAAGCCTCAACCTTTGCACGCTGGTGATAATATTTATCGGTATTGCTGAAGAGTCCTGTGAACAAGAAGAACGAAAGGAAGATAGCTAAACTCATCCATGTTAATTGAGAGAATATGCCAAAACTACGTAACTCTGGTTCATAAGGCTCAAATCGCTTTGTCATTATTACGATAATCGCATAAAGGATAAGCAATAATGGCGCAATCCACAACCAACTACCTAAAGTAACCCCTGTAGCGGTTGGTCTAATATCCGATACTATTGTCAAAAGAAGGAAAGAGGGAAAGTAGGTTAAAGCATAGCCACGCTTAGAGAGTTTCGTCCAGGAACTGATACCTACTTGCAATAACTTCAAGGTAATTGTTATCAGTACTGCACCCAACAAAGGATTATAGAACGTTTGTCCCCCAGACGCTAAGTGCTGTACAATCGTCATCACATCTGCTTGAAAAAAATAGAGATAGCAGAATGAGAATAAACAAAACAAAACAGCACATACTATGCGTATAAACCTACTTTCCATCATCTACTTACTTCTTTTTCAATACTACTGCACTGCGAGCAGGAATATATAACTTAAGCCATCCCTTATGTTGATCGGTATAAAGAGGGTCAGGGTTGGTGAAATGCTCTACTGAATCATCAGCAAAGCCATTGCCTCCAAACTCTTTCGCATCTGAGTTTAACTCTACAACATAAGAACCTTCTGGTACTAAGAACCCATAATCAGCATAAGAACGAGTTGGTGAGAAGTTGAATACAAACAATAGTTCTCCCCTACTGAAAGCTAATATTTGATCTCCGTCGTTATGCCATATCTCTTGTAAAGGTGTTGCATTAAATTTCTTCTCACTCTTTATAACCTCTAACATCTTACGATCGAAGTCACCAAGATAATGATAACAGAGTTCTTTATTATCCACGAGATTCCACTGTCTACGAGCATACTTATAACTCCAACCATTGCCCTCACGTGGGAAATCAATCCATTCTGGATGACCGAACTCATTACCCATGAAGTTGAGATAGCCACCATTCATAGCGGCAATAGTTGCCAAACGAATCATCTTGTGCAATGCTATACCACGATGAGCCATTTCATTCTCATCTCCCTTACGGAAATGCCAATACATATCTGCATCTATCAAACGGAATATAATCGTTTTATCTCCAACAAGTGCTTGATCGTGAGACTCACAATAGGAAATGGTTTTCTCATCCGCACGTCGATTCTTTATCTCCCAATAGATAGATGATGGTTTCCAAGCCTCGTCAGGCAATTCTTTAATGGTCTTGATCCAATAGTCAGGGATATTCATTGCCATACGATAATCAAAACCATAGCCACCATCCTTAAACTTCGCAGCTAATCCTGGCATACCAGATACTTCTTCTGCAATCGTGATAGCATGCTTGTTTACTTCGTGAATAAGACAATTAGCAAGTGTCAGATAACAAATAGCGTTATCATCCTGATGTCCATTGAAGTAATCACCATAGTCACAGAAAGCTTCACCCAAACCATGACTATAATAAAGCATAGAAGTTACACCATCAAAGCGGAAGCCGTCAAAGTGATACTCGTCTAACCAATACTTACAATTAGACAATAAGAAATGAAGTACATCATCCTTACCATAATCAAAGCATAGAGAATCCCAAGCTGGATGTTCGTGTCGATCGCCTGGATAGAAGTATTGGTTAGGATCACCAGCAAGGTTTCCTAGTCCTTCCACCTCATTCTTTACTGCATGCGAATGGACTATATCCATAATAACCGCTATCCCATTGCGATGTGCTTCATCAATAAGTGCTTTCAGCTCTTCGGGAGTACCAAAGCGTGAACTAGCCGCAAAGAAAGAACTAACGTGATAACCAAAGCTACCATAATAAGGATGTTCTTGGATTGCCATAATCTGAATAGCATTATAACCATCCTTTATAATACGTGGCAGAACATTCTCACGGAATTCTGTATATGAACCAACCTTCTCTGCATCTTGTGACATTCCAATATGACACTCGTAAATCAGTAATGGGTCGGTGCTAGGTTTAAAGTTTTTCTTCTTCCAAACGTATGGTTCTTCAACATTCCATACCTGTGCTGAGAATATCTTTGTATTCTCATCTTGTACAACACGCTGTGCCCAAGCTGGAATGCGCTCTCCTTCTCCACCATTCCAATGAACTCGCATCTTATAGTATTGCCCATGCTCCATTGCGTGAACAGGAAGACGCAACTCCCAGTTACCTGTACCTTCAATACGCTTACATTTGTAAGAGGGTAACTCCTTCCATCCATTGAAATCGCCTACAAGATAGATATCTGTAGCGTTAGGTGCCCACTCCCTAAAGACCCAGCCTTCATCGGTAAGATGTAGACCATAATAGTTATATCCATTGGCAAAATCAGAAAGGGTCATCTTCCCATCTTGCGTCAGTTGCTTGATTTTCCAAAGCGCATGCTCATGACGCCCACGTATAATATCTTCATACGGAGACAAATATGAGTCATTCTTTACAAGCCCAATATGAGCTGGTGCGCTCTTACTCTTCTTCTTTACAACATCTTTAGGTGTACTCTTAGTTATACTCTTCTTTGTAACCATGGTAAATGTATTTTGTTCGTTATTATATCTTTAAGTTAAGCTAGTTGACGTGACGTTTTCCATTCTCATAATATCCGACGGCAGTAATCTTACCATTCTTGTCTCGCTCTATGAACTTTCCGTCACGTTGGTTGTCCTTATAGTTGCCTTCAAAGCGTACGCCATTAGCAGTTTCTTCAATAGCGCTACCATTTCGTTTACCATTATGGTAGTTTCCCTTGAACTTGCTTCCATCAACATAGTGAATGATAACAAGCCCTTCAACTTCACCATTCTTAAACTGCCCTTCATAGACGTCCTTATTCTTCTTAGTCAACTTTCCTTGCCCACTCTGCAAGTCCTTTTCCCAATAACCTGTATATATATCCCCATTATGCCAGGACATCGTACCAAACCCAGACTTCATTCCATTTAGGAAATGACCTGTGTATTGATCTCCATTCTTATATTGGAAAATACCTTGCCCTGTGCGCTGACCATCTACATATTCGCCTTCATAAACCTCCCCATCCTTGAACTTGTAGATACCCTTACCATTCTGAAGGTCGTTCTTCCATTCACCATCGTATTTATCACCATCCGAATAGATATAAACGCCCTTACCTTCTTTCATGTTATTAACCCAGTTACCTGTAAACGAAGAATGATCCGTCCACTTAAAACAGCCGTATCCGTTCTTCATATCATTTGCCCACATACCATCGTATGAGGCTCCATTTGCGAAGATATACTTACCTGCTCCACTGCGTTTATCATGTTCCCAATTACCAATATACTTGTCTCCATTGTAATAAAACATGGTGCCTTGACCTTGTTGATAATCTTTATACCACAAGCCTTCGTATCGATTTCCATTCGAAAAATAAAAGGTTCCCATTCCATGTTGCTGATTCTGGAACCATTGTCCAACATACTTTTCACCATCAGCAAAGATATAGGTACCATCCCCATGGCGCAAACCTTTCATATACTCACCTTCATAGACATCCTTATTCTTGTAGACCGTCTTACCTTTACCATTAGGCTTCCCTCGGAACATCTGCCCACGGTAATTCCCCCCATCACTGGTAACACACGACCCTATCTCTATCTTCTGCGCAAAGACTGAAAGAGAAGTTAGAAGTAATAGTAATATAATAAGATATCTATTTCTCACGCCAATCAGTTTTAAAGTAATTGTACAGGCTTAAACACCCGACGTTTGCAAAGATAAAGAATTTCAATGAAAGTCACAAATTAATAAATCCTTTTTAAAGCTATATTTTCAAACTTTTAAGCAGGGCGTGAATCAATTAAGGTTACCAAAGCATAATACTTTTATTTTACACAAAAGCCCCACCCCGTTAGGCGCCCCCCTCTCTGTAGGAGAGGGGCTGGGGGTGAGGCCGTACCACAGGGAGCGAGAGAACCAAATTAATACACTAGTTTTGAAAGACATTAATTTCACAATTAATATAATCGAGTTGTCTTATTACAGAACGATTAATATCCTGAATCAACCTAAAATGCTCCCGTGGTAAAAGCCTCCCCAAGCCCCTCCGCAGGAGGGGATGTCCTTATTGCATACCGTTTGAAATAACCAAATATATGTGAGTGGACTTAGGGACATCCCCTCCTTCGGAGGGGCTTGGGGAGGCTTCTTTGAGGGGGCTTTACCCTGCCTGTGGTCCAGGGTGTTCTTCACTCCCCTCACCTTTTGGAGAGGGGGCGGGGGTGAGGCTTTTTTCCTCTTCATCTTTCTTCCTCAACGATTCGTAGGAATTTGCAGCCAATTCTCGTTTCAATTCTGTTCCGGGCGTGAAGACTACACGAGGCTTAATCGTCTCAGTCTTAAAAGCTTTTTCTGTTTCCGCTCCTTTGCTCGACAATGTGACACGCATCGAACCGAAATTACCCAGCTGAATACTGAAACCGTCACGGAGATAATGTGGCAGACAATCAATGAAGTTATACAACACGTTCGATACATCACCACGAGTCAAGGACGAACGCCCCGCAATGTCACGTGCAATATCATCCAGCGACTTATGCCCCACGTTTACTGGGTTAGCATAATACTTCACTTCCTCCCGCTTCTGCGGATTCTTCTTTTGAACTAATTTAAATCTCATGATTCTTAGGTTTTTAAATTATTAATACTATTGTTGTTTATCATAGCGTAGGGCAGCACACTTCCGCTTCCATTCGCTGCATCTTCATGCCGCCCTATTCTATTTTCTTTGTTCATTTCCCGTCTTTCATCACTTAAATTTCCCCTTTCTCTCATCTTTCTTCTGCCGAATATGTATCCCGTTGCTGCGCTCACCGTATCTACGTGCTGACAGATACGGTGAGCGTCGCTGCTAAATGCGGTGAGCGTTGCCGTCAGATACGTATCTAGCAGCGGCGCAATACGTATCTAGCAGTCCGTAGATACGTATCCGCCAGCGCGTAGATACGGTGAGCGCAGCGACGGAATACGCATTCAACTGAAGCTTTGCCCGTTAGGCACTCCCTCCCCTTTGGGGAGGGGCGGGGTGGGGCTTTTAGGACTACTCGAATGCCTTCACCCTAAACCCGTTGTAGCGGAAACAGGTGTTGCCATACACCAAGATACTAGTACTGCTGAAGCTCAGACCGTACGCGTCGATCATGTCATTAGGGTAAGCACTTGACGACCAATAGTAGCCGTACATGCCACAGTGTTTCAGATAACCAGAGTAGTAGTAACCCAAGGCAGGCAGGTAAAAGTATTTGCCTGCGTCAGTGGAGGAAGGAAGGGTCTTAAGAACGGGCCAGTGGTTACTTTTTCCTTCTGTGCGCCAATCAGCGCCGTCAGAAGCGGTGCTACTGTCGTAATTGCTTATGTATGCCTCCTTCTTAAACCACATGCCACCTTTATATAAATGACCCATGGTAGTCCATAACTCGTCATTGTCCCAACGTGGGTCGCCTTTAGCGGCGTACCACGTCATCTCGTTCACGTTTAGAAGGTCTTTGCATGAAGTGTGGGTAGCGGGGTTATCTACGCTAGAAGTAAATGCTGTGTTGAAGTAACGAGAGTCAGCGTTGCTCCGGGCGTAGTTGCTGGAAGTTGTTGCGCCTGAAAGACCTTGCCTAATTGTCGGCTGGTCACCTCCTTTATTCCATCCATAACCTTCCCAATACTGTTTATCTGCATCCCACATATAGTAATGGTCACCATCATAATCATGCGGATCAAGATTAGCTGTTATATCATGAATTGAACCAGCCGTACAGTTAAGCGTAATGATCTTTGATACTGTTCCATTTATTGTTCCTTGTGGATTATCCGTTGTATTGCGAAGCCAGTAACGAATACGGAAAGTATGTGTACCAGGAGCAACGACTGCGTAGGTTGCATTCTTGCTCATATCATCAGCAGAATTATCGATTGCAAAGCCTGAACCAGTTGTTACTGTAATTGTCTTTGAACCGCCCGAAGCGAGGGTAAGAGCTCCATTGGTAGCTATGTTGTAAGTTCCCGCAATTTCGTCGTCGCTCATAATCTCAACCTTAATCAACTTACTGCGATTTACGTATGGGTTACTTGATCGAGGGATAAAACAGAGATAAGCTGCCTTGTGATTAAGGGTGAATTTGTAATTACTGCCCGCTTTGTTACCTGTTGCGATACCAAAATCGCCCGATTCACCTGCATGGTCAAAGTTGTTTGGGGCAGACTGTGCTTGTGTTGCCTTTATCTCTACTTGTGGTTGCGTCCCCGAAATAGTCTTGTTTGTGTAAAGAATATCGTGTGTAGCACCTGTGTAAGTACCAGAAAGGGCAAACATTCCTTGCGCCTTATTAGTAGCAAAGGGGAATGTTACAGCTCCACTCTGCTGCCAGTTTCCTCCATCATCCTTTACCCATATCTTGTCTGTGCTGCTCCAATTCACAGAAGCATCTGAACCCTTTGTATGATTAAGAATGGCTGTACGTGTTGTTGTCTCTGGCTGGGATGTGCCTGTAAAGACAGTTGCGCCAGCAGGAGTGTTATCTTTCTTTTGCTTTTCATTCTGTGCAACGTCGTCATTCGCACAGCTAGCAGCAAACAATAAGGCTGCAAAGCCATAACACATACCTCGCATTACTGAACCGATCGTTGTTCTTTTCATAAACTTATTCATTTTCGTTTTCCTTTCTTATAATCTTTAGTCCTTTTCTGTATTGTCCCAAGAAAAGCCTTCCTGGTCTTCGTCTTCTTCTTCGTTAAAGAAGTTACGCTTTGCATCGCCCGTTACCGTTCCTGACTGAATTTTTCCAGCATTACCACTGGCATTGCCTAACAAGGCTTCTGCCTCCGTGCAAATAATGTTGCATTGAGGCTTTTGATAAATCTTTCTTTCAGTTGCTATCATTTTGTTTTAAATTTAAAGGATACAATGTTAATATATCCATTGTTTTATTGATTAAAATTAGTTGTTATTTCGTGCCTAATTTCTCTATATTTCGGTTTAGGTACGGACACAAAAAAAGAACAAAGGAAACTCCTAGAAGTCCTTTGTTTACAAGGTTTGCGGTACGCTTCGCGCGCGCGTATGCGAGAAGAAAAAATGTGTTATTTGCGCCTGCTCTACTAGAGAGAGAGAGAGAGAGAGAGAGAGAGAGAGAGAGAGAGAGTATACAAATATTCGGAACTACCAAATTATTTGCTGTCTTTTTCTCGTATTTAGATGTTAAAGAATCCAACGTAATAGCACGGCTTACACCTTTATTATATAAGGCGCAAACGTTAGCTTGATTGAAATTCGTTGTTTGTAACATCATTATTAATTGGGTTAATTCTCACTCAACGGGCGCAAAGGTAAGAAGAAATATTGGAATAATGCAAGAATGAGGGAATTAAATATGAAAATAATAAAGAAAAGGATGTTTTATTAAGACTTATCCACGCTTTAACCCTTGCAATGCCGCACCAATAGCCGTACAATACTCCGAATACTTGGGAATAATAAATCGAACATCATAAATCTTCTCCATGACAGGAAAGAGTAATTCGCATTGTGGTAACAACGTGAGATTACCTATCAGAACAAAATCACGAATATCACTATTTAAGGAACTTAAGATTGTTGCAGAACCTATTGATTGCAACACTAAACCTATCAAACCAAGAGCAATATCCTCTCTACTAGCATTTACTTGTGCATTTGCAAATAAAGACGCTGTTGCATCCATAGGCAAACCTGGTAGTGGACTCGTTGATATATCTTTTATCTGAAGATTGATGCGTGAGATGTCGCCTTTCATTGCCAAAGACACAACTTCTTTAACATCATCTGTCTGTAATAACAACCGAGAAAGCCCACTTAATGTACCGCCTCCAATACCAATACCACCAATGTGACGGATTCCATTGCCATCACAAAGCACTAAAGAGGTTCCTGTACCCATAGAGACAACTATCATCCGTTGAAGTTTCGACTCGAACTGAGCTCCCAAACCATCAGCTAAAAACTCATCAGCCTTTGCTGTCGGAAGTCCATAAACAGGCTTATTAACATAATGAGCGCCAACTCCTGTCAACATCACTTGCTCTACATCTGATAAATCAATCTTATTATCATACAAGTATTTACCAAATGCACCATACAAGGAAGTCACAGGGTCAGTAGCCTTTATACGTAAAGGTTTAACGACCTTCCCTTCTCTAATTCCAACAATCTTCGTTGTTGAAATCCCCACATCAATTCCAATGGCAATCTTCATACACCTTATATAATTAGGTTACAAAGATACAAAAAACTTAAGAGTAGGGAACTATCACAGAGAGTTTTTGCAAAAAAACACTCAAAACATTTCTCTATTAAGCTGAAAATGAGTATCTTTGCAATCCGAAATAATGAGAGAATAAAGAATTAAACATAAAAAGAATAAAAACGAAATGACGAAAGCAGACATTATCAATGAGATTGCAACATCAACTGGTATTGCCAAGAAAGACGTTTCAGCTGTAGTTGAATCATTCATGGATGCAATCAAAGATAGCTTATTAGGGAAGAAAGAGAACGTATATTTACGTGGTTTCGGTAGCTTTATTATTAAGCATCGTGCAGAAAAGACAGCTCGTAACATCTCAAAGAATACGACAATCACAATCCCTGCACATGATTTCCCAAGCTTCAAGCCTGCAAAGACTTTCATTGAGGATATGAAGAATAAGTAAACATAAATATTATAACAATTTAAAACATTAAAGCTATGCCAAACGGAAAAAAGAAAAAGGGACATAAGATGGCTACGCACAAGCGTAAAAAGAGATTAAGAAAGAACAGACATAAGAGTAAGTAAGCCCCATAGGCTGAAAGCACTTATTACGACTTTCAAACATGACGGGGCGTGTCATCGCAATTAATTCCAACCATGGAATGCGACGGCAGGTTCCGCCTTTTTTATTACCTATAAATATCATGTAGTACGATTAGGTGTATTGTTTATTACCACAAATCATAACGTATAAAACATTTATAGCTAACTTATACGATCCTATACTATCATGATGTTTATAACAAGAGAAGATAGATGACAAGCGAAGTAATTATTGATGTCCAACAGAAAGAGATTTCGATAGCACTACTCGAGGATAAGCGTTTGGTTGAATATCAACGTGAACCAAGAGAAGCTAGCTTTTCGGTTGGAAACATCTACGTGGCAAAAGTAAAGAAGCTGATGCCAGGGCTAAACGCCTGCTTTGTAGATGTAGGTTATGAGCGTGACGCCTTTCTTCATTATCTAGACTTAGGGAGTCAATTCAACTCCTACGCCAAATATCTGAAACAGGTTCAGAGCGATCGTAAAAAACTTTATCCCATTCAGAAAGCCAATCATCTCCCTGACATACAAAAAGATGGCACGATACAGAATGCCTTGCAAGTAGGTCAAGAAGTATTGGTACAAATTGTCAAAGAACCCATTTCCACCAAAGGTCCGCGTCTTACAGGCGAAATATCATTCGCTGGTCGCTACCTGGTGCTTATACCTTTTGGGCATAAAGTCAGTGTTTCATCTAAGATTAAGAGCGGCGAAGAACGGGCACGCCTAAAGCAACTTATCCAAAGTATCACTCCAAAGAACTTTGGTGTAATTGTTAGAACAGTAGCTGAAGGCAAGCGTGTTGCGGAACTTGATGCAGAGATGAAAGTCCTTCTGAATCGTTGGAATGAAGCTATCACGAAGGTACAAAAGACACAAGAGCGTCCTCAATTAGTATTTGAGGAGACTGGACGTGCTGTTGCTATGTTACGTGATCTCTTCAACCCAACCTACGAGAACATCTATGTCAATGATGATGACATTTGCACAGCTGTACGCCACTATGTTTCTCTAATAGCCCCTGAAAAGGCAAGCATAGTGAAGAAGTACAATGGAAAGGTGCCTATCTTTGACAATTTCGATGTTACAAAGCAAATCAAGTCTAGCTTTGGCAAGACAATCAACTACGGGCATGGTTGTTACCTCATCATCGAACACACAGAGGCTATGCACGTTGTTGATGTAAATAGTGGAAACAGAACCAAGGAGAAAGCACAAGAGCAGAACGCACTTGACACAAACCTTGGAGCTGCCGACGAATTAGCACGTCAACTTCGATTACGTGATATGGGAGGAATCATCGTCGTTGACTTTATAGACATGAATCTTGCTGAAGACAGACAGATGCTTTACGAACGTATGTGTAAGAACATGCAGAAGGATAGAGCCCGTCACAACATACTTCCATTAAGTAAGTTCGGCTTAATGCAAATCACTCGACAACGTGTTCGTCCTGTAATGGATGTTGACGTAGATGAGGACTGCCCCACTTGTTTTGGAACAGGTAAGATTCACTCAAGTATCCTCTTTACTGACCAGCTAGAGCGAAAGATTGATCGCCTTGTCAATAAGGTAGGAGTAAAGAAATTCTACTTACACGTCCACCCATACGTAGCTGCTTACATTAACAAGGGTTTCATCTCGCTAAAACGTAAGTGGCAAATGAGATACGGATTAGGCGTAAATATTATTCCTTCACAGAAGCTAGCTTATTTGCAATATGAGTTTTATGATGCAAACAAGCAGTTTATTGATATGAAGGAACAGAGCGATAAATCATAAGTCGCTCATAAGTCATTAGATAAGAAAGAAAGGTAAAACAAGTAAGAGGTAAGCACAATCAAAGAGCTTATCTCTTATTTGTTTTTATAAGAGAACGAACTCACAACACACATCTCGTAATTGTTCTTCCTTAGTTCTCTTTTGTTTTTCTATATGCTCTGTATTCTTGTTTGTACGTGCGTAATTCTATTATCTAAGTGTGATAATTCATTATCTAAGTCTGATGTACCTCTGAAATCTCTTTCTCTCTTTCATAGAAAACCCTCGAAAGTTATTTTGTTTAACTTTCGAGGGTTGATTAACTTTCCACATCCTTATAGTGGCAGTGAGAGTTCTCTAGACAACAACCTTAAACCGAATACGGAAAGCATGTTTGGCTTCGTCCCAATTAGTACCTAACAATTCAAAGCGACCTATCTGACTCGTCGATCGAACATGCTTACCAATGCAAGGGCACACATCAAAGTCGCCAATTTGCACAAGTCGTAACATCTCGGAAGCATCATCTGGTAGCTTATCCAAGCTCACTCCTTCTGGAATATGATTCCTGTCAACCATTTCGAACGTTACAGGTAAATCCTCTGCAATAAGGCGATTCATCTCATCAACAATAGCCTTCTCCTCCTTACGATTAGGTTTATGATCAAGGATGAATGTCATCTTACTCTTCTTTCGTTCGATATGCGCATTATTACTACGCTCCGCCCCAAACATACGAACCATGACTTGATTCAATAAATGTTCTGCTGTATGAGCCGGTGGGAATTCCTCCTTGTTATGCGTATTCAATACATAGTCCATGGGCTTCTCCTTTACGTTAAACTTATATATCCTACCATAATTTGCCTCGACATCTAAGGCAACCTGTCCATCTCGTTTCAGTTCTACCATCTTTGTAAAACCTGAAAGCAAATCGGTCATCTCTACTTCCCGCTCTGGTAATCCAAGGAAGTCGTAAGCATGCGCAGGAATGGTAACGTTGATTTGCACACGTTTCTGATCGAAGTTCGCTACAACGAGTAACACTTCATCGTCAGCCTTACGCAAGAAGGCAAATTGTTTGCGAGGGTTGAACTGATAGCTTTGATTATTAACATACATGAGGTCGAATGTCAATCCTTCACGCACTGCCTTCTCTCGATTGCAGAAGCGAAGCAGACCTTGATAGACCAATGATAACTTCTTCTCATCTGTTGTAAGTTTCTCGTGATTGAAGAAGCCTTTATAAATAGCTTCACTCGTCCAATAGTCGAAGATGGTTGAACGACCATCACGTCCCGAGAAGCCCTCTTTATCCATACCCCGCTCGCCAAACTCTTGCCCTGCATAAACCATAACTGGATTTTGCTGAAGCAATGCGGAAACAATCATGCCCGGCACTCCTTTCCACGGGTTACCAGCAAAGAAGTCGGAGGCAATGCGTTGCTCATCATGATTCTCTAGGAAGTAAAGCATGTGGTCGCGTATATCGTCAACTTGCTGCCACTCGTGCGTGATAGAAGAAGCCGGACGCTCGTCACAGATGACACCACGTATGCAATCATACATACCCACCTTATCATATAAGTAATCAAAGCCTGACTCAACATACATACGATACTGGTTCGGATCATATACCTCTCCGATGAATATCACGTCTGGATAACGCTCCTTGACCTGTTGTGTGGCGTATGACCAGAATTCGTGAGGTACCATCTCCGCCATATCACAACGGAAACCATCAATCCCTTTAGCTGCCCAGAAGAGGAGAATTTCAGTCATCTTCTTCCAAGTAGAAGGAATGGGATGATAATGATAACTACGCCCACCAGCATCACAATAGTCTACTCCATAATTGAGTTTCACCGTCTCATACCAGTCATTCTGCTGTGGATGCGAATCGAAGCGATCGTTACCCGTGCACTTGGCTGGATATTCATGGTAAGGCTCCGCTCCGTTTGCATATTCATTCTCCGCTACCCCAGACAGATCGAGTGCTTCACCCGGACAATAATAGAAGTTGTTTTGTGGATCAAAATGCTTCCCTAAGTCATCGTCTTCTCCTAAATCACTCACTCCTTGCGGCTTTGCTATACTCTTATATTGACGTGCAACATGATTAGGTACGAAGTCGATGATCATTTTCAGTCCTTCGTCATGTGTTCTACTAATAAGAGCCTCGAACTCTGCCATGCGCTCATCAACATTAACCGCAATATCAGGGTCAATATCATAATAATCAGTAATGGCGTATGGGGAACCAGCGCGTCCTTTTACAACTCGTGGGTTCTGACAAGGAATACCGAAGGAAGAATAATCAGTACACGTTGCATGACGGATAACACCAGTATACCAAAGATGAGTGACACCGAAGTCATGAATGCGACGAAGTACCGACTCGTCGAAGTCATTCATCTTCCCTACCCCATTCTCTGCTAATGTACCGTTCTCCTTTCTCGTAAGGTTCTTATTACCAAAAGTACGAGTGAAGACTTGATAGATAACTAATTTAGTTTTCATACAATGGATAAACAAAAGTCCCTCTTCCGTATCACTCCTAAAGCAAGGAGGGGTTAAGAAGAGGGACTATTAGCTATAGTATTAAGCTATGCCGTGAGCATTAACATTTCTGTCAATACGTCCAAGCATACCCTGCAATGCTTTGCCTGGTCCACACTCGATGAACTCATCAGCACCATCAGCAATCATGTTCTGGGCACTCTTCGTCCAACGTACACTTGAGGTGAGCTGAGCAATCAAATTCTTCTGAATCTCGGCTGGATCGGTATGTGGCAATGCATCTACATTCTGATAAACAGGGCACTTTGGAGCATTGAATTTAGTTGCCTCTATAGCTGCCTGTAATTCATCTTTAGCTGGCTGCATCAATGGAGAGTGGAAAGCACCACCAACCTTCAATGGTAATGCACGCTTAGCACCTGCTTCCTTTAACAACTCGCATGCCTCGTTGATAGCGTCAACAGAACCTGAAATAACTAACTGACCAGGGCAGTTAAAGTTGGCTGCTACACAAACCTTACCTTCCTTTGACACTTGAGCGCAAATCTCTTCAACCTTCTCGTCTGGCAAGCCTATAATTGCAGCCATAGTACCAGGGTTCTGCTCACATGCCTTCTGCATTGCGTTAGCACGAGCTGCAACCAACTTCAAACCATCCTCGAAACTTAATGCACCCGCAGCAACAAGAGCAGAGAACTCACCCAATGAATGACCCGCTACCATATCTGGCTTAAACTCGTCACCTAAGCAAAGGGCTGAGATTACACTATGAAGGAATACTGCTGGTTGAGTTACCTTCGTTTCCTTTAGTTGGTCATCAGTGCCTGCAAACATAATATCGGTGATCTTGAAACCAAGAATCTCATCTGCCTTATCGAATAATTCTTTCGCTAATGGGCTGTTCTCGTAAAGGTCCTTACCCATCCCAACAAACTGAGATCCCTGTCCAGGGAATACAAATGCTTTCATCTTATTTTATGCTTTAATTGTTAATACTTTCTGAGTGCAAAGATACAGAAAATTAAATAGATAATGAAGAATTACGCTCTAAAAGCAAAACTTATATCTTAAATAGCTATGCACAGAAGATGATACCCACATAAAACAATATGTATAACTATTGAAAGATGTAGTAATTTAAAAGGTATCGAACACTAACTTAAAGTAGGATTGACGTTTAACTTAAAGTACAAGCGACCTTTAACTTAAAGTACAAATGGAGATTAACTTAAAGTATCATACGATAAGAATTGGAACGAAGTTGAGCGTTGAACTTTCCATATCAACCTCAACCCAAAACATCTGACAAATTAATCTTTAAAGTATTCCCGTTTTACGCTAATATTCACTATCTTTGCCCTACAATTATAATTAAAAACCAATAATCAATAAATAAAAAACCAAACTATGAGAATTAAAAAGACCTTTGCTGCAATACTCATTGCAGGCAGTTTCTTATTACCAACGAATGCTTTAGCACAATTCAATTGGCCTTACAAGATTGTTAACGGAAAGGCGGTCACAGAGGTTCCAACCCGTCCTGCTGGTGAGCAAAGTGTTTTGAACCTTGCAACACCAAAGATGAAGGTTGTACGGGTAGCCTTCGTTGGACTTGGTATGCGCGGTCCAGGTGCCGTTGAACGATGGACGCATATCCCTGGAATACAAGTGATGGCGTTGTGTGACTTTGAGAAGGATCGTGCAGAAAGGTGTCAGCAATATTTACGCAAGGCTAGCATGCCTGCTGCGGATATTTATTCGGGCGAAGATGGTTACAAAGAATTGTGTAAGCGCAAAGATATAGACCTTGTTTATATTGCACCTGATTGGAAACATCACTTCCTAGTTGCAAAAGAAGCAATGACACATGGTAAGCACGTTGCAATAGAAGTCCCGGCAGCGATGAATATGTCAGAAATATGGCAACTCATCGAATTATCTGAGAAGAATCGACTACATTGTATGATGCTCGAGAACTGCTGCTATGACTTCTTTGAGTTGAACTCTTTAAACATGGCTCAAAAGGGTATCTTCGGTGAGATTCTATATGTACAAGGAGCTTATCGCCACGACCTAACTCCCTTCTGGAATGCTTATTGGAAGAAGGATAAAGAAGATAAATTAGGTTGGAGATTGGATTACAACCAGAAGTTCCGTGGTGACATATATGCTACTCACGGCTTAGGCCCTATTGCACAAGTATTAGACATTCACCGTGGCGATCGTATGAAGACACTTATCGCAATGGATACAAAGTCAGTTAATGGTAAGATGCACGTTGAACAAATGAGCGGTGAGCCTTGTAAGGAGTTCCGCAATGGCGATCAAACCACAACGCTGATCAGCACAGAGAATGGAAAAGTGATTGAGATTATTCATAACGTAATGACTCCACAGCCTTATAATCGTATGTATCAGTTGACTGGTACAAAGGGCTTCGCTAATAAATATCCTGTTGAAGGCTATGCTTTATCATCTCAAGAACTTGCAAAAGCAGGTGTAACCCCTTCAGCAGATGACTTATCGGGTCACAGCTACTTATCGGGTAAGGATAGAGAAGCTTTGGAGAAGGCGAACGAAAGCCCTATTATCACAAAGTATGAGAAACAAGCGAAGGAAGTTGGTGGTCATGGTGGTATGGACTTCATCATGGATTCACGTCTAGTTTATTGCTTACAGAACGGCTTGCCATTGGATATTGATGTGTACGACTTAGCAGAATGGTGCTGTCTAGCCGAGTTAGGTTCTATCTCTATGGATAATGGTAATATCCCTGTGGAAGTACCTGACTTTACACGTGGTGAATGGAATAAGATTAAGGGCTTCCGTCATGCTTACGCATCTCCTGCTGACGAGGCACAAGCTAATGTTGATGCCGTTGCTTTTACGAACCAACTAAAAGAAAAGGGTAAGAAGTATTGGGAAAAGGTTGATAAAGCAGCAAAGAAGAAATAAGGTTTAGACCTTAGATATACGGAAAAGGTGCCACAACTGATGATACAGTTACGGCACCTTTTTAAGTTATGCTCAACTTAACCTCTTACTTTCTCAAGGCTAAATTGTAATTGTAATATTCTGTCTTACCCGTAATATCTTCTACAACCTCGATAAAGGGAGGGAAGTTGACATCCTCATGGTCAACAATGCCCTTCGTTTCAAGTATCTGAAGATTGCGCATTGGAGATAAATAGGTATCAAGCTCAAAGAATTGACCACGCCATATAAACGTTTTACGAATCTTATGGATTGACTGACGATAAGGGTCGGCTTGACGCATTAATGACTCATAGAGGTTATTATCAATCTGTCGCTCGGTAACTACCTGTGCATTGTTTGCTAAGGTCTTTTTCGTTGTACGAACATTAACAGAAACGCCGTTCAATGTACGACGACGAAGACGCACCTCACTACGTGGGTCGGATGTTAGATAAGTTTGAATGATCTCACTTTCTATAGCATCAGGAATATCACCTGTAAGACGCACGATATATTTACGTTCTTCTACTATCTGCTGCGGAATCTCAAGTATATTCGATATCTCTTGAATAACACGATTGATCTTTGTATCAAAGTTCTCGTGGTTGTTGATTACACGCAAATGAGGATGCTCTGACCAAGCTTGAATAACTTTCTTATCAACTTCACGTGCAAGCTCCAATCCCTCTGTACGCTCCGCATTGTTAGCCGTCGTATAGAATTGTTCTGCACCATCAGCAGCACTGACAAGGTGAAGTACCGCATCATATCTAGCACGTAACTTCTCCGAACAGGTTCCAACGCCAGCCGTAATCTCATTCCACATTTCGGGCTTCATATAAGCAGAAATATCCATCGTTCCACGATCACAAACGATGATGGTTGGAGTAGTAATTGTTTCGGCTATCCGCGTAAACTTATCCTCCAAAGCAAGCTGCATTTCTAGTGTCGCCTTCTCTCCTTCATAAAAGAAAGCGTGATTATCCGTAAGGTAATCCATACCTGCTTGGCTAAAGAGTGTTGGCACTTCAGGAATAATAAACACCTTGTAACCGAGACTGGAGAAATGCTCGATAATCTTGACAAGTGCTGTCGTTTTTCCGGCACAAGGTCCGCCGGTAAGTACTATTCGTTTCATAATAAACTAATAAATCCCTTCCACCCGGAAGTGAAAGGGACTATTATCTAACATTACTGCTTTACAGTGCAAAATGTCATTTGTTGAATTACTCAGCTGCTGGAGCTTCCTCCTCTGCAACAGGTGCCTCTGCAGGCTGCTCTACTGGAGCCTCCTCAACAGCAGGTGCTGGCTGGTTCTCTGCAACTACAGTTACAGGAATCTTAACCTCAACCTCCTTGTGGAAGTGAACAGTAGCCTCAGATGTGCCAACCTTCTTCATATCGTGCATTGTGACAATCTTGCGATCAACCTCAATACCACGCTTTGCAAGCTCTTCAACTACAGTTGCAGCATTAACAGAACCGTAAGTTACACCTGTAGCTGATACCTTTGTTTCAATAACAAGTTCTACACCATCCAACTGTGATGCTTTCTTCTCTGCCTCAGCCTTAAGAGCTGCAAGTTTAGAAGCCTGCTGCTTTAAGTTCTCAGCCAACTGCTTCTTAGCTGAAGGAGATGCGATAACACCTTTACCTGTTGGAATGAGATAGTTACGACCGTAGCCGTTCTTTACATTAACGATATCGTTCTTGTATCCAAGACCGATAATATCTTCTTTTAATATAATCTCCATCTATTGACCTCCTTTTTACTTCATCAAATCGGTTACGTATGGAAGTAATGCAATCTGACGAGCACGCTTAACAGCTTGTGCCACACGACGCTGATACTTCAATGAAGTACCTGTGATACGACGAGGAAGGATCTTACCCTGCTCGTTAAGGAACTTCTTCAAGAACTCACCATCTTTATAATCGATGTACTTAATACCGCTCTTCTTGAAACGGCAATACTTCTTCTTCTTTGTGTCGATAGAAGGAGCTGTCAAATAACGGATCTCTGATTTCTGCTCTGCCATAATTATGCCTCCTTTTTAGCTGCCCATTTAGCACGACGCTTCTCAGCGTATGCTGCAGAATACTTGTCCTGCTTAACGGTAATGTAACGAATAACCTTCTCGTCACGACGGAAGCCGGTTTCGAGAGTGTTAATAACTGATGGTTCTGCATTGAACTCTAACAATGCATAGAAGCCTGATGACTTCTTCTGAATGTTGTAAGCCAACTTCTTCAGCCCCCAGATCTCCTCGTTCAAGATCTCAGCACCATTATCAGTGAGCAGTGTCTTGAATTTAGCGACCGCTTCCTTCATCTGTTCGTCAGATAAAACGGGAGTCAAAATGAAAACGGTTTCGTATTGATTCATACTATTTTAAATATATAAAATGAATTAAAAATGCACCTTGCATGCGCAAATGCAGCGCAAAAGTACTACTTTCCATGCAATTGACCAAATAATTTTAGTACTTT
Organism: Prevotella sp. oral taxon 306 str. F0472; assembly: GCF_000257925.1. Taxonomy (NCBI): domain Bacteria; kingdom Pseudomonadati; phylum Bacteroidota; class Bacteroidia; order Bacteroidales; family Prevotellaceae; genus Prevotella; species Prevotella sp. oral taxon 306. Next base: position 60,875 of record NZ_AJIN01000042.1, read on the forward strand.
TGCTCATCGTATAGCATAATTACAGGTTCGTTATGAGAAGATATATCAAATATTTAGGTCTTATTGCCATCATCATTGGCATTCTCTTATTTGCAATCCACGTTATCATCAATTATCCAAAGAACACCTTATTGTTTACTGGTTTGATATTGGTTCTTGGCGGAACTATTACCTTTATAAAAGGGAATAAAACAACCTTCTGACAAATCTCAAAGGTCAATTTTCAAAGCTCAAAGCTCAATAATAAGGAACGCAAAAAAGAGTTCGCGAAGAAAACTAAAATTGTTCGCGAACAAAATCAAAATTGTTCGCGAACAATTTCAAAAGAGTTCGCGAACTCTTTTCGATTTGTTCGCGAACTCTTTTTTGATTGTCTTAGCAGAATCTGGAAAGACCCTTATTATCCTTCTGCTACCGGGCCTGGAGACTCGGTTCCTTCTGCCTTCTTTTTCTCTTTCTTTCCTTTCTTTTCTTTCTTCTCCCTTGGTGTTACTTGTTCATACGTAACATCATTCAGAGTGAAATACTTCGCAGAGGCAAGGAACTTTATAACAGGTTTCTCGATGTGCTGCTGTGCACGGAACTGCTCAACACTCTCTACTGCCTTGCTCTTAAACGAGGGTGTCAACGTTCCCATGTCGCCAAACTCCACGATGTCACCATTGGCAACGATGTCACGGGCGGTTTCACTTGCAAGATTCAGTACAGCAGCTACCTCCTGCGCATTAAAGGTTGTTGACTTAGCAATGCGTTCGCAAAAGTTGCGGAAGTCTACACGGTGCCTACCAGTTGGACGAGCAACAATAACAGTCTTTCCAGCCTGCTTACCGATGTTTAGCTTCTGCTCTCTCAAGAAAAATTGAATTGGTTTGTTAGCCATTGTTATTAAGGTGGTCTCTCGTTGTGATAGCTCCGTAGGCTCGAGACCTTTTAGCCCACGAAGCATTTGTTTATAATATTATTGTTTGCTATAATAGCCTCATTGACTACGACATTTTAGAAATGAATGAAAGCACGTACCTTTGCTCTTACATCCGTTACTTGATTCCACATTTGTTGCCCACTTTCATATTGGATAGAATATATACTTGGATAGCTTGTACCATCATTTCCAGTCCAACCCGTACTAAGGCTAATGTTAATTAGGTCTGGGGAGGCAGTTCCTGCGCCATTTTCAAAGCTACTAGCAAAATAACGCGTAAAAGCACCTTGATTCGCAATATTTTGACTTCCGACAAGTACACCATTATTGCTGTAATGGGCGGTGAGTGCATAATTTAGAATTACCGGGTCAAAACGTCCACCACCTGCTGCACCTTTACCACCATTATAACTCCCATTATTATTAACTTGCCCCAAACACATAGCATCTAGAGCCGTTCTCCATTCACCTGATGCAGGGAGATACCACTTCTGATTAGCAATAGCACCTGTTAAAGTCACACCTGGATTATAATGAGCGGCATAATAGAAAGCAGGGAAACCCCACTGATTGTTTCCTTTGGGCTGACCACCAGGTGAGTCAGGCATTGCATTAGTCGTAGGATCCCATGTCCAGTTATATCCGTTCATGTCAGAGACATTGTCAGAAAGCCCTGTCCCTAACAGTAAGCCTTGAAAGTTTGTTGTCATATAAACAGGAGTAGAACTAGGGTCACTGGAAAGGCTTTGTGTTGTCCATTGACAATCTGTATTCTTCACATTGCCAGTAAGAGGCGACCAAGAACTACCCAAATCTGCTTCTTTCAAAGCAATAGCTACACCAGAGTTCGGTGTCCCGTCGTTGTCTTTTACAACAAAGGCTATCGGAGTCTTGGTTCTATTAGCTTTGAGCGTCCCTACAGTGCCATCAGAGAATAGGTATTTGAAACCCGTATAGACAAGACGAATTTTGAGTTTGTAAGTTGTATTTTCTTTGGTAACAAAACCAGAGAGAGCAGGATCTGTAGAATAAAGATGTGTACTTGGTGTAGCTGTCTTTCCGTAGAGCGTCAGTGAAGGTAAATCTAGACGCATCTGGCGAAGTGGAGTTCCAGGAAGGAACCATGTGTAAGTAGTATCTCTGTTGGCATAGTGCCACTCCATGTCATTCTTAGAATCTTCAAAAGCAATATATGTAACATCCGTAGAAGGGGAGTAAGGGTGTGCCTGCCAAAAATCGGCCGTTAATGTTTTATTGATCGTTGTAACAGAAGTGGCAATTGGATTATTACCTTTCTCATCAAGTTTTACGCTGGTAGGGACATTGTTGTTAGGTGAAGTAAGCGTTGCACTAACAGCATGCTTTATAGGGAGGAAACTATGTAACTCAAGATATACACGC
>NZ_AJIN01000043.1:0-5389 GCF_000257925.1 Prevotella sp. oral taxon 306 str. F0472
ATTGGGTTTATTTCTTTCGGCTGCAAAAGTAATAAAAGATATTAAAACAGCAAAGGAAACCAAAGAAAAAAAGACAGATTCGACTTAATTTCTCTAGAAAGAGACAGAGTAAGGCTTTAAAGACAGAGTAACAGATTGGTTTAGTAATAGAGAAATGATTCTAAGACACAATGATTCTAAGACACAATGATTCTAAGACACAAAAGACATATTTTTTTAATGACATATCATCCGTCGTTGATGGATTTGGTTTCCCTTCCACATATAGTATATTACTATCGTCTTATGTTCTCCTGTTACTTTGTCTTTAAAAATATGTCATTTAAAAAGATATTTCTTTCTGTCATTGTGTCTACAAAACATATTATCGTTCCTTTGTCTTAAAGGATTCGTCCTTCTGTCTTAAAGAATATGTTGCTAGATAGAACAAGAACATGATTCCACGGAAAGAAAGTTCAACAGCCATAGCAAACCATACGCCTTTCAATCCGTATTCACTGGCTAACGCATAGGCAAGAGTCAATCGGACGAGCCACATACAACCCAAGTTTATGAAGGATGGTTTCAATGTATCGCCTGCTCCTACGCACACGCTATAGGCGACGATGGCTGCTGCAAAGAAGGGTTCGGCGAATGCTTCAATCCGAAGAACGGATGTTCCCAGAGCTTGTATATCGGCAACTGGCGATAATAAACTTATCATTTCGGGAGCGAAAATATACATGATTACGCCCATGAATGCCATCACTAGCATTCCTAAGAATATGGTCATCCATGCGAAACTACGATGCAAATCACGCCTGCCCGCCCCTACGCTCTGTCCAACGAGAGTGGTTGCAGCCTCACTAATACCATAGCCTGGCATATAACAAAGACTTTCGGCTGTGATTGCAAACGAATGGGCGGCTATCGAGACATTCCCCAATGGAGCGACAATCATCGTTGATACGAGTTGAGCACCATTCATCAAGAGATATTGCAAAGCCATAGGACTACCTATCTTCACCGCATTCCAAATGTATTGCCAACGCCACACAAAGCGTTCAACATCCAACTTCCACGCAAGGATTGGACTACGGAATATGGCGTAATAAGCCAATGGTAATGCAACAGCAATAAATGCTAAAAGACTTCCGAAGGCTGCTCCTGCAACGCCAGCACCCCATCCTGGCACTGTTACTTGTAGCCCAAGTAGGGTGATGTCATGCGTTGGGAAGATGAAGAAGTAATTGAAGATTACATCCAAGACACACATCAGTATCGCCATTGAACTGGGGCGTCGCATATCGCCAGAAACCTTCAACATGGAGGCAGATATTACCTCCAGAAGGTGGAAAGGAATGATGAAAGAGAAGATAAGAAAGTAAGTAGACGCATCGTGCTGAATATCCTTTCCGCCCCTTAACCATATAGGGAGATAGGGTGCAATAAGCACTGTAACAAGCAGAAAACATAATGCAAAACAGAGTCCAAAGGCATATCCGTGACGCATTACAGAGCGTGCTTTTGAGAAGTCTTTAGCACCTATGAAGTGAGCTGCCTGTACAGAGAATCCCATTGTAACAGCACCTATTAAAGAGAAGAAGAGCCATGTTGCGGGTTCTACAAGACCGATTGCCGCAGCTGGTTCTGCACCCAATGAGCCAACCATTCCAGCATCAATATAGAACATCAGGACGGTTGTTATCTGTGCAAGAATCGACGGAATACTTAACTGAATGATAAGATTAAACTTCTCACTCGTCGTCATCTCTTCTCCTTCTCGAATCTTTGAAAGGAGTGCATCGGCTATGTTTTTACTAAAGGAGATACGCAATGGGATACGAATTAATCAATAATTTGAAGTAAAAAGACATAGGGACATGCGCCTCATAAGCCCCTTTATCATACATGAAAAGAAGTTCTTATGATGACGTGTGTCCCTACTTACAAGTACAAGGTTCGGCTATTCAACCGATAAAAAACAGTTAGTTGTCCTACTCTTATTTATCCTTTAGATTCTTCTCAACATGTGCGAAGTCTACTAATCGCACATCGAATATAAGCGTAGAATAGGCTGGAATCGTACCACCACCTGCCTTTACGGCACCATACCCCAACTGATAAGGGATGTAAATAACCCAATGGTCGCCTCTATGCATCTGCTGTAAGGCTGTGGCGAAGCCGTCTACCACACCTCTTACTTCAAAGTGTGTTGGACGAGAGGTAAGCGCATTGAAGGTGTTAGACGACCATGATTTGTCGAAGATTAAACCAGCTGTATAGGTTGTTGATGGTATCAAACGTCCCATATAGTGAACCGATGCATAATCGGTAAGAAGAGGGCTTTTTGTCTCCGAGCCAGACTCTAATACATGTACAATGATATGATTCTCTGGCTTATAGCTCAGCTGTGCATTACCAACAGCATGTTGCCCGTCTAAGGTGTAATTCTTGATTATCTTCCAAGAAGTATCACCTCCCTTTATCTTCTGTTCAGTAGTTGTATAAAGCTTATTCCAATAGTTCTCGTTCGTAGCCTTCCAGTTGGCAAACTCTTCAACATCGTCTTTATCCTCGGAACAAGACACAATGCTCATTGAAGCAAGCAGCAATCCGCCTAAGCAAAGCATACTTACAACATGGCGAAAGAATGTTTTTATCGTTTTAGTCATAGCCTTTTTATATCAAAAAAGGTTAGTAGCACTTACTGAAACATCCATTGATAAGATGTTAAACAAGTAAGTTCTACTAACCTATCTCTTATTAATCAATATCAATCTTCTTCAATAGAGAAGTGATTGAAACACGGTCTTCTATTATCTCACGGAGCTTCTCAACTGGCACACGTTCCTGCTTCATTGAGTCGCGATAACGCAGAGTAACGGTGTTATCATTCAATGTGTCACCATCGACAGTCACGCAGAATGGAGTACCAATAGCGTCTTGGCGACGATAACGCTTACCTATTGAGTCCTTCGCCTCCATGTGTGTATTGAAGTGGAACTTCAGTTGGTTAACAATCTCTTGAGCCTTCTCAGGAAGTCCATCTTTGTTTACCAATGGTAGAACAGCACACTTAACTGGTGCTAAAGGCTCGGGGAGTTTCAATACAATACGGCTTGATCCATTCTCCAATGGTTCCTCTGTATAACTGTGACACATCACTGATAAGAACATACGATCTACTCCGATAGATGTCTCAACATCGTAAGGAACATAGTTCTCATTGCGCTCTGGATCGAAATACTTTATCTGTCTTCCCGAGAACTTCTCGTGTTGTGAAAGGTCAAAGTTGGTACGTGAGTGGATACCTTCAACCTCCTTGAAACCGAATGGCATACGGAATTCAATGTCAGTAGCCGCATTGGCATAGTGAGCTAACTTCTCGTGGTCATGGAAACGATAGTTATCGTCGCCCATACCTAAAGCCTCATGCCATGCCAAACGGTGCTTCTTCCAATACTCAAACCACTTCATCTCTGTTCCAGGTTGGCAGAAGAACTGCATCTCCATCTGCTCAAATTCACGCATACGGAACACGAATTGACGTGCTACGATCTCATTACGAAAGGCCTTACCTATCTGACAGATACCGAAAGGAAGCTTCATACGACCCGTCTTCTGAACGTTGAGGAAGTTTACAAAGATACCCTGTGCAGTCTCTGGACGTAGGTAGATTTTATTGGTTGCATCGGCTGATGCGCCCATTTCTGTTGAGAACATAAGATTGAACTGACGCACATCTGTCCAGTTCTTTGTACCACTGATTGGATCAACAATACCCTCATCAAGGATGATTTGCTTCAATGCTTCGAGGTCAGGACCTTGCATTGCTTCGGTGTAACGAGCGTGCAATTCGTCACGTTTCTTTTGATGTTCTAAGACGCGAGGATTGGTTTCGCGGAACTTAACTTCATCAAAGTCTGCACCGAACTTCTTCGCTGCCTTTGCTACTTCCTTATCTATCTTCTCTTCGTATTTAGCTATCTGATCCTCGATAAGGTTATCTGCACGATAACGCTTCTTAGAGTCTCGGTTATCAATCAAAGGGTCGTTGAAGGCATCAACGTGACCACTTGCTTTCCATACAGTTGGGTGCATAAAGATAGAAGCATCAATACCAACAATATTGCTGTGAAGCAATACCATTGATTGCCACCAGTACTGTTTTATATTGTTCTTAAGCTCAACACCATTCTGACCATAGTCATATACAGCTGCTAAACCATCATAGATATCACTACTGGGAAATACAAAACCATACTCTTTACAGTGACTTACTATCTTCTTAAAAACGTCCTCTTGTGCCATAATTATCTTTTTATTCCTTATAAATTTGTCGCAAAGTTACATCTTTTTAGTCGAATAAGTTCATTAATAGCGTGAAACTTTATAAATCAAGACAAGAGTACAGATTACATTGCACAGACAAAGAGACATATATCTAAAGACAAAGTAACAATAATGTATTTTATAGACACAATAACAAAGAGACAGATTCTTTTAATGACATATTTTTAAAGGCAAAGGAACGATAATATATTTTGTAGACACAATGACAGAGAGACAGATTCTTTAATGACATAGTTTTTAAAGACAAAGGAACGATAGTATATTTTATAGACACAATGACAGAGAGACAGATTCTTTTAATGACATATTAAGACAGAAAGCTGGGGAATATAAGACGATAGTAATATACTATATGTGGAAGGGAAACAAAATCCGTCAACGACGGATGATATGTCATTAAAAAAATATGTCTTTCTGTCATTGTGTCTTAGAATCATTTATCTGTTACTAAATCAATTTGTTCCTCTGTTACTATGTCTTTTAAAGCCTTACTCTGTCTCTTTCTAGAGAAATTAAGTCGAATCTGTCTTTTTTTCTTTGGTTTCCTTTGCCGTTTTAATATCTTTTATTACTTTTGCAGCCGAAAGAAATAAACCCAATCATGATTCAAGCATTAAATATTCAAGCCACAACGAACAACGCCTTATATAATAAAGGTGTTGCGCGTTGTGCTTCTGTATTTGAATCATTGAATACGGAGAGAAAAATAATCGAGAAAAAGATGGCAAATTATTTGGTAGTTCCAAATATTTGTATACTCTCTCTCTCTCTCTCTCTCTCTCTCTCTCTCTCTCTCTCTCTCTAGTAGAGCAGACGTAAATTACACATTTTTTTCTTCTCGCGTACGCGCGCGCGAAGCGTGCCGCAAACCCTGTAAACAAAGGACTTCTAGGAGTTTCCTTTGTTCTTTTTTTGTGTCCGTACCTAAACCGAAATATAGAGAAATTAAGCACGAAATAACAACTATTTTTAATCAATAAAACAATGGAGAAAAAGAAAGAAAAGAAGAATTATTCTGCACCTAATTGCGTAATAGTTCAGGTAAACGAAACCA
>NZ_AJIN01000044.1:0-12296 GCF_000257925.1 Prevotella sp. oral taxon 306 str. F0472
TCCTTTCTGCTTTACAGAACACAGGCTACGCTGAAACCCTTAAAACAGACAGTGCTGTTTTAATCCCTTGAAAACCACTGTCTCATGTTCTACGAAGCATTTCGACAAAGGTTTTCAAGGGACTTTGGGAGAGCGGTTATGACAGTATCTTGTTTTAAAGCCTACGGCAACTTTGCTATTCTTTACCCTTTAGTTTAGGGCGAAGCCCTGCATCCTTTGTTATCGCTTACACTCCTTACATACACAGTCTGGCTTTAATTTTCCTTTGCAAAGGTAAGCAAGGTCGTAAGAACACAAAGTACTGCAACACTATTTAAGAATATTCTCACGGCAGCCTTCCACAAATCAAAGATTTGGGTTTTCCATGATAATATCCATAAATTACTTTGCTTATCTTCCTAATGACCTTGCTACCTTATTTGCACGTAAAATTTGAAAGCCCGACAGTGATGCTGCAATAGTAGTTGAACGAAAGGGAAATGTATCATTCAAATAATATGAATATGAAACAGGAAATAAAGAAAGCAGTCTTGGATGTTATAATGGCTTCCATTGATAAAGGTAACTATGGTATGTTATCAACAAGAGAGGCTTCGTATCATAGTTATAAGATTTTGGCTACTGAGAAAGTACAAATCAAAGGAAACAATATTATGCAAGATGGTAAACTTGTAGGAGTTATTAAAAGGCGATATTCGTCAAGAAAGGTACAGCTTATGTATAAGGAGCTAAAACCTTGTATAGTATGGTCATAAGATTTTGTTTTTGTAGCATAAATAAAATGAGATATGATTAAAGTAGCAGATAGTATTTATTCATCAGGGCGAAAAGGCTTTTTTGAGGTGGAGGTTACAGAGGGGTTGATAACCGTAAATGGAGTAAGAATGAAAATAGTATATGATAAGAGGTATACATTTTGCTTAGATAACAACACATGTGTAAGAACACGTAATAATCAGGCATTAAAGCGTATATTGAAACAACCGAATTTTCATGATTTAGCAATACAGATTTGTGAGCATGTAATTAAGTTTGGGAAATAACAATTTAAAGATATAGAATATGGCAAATTGGGCAAGTACAAGCTATGCTATCGAAGGTAGCAAGAGCGATTTAGCGAGAGTGTCTAATGTGATAAACAGCTTTATGAAAGGCAATACAAAGCCTGTTGAAGCAAACGCTTCAAAGGAATGGGAAGGCAATATCGTTAAGGCTTTAGGAGCATCGGAAGAACAAATGAAGAACAACTATTTGCGTGGGTTTATTCAAACGTATGAAATAATAGATGGTGTCCTTTATATAGAAGCAGAGGAAGCATGGGGAGCAACCGATTTCCGTCATCTATTGGCAAAGCTCATGCCCGAGCTAACTATATACTACATTGTTGAAGAATGTGGTTGTGAAGTCTATGCAACTAATGATTGTGATGGTAAATATTTCACGGAGAGCTACTATGTCGATATTTGTATCGACGGAGATTACTTTAGTGAGTATTTTGACACCGAAAAACAAGTTTTAGCTTATGTGGCTCAACTGTTGAAGAAAGAATCGGTGACAATGAAAGATATAGATGAATGGAACGAGGAACAAGATGATAACGAAAACTACATCTATGTTCATGAGTTCAAGTATGTCGCATAAAGGAGGTAAGGGAGGGGCTAACCATCCCTCCACAATCAACATCGATATGAATATACCAACAATAATTCAAGTTTTGACAGTCGTAGCACCAGACGCAACTGTTATTTATCAACAAGTGTATGTCAATAATGATTATGCAGCTACTGCTGACAGGGATAGACAAGCAAATTTACACAAAAATTTGCTCCTTAATGGAGGTATGATTTGCTTAAAGCAGTTTTAAGACATGGGTTATGAAGAGTAATAGATAACGGAGGGAGTAATCGTCCCTCCACAAACAAAACTATGATATGCAACACCAAAATTTCTATCACCAATATGCATCTATTCAGGAAGAAGAAGTAAGAGAATTAAACGAGGTATTACGTAACAGAACCGACAAGGAGTTTCATTGGTATACTGACTTCCCTTATGTTATTGCTGACCTCTCGACTTGTGATGGTCATGTAGATGCAAAAGTAATGGCAGTAAAGTATCCTATCACCCTTTCAAGCGGTATCCTCATAATACCCGATAAGGACAACGAGATAACCTGAATTATTGCATTAATCAGTCTATATGTTTCAAAGTAACATATAGAGTCGTTAACCATAACGAGTAGTTGCGTTATCAGTAACGAGTAACATTGCAAAAGGGCATCTTTTGCCGTGTCAAAGTCCATCTGCTATTTTCAATTTATGAATCTTTATTACAACACTTCGAATGTCCTTGTTCTTTTCATAACAAGCGAGTATTTCCCCCTCCGCATTATTAGAACGACATCATTAAAACAACTACTTTTCAATTTTCCTGTCACTCCTCCCTACGTTTCAACACATTGATAACAAGCAGTTTATACGAAATGTTAAAAGTGACAGCAACTAAAAACAAAAACTAACTTAGCGTTTTAGAGTAACTATAAACAATGTAATTCCAAAAACTGTGTCCGAAGAAATGTGTATTGTTCCTTATAGTGATAAGTGCTCTTTACATTGAAACAAAGAGAACCAAAAAGGCTGAACCCCTCACTTAGGATTCAACCTTGAATTATATCTAATAAAATGTTTAGCGGACAACGATTTTATTCTATCCTATTGAGGTTAGATGTCATGTTTTTGTATTTCTAAACCACCTAATTATAAAAAGTATCCTTCTTCTAAAGAAAGTTCTTTTATCGCTTCATCATTTATTATCTCTAACTTGATAGGATAAGGGAAGTTCCAATCGTCAATCAATAGACTTCGATAATTGGGTATCTTATGACTATGCAAAATATTCTGTTTGTTCAATAAATCTCCTGATTGTTTTAAATCATACAACACTATCAAGTGCCCATTCCAAAAGAAATATCCATTAAGTTTTGAAGAATCATAAAAAATCATTGGACGGAAGATGACATACTGCTTACCCTTCTCTTGTTTAAAACGAAGCTCATATAATACTGAAGGGGCGTTTTCAATATAGTTATGAAGAAATTTCTTTAATCCCGTATTCTTTATAACATTTGTATCAACATAGCCTCCCTTAGATAATAAGGAGAAACCTTTGGGAATTCTAACTATTCTATTTTCATTAGTGATAAAAAATGCTCGTTGAATTGGCTCCGTTATACCTTTTGATTGGAAAACATTTCTGTAGCCATCTATTTTGCCACTATATTTTTTTAAGACTTTTGTATCTACTATATGTGTCCTATCTAAACTATCCGTCTGGAAATATGTTATTAACTTTCCATTATAGATATAATAACCATCAATCATGTCTGGGTCATAAGCACCTAACCCAGTCATAAATAACAAGTTATAATTATTAATTTTAGACACTTGTATTTGTATCACATTATACTCTGGATGCTCTTTAGAGAATTGGTTAAGCACATATTGTAGAGATGGGGAAAATGGTTCCTTTTTGATTGTACAACCCGAAAGTGCAAAAAAGAGAACCAGAACAAAAACCGTTTTCGTTATGTTATCTATAGACATATTTTCTTATTCGTTGATAGCTTGGATTAAAAATTGGATTAATCTTTGACTTTTGAAGATTATATTGATATAATTGTTTTGCTTGTTTCGAGTCACCAGCATAATAGATAAATGCCTTGGGATAGTTATCCAAAGTCTGACGAAGATGGTCTTTTCTATACCTTCCATAAATAGCATCTAATGTCCACACATCTCCGTCTCTGTAATATTGTTTTACTAATTCTCCTGCAGGTGTATTTTTATACTCATTATAGTTACCTGATGCTCTTGTTACTCCCTCATTGCTTCCCCACGGATGGCTGTGTAACATAAATAAAAATTTTCCCGCATTTACAGTATTGACGTCAGCAGTCGATTGAAAATCAGAATTAAGTTTGAAAACAACTCCCCCATTATCACTTCTTTCTCCTATAAGATTCCATTCTACATTAGTATTATCTGCTACGAATTTAAAGAATTTAAAAGCATCATCAGACTTATTAGTTAATGCAATTGTTCCATTTCGTGTCTGATTTTTGACTAACTGAGAAGCAAGTCCTTTATTTATGAGAATATGGCTTTTACCAGAAAAGATCCTATCTGTAGTTTTAGCATTTGTCCTTCTCCAAAAAGATATCTGCCCATTTTTATTTAGTTTATAATCATCTTTCCCATCAGGATCTATCATATTAATAGGGTTCCCATGACAATAAACATACGCCCCTATATTCGGAAACTTCTCAGCCAACGGATCCACCCCATACCATAAACTCGTGATTGGGTTCATATACCTTGCACCGTAATAGTACAAACCAGTCTCTTCATCGAACTGCTTGCCGTTGAACTTATATGGTAGGTCCTCACTACTACTATGCTCGTCAACCAACAGTTCACCGTATGGTAGGTAGGCATCATATTGGGTGATGTTACCCTTGTCATCGGTAATATAAGAAGTTGAGCCAAGATGGTCTGAATGGAAGAAGAAGGTTTCCTCTTTCGTAGTGTCGTTTGGAATATATCCATAACCAGCCTGTGGATCATCAGGGTTGCTTGGGTCATTCCAGCTTACAGGTGGACCGGGGTTGGTATTCGGTGTGGTGTTGGGGCGTGGAGTCTGAATCCAACCCTGTGGCACATCATGATTACCGAGTGTGTCAATGATAGAGTTATACCCTCGTTTTGTATTCTCCGGATCACCATACGCGCCCTTCATGGTAGGTACACCAGGGGCAATGCCCTGCTGCTTATAGTACGCTTCTTTCTGCTTCTGAATCTGATTCATACGTTCAGCATAGTCCTGCTGACCAGCGGTTACGTATGAGCCGTTTCTTCCATAAACGTTGTTAAACAGACCTGTTCCTATTCTTGAAGCAACTCGTTTGTCACCAAGGAAGTAATGTTTTGTGAAGCGGTTCTTGTTGATGCTGATTATCGAAGCAGGGTAGAGCGTGAAGTTATCCGTCTCGTGGAACGTGATTCCCTGCGGCGCACCATTGATATACACACCCTCCATCGTACCGTAACTCTTCATGATGCGTTCACCAGCAGCATTGTAGGTATAGCGGTTGATGCCGTTGTTGTCTTTCAACACCATCAGGCGGTTCTCCTCATCCCAGTATAGCATATGATCATAAGATAAATATCTTTCTAATAGATTACATGCTATATTTATTTTTTAATTTATCGATTAAATTCCGATGAAAATTCTTAAGTAAAAAGTTTTTATATCTTATATTTTTTACCTTCTTTTTATTATTACATAAAGTAATTAATGTAATGTGCGTTATTTTAATTTTTGAATTAAAAAATCCAATATAAATGTGATACTCAAAAGTACAACTCTGCCCTTTTTCAAACCACAATTCAAATCCATTCCCATTTTCTTTAAGACTTTCGTTCCCATCAATATAACCATAAACGTCATTAGATATAACATTATCAAATCTATAAAAGTGAGAATCACGCTTAATCAAAAGAATCCTATTTTCCCCTTTATCAACGTATTTTTCACAACCGTCAGCTGTCATACTATAAGGGCTAAATATAGCTATTTGGGTATTCTGTCCATTTAAGGTAAGGCTATCAACAATAACATACTCTTGTGGAATTAAATATCCTTGCCATTTTCTTTGAGCTTTCCCATTTATACTAGGAGCTGAAAAAATAATAATGAATAAAATAAGAATAAACTTTTTCATATAAAATTATTTTTTATGCCAAAATATAGTTCTACCAAATGAACCTGTCGCTATTAGAGAGAATTTTGCTGTACTTTTGCCATCATGAATAAAAATTCCATTCCTCTCAAAAACGGGTGACACCCGCATCTTTGATTTTATCCTCTGTAAATAGCTTTCATTTCGATAAACATAATCTTTTCTGATATTATCTGGTATTGTTATTTTATTATACTGTCTAAATTTTGGATGGCTAAGCCCTTTAGTTGCAAAATCTGTTCCGTCCCACAACGTTGCACCATGAGTTGGATCAATATCTGATTGTAATGCATCTATTATACCTGCTCTTGCAGTAGTTCTTGTAGAACTTGTAAGATAATCTTTATCATAAGCAACTCTTGCTGATGCAGGAGTAGTCGAATAATTTTGATCATTCAGTTGTTCATATAAAGAATGGTTCTTTACTCTAGGCCCTCCTTTTACTCTTACATGTGCGTAATTCACATCTTTATCATCAACTGCATTATTAGCTGCATGTGCAATCCACAAGCTTTCATTTGGGGCATCACTCGATTCTACATCTACAATATGAGCAGCAATATTAAACTGTTCATCTGTCATACCATTTCCATGATCAATTAACTGAGTCAATTTACCATCTCGTTCAATATATACAAGATTATCTTTTCCTTCTTTCCTTAAGAATTTTCCTTGAGCATTGTATATAAACTTCTGACCATCAGGATCAAATAAATTTATTGGATTGTCTGCACAATAAACATAAGAACCTATTTCTTTATACTTCTCTGCCAGCGGATCCACCCCATACCACAGACAGGTAACAGGGTTCAAGTACCTTGCACCGTAATAGTACAGGCCAGTCTCATCATCGAACTGTTTACCATTGAACTTATATGGCAGTTCTTCACTGCTATTATGCTCATCAACTAACAGTTCGCCGTACGGTAGGTAAGCATCATACTGCGTGATGTTGGCTTTATCATCTGTGATGTAAGATGTACTACCGAGGTGGTCACTGTGATAGAAGAAGGTTTCTTCACGTGTAGTATCATTAGGAACATAGCCATAACCAGCCTGCGGGTCATCAGGGTTACTCGGGTCGTTCCATGAAACTGGAGCACCGGGGTTGGTACCTGGTGTGGTGTTAGGATGTGGAGTCTGAATCCAACCCTGTGGCACATCATGGTTACCGAGTTCTGTGAGAACGGCATTATAACCAACACCCGTGTTCTCCGGATCACCATACGCACCCTTCTCTGTAGGTACACCAGGCGCTACCCCCACCTTCTTATAATACGCCTCTTTCTGTGTCTGAATCTGATTCATACGTTCTGCATAGTCCTGCTGACCAGCCGTTACGTATGAACCGTTGCGTCCATAGACGTTATTGAACAATCCTGTACCGATACGGCTGGCGATTCGTTTGTCACCAATGAAGTAATGCTTCGTGAATCTATTCTTGTTAACAGAGAGGATACTTGCAGGATAAAGCGTGAAGTTATCCGTCTCGTGGAATGTGATACCCTGTGGCGCACCATTGATATACACACCTTCCATTGTTCCATAGCTCTTCATAATACGTTCACCAGCAGCGTTGTAAGTATAACGACTCGTCTTGCCGTTATCGCTTAAGACCATCAGGCGGTTATCCTCATCCCAATACATCTCACGGGTAGTGTTCGTAGAGTCGTTTGTTACCAGTGTAGGATTACCGTTGGCATCATACGTGTAATGATCGTGACCAATCTGTGTTGGAGCCGTCGGGTGGTTACTGTCCTCATATTTATAAGCGAAGTTATAAGACTTAGCAGTTGTCGTTGAATCCACCTTCTGCACCTTTGTCAGCGGTTCACTCATCCGTCCGAACGACATCACCATATCATACGATGCACGCTTTGCCTTACCGTTTGCATGAATAAGGCGGTTCAGCTCGTCATACTCATACGTATGCGAACTCCTTCCTCCCAACTTCGCCCTATTGAGTTTTGTAAGCGACGTTGGGTTGGCAGCATTCGTAATACCGAGGATATTATCCACAGCATCATACTGGTACCTGTTTTCCATCACAGTCTGACCATCCGCTGTAAGGTTCATCACCTGCAGACGTTCACGCTGCTTGTCATATGTATAGGTTGTCTCCGTGCCATTACCGAGCTTCGTATAGACCGTATGACCCTCCTTGTCGTAACCTATCCTATCAACAATAACGCTCTGACGTCCCTGTTTATTGCTCGTCATGCTCTCCACCTGTCCTGCAGCATTGTAGTGATAAGTCACCACTTCACCGTCAGGATAAGTCATCGTCTGCACACGGTTCCAGCTATCATACGTAGCACCATAGACATAAGTCCTGATATCTGCCACACTCGCCATAACTGTACGGACAGTCTTCGTCACCTCACCCTGTCGACCATAGATGCGTAGTTGAGGTTGTTCCGTGTACTCGTATTGTTCATTGTTATATCATCGAAGAATTTTAATTTACTTAGTTTGCACGATTACTGCATACGTCTTGCAGTTCTTCTGCAAAGGCCTTGCAGTGTTACTGCATGCGTGCTGCAGTGTTTCTGCAAGGCTTCTGCAGTGAGACTGCAACGCGGGTGCAGAATCTCTGCAGTACTATTGCGAAATGATTTAGTGCGTTGTATCGATTCATTCGTTCGGTGTTGTCCGCCTTGAACATGTTGTAAATGTGCGCGTTATATCGATTCATTGTTCCCAGTCGGGGTGCTGTTCGTAGCTGTCGAATTGCGGGGCGGGGAGTTCGTATTCATTGAATATTGTTGTTATTTCTGCCTGCTGCTCGGGCGAAATGAGCTGGTCTCCCTTTTGGGCGTAATAGAAAGCGCGCTCGCTGCTGAACACGTTCATTACATCGTAGCGCACGCTGTGGTACTGCGCTTTGGGGATATGGTCGAACAGTCGGCGCATGCCTCGGGCGTATCGCATGGGGGCGTCACTGCGAAACTCGCGGCACGCTTCGCCTTTCGCTACTTGTGCTACGTAGGCGGGCGTTACGCAATAGTTCGTTGTCGGCGGTTCGGGTTGCAACTGATATAGTCGGGCAACTTGGCGGCGAAGGCAGTGTACTGCTTTCGCGCATTCTTTGTCTGTGGCGTAGCATGAGGCGTAGCCGAAGGGGATTTCTTCAATCTGCATAAATATGATTAATCAAATATAGCTGTTAATTTATTCTTTTTTACAACTACAAAGATAATAATTTACTTGATAATCTCTAAATCTTTTACGTATCGACCATTCTTTTCTGCCGAGAAAGAATAATACTCAGCCCCGTTACCCACAATACCGATATTCCTCCCTTTCATGGGGAAAGAATCCAACACATTAAAAGCCCCATCTCTTCGTATCGTTTTATAAGAGAAGGAATGTGGGTGTATCCTGTAAATGTTCTTATATAAGTTATCTACATAAATTGTATCTGTTCCGGTAATAAAATAGAGCAGGATCTCTCCATAATAACCATTGGTTTTGCGAATAATGATAGAATCTGTATCCCCAATGATGAGACTATCATACTTATCACCCTCGGAAACGGATATATAAATATTATTCATATCACAATAATATCGCTTTTTTATCTTTTTGTTTGTACAAGAAATAACAAGAAGTAAAACGAATGTGTATGCAATGATGTCCTTTATTCTCATTTGAAAAAGAAATTTTGATAGTATTTACAAAGGGATAAATAGGTGGGGAAATTTATTGTTGTCTGATATAGTACTTTATACCCTTAGGTATTCTTATCGGAATCACATGTAGTTCGAGTTGCTTTTATCACCCTTCCTATTGAATCCGTTCTAATCTTAACTCTAAAAGCTATACCTCCCATGCCGTTATTCGACAAAGTATATGTAGAATTTGGTCTTAATTTGATCTTTTTAGAAAAATTGTAACCTCCGACATAAACATTATATTTATCGGGAATACTATCAAGCCTTATTTTGCTTGGTGGTGGATTTACCGTATCATTCCACACAAGTAATATACCTCCCTCATATTGACATCCATTTGAAGCTACGGAGTCGTTATCAATACTGAGTTTATAAAAAGACTTTTCACACGAACATATCGTTTGACTCGCAATATCAAAGTAAAAAGCATTATCTACTTTACATGAAAAAAATAGAAATACATATAGAATTACTATGATATTATCTTTTTTTAGTTTTGCTTTCACTCTTTTTCCCAAATTTATTTGTAATAAAGGCCTTCCACCATTGATCTAATCTCTCTATGATTTGATCTTGGAAATTATTCTTGTTCTTAAATAGCTTTTCTAAACCTTTCTTTTTATAATTTTTATCGATAAATGCACTAAATTTCCTAAAAGTAATAGCTCCTTTATCTGCTTCCTTTTCTTTTGTAGAATAGCTACCATCATGCCAATTTTGCCCTGATAGTATATTTCTAAGATATTGATAAACAGATCCTACCAGATGCCTTGTTCCTTTTAATTGAGGAATATGACCAACCTCATGGGCATTTCTTTCCGTAAACTCATAGAAAAAGGCTCCATTAGTTTCTCTATATGTCATATTATTCTTAAAATTATAATAATAATGGGTTATTATTGCATGATCAGGATCTTTCCCTGCTGTCAATGATGAACCAGCTGTACCTATTGAGCCATTTAATATACCAGTTTCCTCAAATATTACATTTGCGTAAAGGATTTGTTGCTCATTGACCCCACTTACTAAGTGGAGAAGATGAGCTGCTGCTGGAGTAAAATAATAACCTCCAAGTGGATTCCTTGCTAATATTATACTATTTTCTGATTGTTTCCCATTTGGATCTAAATATTTAATAGGATTATCCATTGTATAGCAATACCCATTCACATTTGGATACTTCTCCGCTAACGGATCCACCCCATACCAAATACTTGCCATAGGATTCATGTACCTTGCACCATAATAGTACAAGCCAGTTTCCTCATCGAACTGTTTGCCGTTGAACTTATATGGTAGCTCTTCACGGCTGCTATGCTCATCAACTAACAGCTCACCATACGGTAAGTAGGCATCATACTGTGTAATGTTGGCATGGTCGTCTGTGATGTAAGACGTGCTACCAAGGTGGTCACTATGATAGAAGAAGGTTTCCTCTTTCGTAGTGTCGTTTGGAATATAACCATAACCAGCCTGTGGGTCATCAGGGTTACTCGGGTCGTTCCAGCTTACAGGTGGACCGGGGTTGGTATTCGGTGTGGTGTTAGGGCGTGGAGTCTGAATCCAACCCTGTGGCACATCATGGTTGCCGAGTTCGGTGAGGACGGCATTATACCCTACACCAGTGTTCTCTGGATCACCATACGCACCCTTCTCTGTAGGTACACCAGGGGCTACACCCACCTTCTTATAGTATGCTTCCTTCTGTGTCTGAATCTGATTCATACGCTCAGCATAGTCCTGCTGACCAGCCGTTACGTATGAACCATTGCGTCCATAAACGTTGTTAAACATACCCGTTCCTATCCTTGAAGCGATTCGTTTGTCACCAATGAAGTAATGCTTTGTAAAGCGATTTTTATTTACAGAGAGGATACTTGCCGGATAAAGTGTGAAGTTGTCTGTCTCGTGGAACGTGATGCCTTGTGGTGCACCATTGATATACACACCTTCCATCGTCCCGTAACTCTTCATAATGCGTTCACCAGCAGCGTTGTAAGTATAACGACTCGTCTTACCGTTATCGCTTAAGACCATCAGACGGTTATCCTCATCCCAATACATCTCACGGGTAGTATTCGCCGAATCGTTCGTTACCAGCGTTGGATTACCGTTGGCATCATACGTGTAATGATCGTGACCAATCTGCGTTGGAGCTGTCGGGTGGTTACTGTCCTCGTACTTATAAGCAAAGTTATAAGACTTCGCAGTTGTCGTTGAGTCCACCTTCTGTACCTTGGTCAGCGGCTCACTCATCCGTCCGAACGACATCACCATATCATACGATGCACGCTTTGCCTTACCGCTTGCATGAATAAGGCGGTTCAGCTCATCATACTCATACGTATGCATACTCTTTCCTCCCAGCTTCGCCTTGTTGAGTTTCGTCAGCGACGTTGGGTTGGCGGCATTCGTAATACCGAGGATATTGTCCACAGCATCATACTGGTACCTGTTTTCCATCACAGCCTGACCGTCCGCTGTAAGGTTCATCACCTGCAGACGTTCACGCTGCTTGTCGTAGGTATAGGTAGTCTCCGTGCCATTACCGAGTTTCGTATAGACCGTATGACCCTCTTTGTCGTAACCTATCCTGTCAACAATAACGCTCTGACGTCCCTGTTTATTGCTCGTAAGACTCTCAACCTGTCCTGCAGCATTGTAATGGTAGGTAACCACTTCACCATCAGGATAAGTCATCGTCTGCACACGGTTCCAACTATCATACGTAGCACCATAGACATAAGTCCTGATATCTGCCACACTCGCCATAACTGTACGGACAGTCTTTGTCACCTCACCCTGACGACCATAGTAATAGGCTT
>NZ_AJIN01000045.1:0-15972 GCF_000257925.1 Prevotella sp. oral taxon 306 str. F0472
AAATGACAAAATACCTAGACAGATACCATCAGCGATAGAGTAGCAGAGCACCATGGTTATCATTGTGATGAAGGCTGGGAATGACTCTGTAATATCATTCAAGTTAATCTTCTTCACGGAATCAATCATCAACACACCTACCATAACCAAAGCTCCACTTGTTGCAGCACTTGGAATAAGCATGAAGATAGGGGAGAGGAAGAGTGATACAAGGAACAGAATACCTACAAAGAATGCAGTTACACCAGAACGACCACCTTCGGCAATGCCGCTTGCACTCTCAACGTAAGTTGTAAGTGTTGAGCTACCTAACATTGCACCGCAGGTAGTTCCTATGGCATCACTCATCATAGCTTCTTTTACGCGTGGGATATTACCATTTGGTTCCACAATACCCGTCTTATCTGCTAAGCCCATAAGAGTACCAATCGTATCAAAGATATTTACCAATAACAATGAAAAGACAACCAATACCGTCTTGAGGTTCAAAAGACCACTAAAGTCGAACTTACAGAATATCGGACTAATATCTTGTGGTGCAGAGAAAGGCATCCAACTACTAGGAATAACTGTTACTCCTAAAGGAATACCGATGACGGTTGTAATAATAATACTCCAGAATAGCGAACCTTTGACATTCTTAGCCATTAACACACCACTCAATAAGATGGCAATTATACCAAGAATACAACTAGGAGTGAAAGCACCAAGCCCAACAAAGGTAGCATCTTTCGCAACGATAATTTCTGCATTCTTGAGTCCTATAAAGGCAATGAACATACCGATACCCGCTGATATGGCGTATCGTAAATTGTTCGGTATAGAATCGAGAATCATCTCACGTACATTAAAGAAAGTAATGAGGATGAAGACAATTCCCTCAATAAGCATAATAGCTAAAGAGTGTTGCCAAGAATAACCCATAGTTTGGCAAAGCGTGTAAGCAAAGAAAGCATTAAGACCCATGGAAGGGGCTTGTGCAAATGGTAGCTTAGCCATGAAAGCCAATAACAAGGTAGCAATAGCAGCTGCTAAGGCTGTACCAGTGAACAATGCGCCTTTATCCATTCCTGTGGAGGTAAGGATAGCAGGATTGACGGCTAAGATATAGCTCATCGTTAAGAAGGTTGTAGCTCCTGCAATAAGTTCAGTACGGAGCTTCATTGACTTGGGGTTAAAGCCAAGGGCTTTTTCTAAGAAAGTCATCATTGTTTTAAGGTTTAAATACTCTTTAGTTTATATTGAAGTTTGATTTATCCAATCATCAAGAATCATGCGCGCGATTGACAAACGTTCAGGAATATTGGGCAGATTCTCTTTTGTGAACCATGCTCCTTTTGATATTTCGCTTTGCTGTAACTGTAAATCGCCTCCATCATAATCTGCATTGAAGCCCACCATTAGCCCACAAGGATAAGGCCAGGGTTGGGAACCGAAGTATCGTAGGTTCTTTATCTTGATACCTGTTTCTTCAGCTACTTCACGATGCACTGCTTCTTCTAGTGTTTCTCCTGTTTCAACGAAACCTGCAACTAATCCAAAGAAGTCAGATTTGAAATTGCGTGCATGAACTAGCAACACTTCATCACCTTTATGAACAAGGACGATAATAGCTGTCGCTAATTGTGGCCATACTTCTTTCGCACAATTCGTGCAACGTTTCGATATGTCTGTGTGCATTTTCATGGGTGCTCCACACACACCGCAGAATTTTGTGTTCTGATCCCAGTAAAGCAGTTCATGACATTTGCCAGCCTTCAAGTACAATTCAGTTGAAAGAAGATAAAAGGAAGGTCTAAGTCCGCACATCTCGTAATTGGGATTATCAGTTACAGGACTATCAATCATGAAAGCCTTTACCTCTGTACCATCCTCCGTTGGACCAATATTCATCACATGAGTCCAAGGACGTAAGGCGATAGGTGGTTCTTCTGAAAGTGGAATGGTATAGTTATTACCAACCTTCTCTAACAGAAGGTCGGTCTTACAAAAGATAAACCAGTAATATTTCATCTTTATGATAGTTATAATCAGCTGTTTATGAAGTTTATGCTCCCTTCTAACTTATTCTCCAAACAAGAGCTTACGGTCACGTGCAGCTGCTGGGACGGTCCACTCTTCTGGTATGAACTTCCAATTTTGATGTGCTTGCGGATTCATAGTACCAGCCTTCTTGATCTCTTCCATGAGGTAATGGCGTTGATCTTTCGGACTCTCCCAGATTATCCTACTTTGAAGTGAATCATGTGGTATTCCAGCTCCCTTTGTGAGTAGTTCCCCACCGCCATTTGCACGATAACTATTAACAGCCACAGTGTACCATTTATGCTCATCGAAGGGTTGCCCATTGCTCATACGTAAGATGTGAACTTTCTCGCCATTAGGTTTAGTTACATCAACCGTATAATCGATACCAGCAGCAGAATCGAAGTTAAATGAGAAGTTCTTGAAGCCTAAACGTTGTGCATCATTCTGCGTGTTAGAGAGTAACAACAGATGATCATCAGGACTCTTCATCGTGTTTACCCATAAGTCGTAACTCATTTCAAGGTGCTTGCGAATCTCTTCGCCAGTCATCTTTATCACACAGAGTTGGTTTTCGTATTTATAAAGGTTGAACATATCGCCCACTGTTACAGGACCAGCCTTGATAACAGAGTTAAATTGTAGAGGAGCGTTAAAGGCAATATCAGCCTTTGTAATCTTTAGTTCCAGGTCGAGGATTAGATCGTTGAAAGCAGAATTACCGAAGAAGCAGTCCTTCGTGTAGATTGTATTTTCAAAATTACCAATCACCTGTTCACTCCATTGTTTTACAGCATCTATCTCTGGTTGGAAATGCTTAATGAAAGCCTCATCAGCTTTCAAGTCCCTCACATCCACGAGTTCGCCTTTTGCCTTCGTCAATGTGTATTGTTTCTTTCCTTTGATGTTCTTAGGAGTCAATGTTAGTGTCGCCATTGCTACGCGTTGCGCATTGTTAGCAGGGTCAAGGCAGATGACTTCCTTACCTATGATGTTTCGTTCGGTTGAATTATGAGGCGTGTGATCGTGTCCGAAGAAGACAACATCAAAGCCAGGAACCTCCTGCGCCACCTTTTGAGATGCATCCTCATCATATTGGGGCGTCTTGATACCTCCATTCCAACCAGAATGGAACAAACCAACTATAACGTCAGGATTCTCCTTCTTTTTCACCTCTGCCATGGTACGTTTAGCGCATGAAACCATCTCATCGAAACGAAGTCCACTCCATATTGTTTCCTTCAACCAGTTAGGTATTGCAGGTGTCAGCATACCGATAACACATACTTTCAGTCCGTTCTTCTTTTTGATGACCGTATAAGGAAGAATGTAAGGTTTGTTAGTTCTAGTATTGATGATATTTGCACCAAGAATAGGGAAGTGCAGTTCTTTAAACCACTTGTCATAGACACTATGCCCTGTCTCAATATCATGGTTACCTACAGTGGCAGCATCATATCCCATATAGTTGAGCACACTCGCTGCAATATTCGTTTTCTCAGGAGCTACGTAGTTGTAATAATAAGAGATAGGTTGCCCTTGCAAGATATCTCCGTTATCCAATAGGTAAACATTCTCTTTACCCTCCTTCTTACGTAAGTCTTCAACGAAAGTATTTACTCTTGCCATGGAACCGCTCTTTGGCTTACGTGTAATGAAGTCGTAAGGAAAGAACGAGCCATGTACGTCAGATGTTTCAACGATCTTAATGGTAATATCTTTCTGTTGTGCCATGGAGGATGAACTGATCCCTAGCATGATTGTGAGTGCAATTGTTGATAGTTTCATACTTTTATTTTAAAATCACTTGCAAAAGTAATAAATTAAACGGGAATAAACAACGTTGGTCTTATTTGATTTTGCATTGTAGTTTCAATCGTTGTAGGTTGTTTCGTGGCTTTAAGGATAATAAAATGAGTTATTTGTCGTTTGTTGTAATGTCTGGTTTATAACCTTTTATAAGTGTGAGTGTATGTACAAGAAAGGGCTAATTAAGTTATTACGATACCTATTGTGTATCGAACTTCTATGGTTGATTGTTGTTTGGTTATCTCCATGGTCATTCTATCCTGTTATTACAAAGTTTGCTCAGTTTACACTTCCCTGGTTAGTTCTTTTCTTTCTTATTCGTTTTGTTAGGTGTCGGTGGGAGCAGAATTATGAGGTACTTATAGGTTGTTTGTATAGTTTGTTATGGGTAATGGTGCCTGTTCTATTTGTTATACAAATCTTCTACTCATGGCTTCTGATGTCAGATAGCGAAACTACTCAGGTAACTTATGAAGATGATAAGTATCGAGTCACAGAACTTTATGGCTTCTTTACAACTAATTCTGATAATGTGAGAATAGAGGAACATTGGGGACCTTTCTATCGTGAGGTGTATTATGGTGATCTTTATTCTGCACATACAAAAACGTTGAAAAGTAAGGTTGCAATACAACGATTTTTGGAGAAACAGAAGAAGGAAGGTTATGCTCCTTAACAAGGTTAAATAGTGCTTGCTATAGGGTTGCATCTTTACGTTCTTTGTGCTTTTCTAGTGTGGCTTTTTGTGCATTAAGTTAAAGTGCGCTTGTACTTTAACTTAAACTCCATTTGTACTTTAACTTAAAGGGCAATCGTACTTTAACTTAAAGTCTCATTGTACTTTAAGTTGAAGTATCATGCAGAGAAAAGTTATGGTAAAAAGAAAGCCTGTAGCTTACTTGCGTATAGCTACAGGCATTATCATCATCGGATGTTATTTCTTTCCAAGATTACGGAGCCACTTAAGCGGCTTCTTTATCAGTGCTTTCAATCCAGAGTCACTCTTAGAACTTGTTGGTAGCTCTTCACGAATATCGTACTTCGTACTTCTTCTAGCACCCTTCTCGTTCGTGTTACGCTGACGATTGTTATTCTTCTTCTTTTTGTTGTTAGGCTTTCTATTTTGTTGAGCGTTCGTCTTCTGACTAGCCTCCTTATTGTTTGCAGCCTCCTTGTCGTTTCGTCTGTTATTGTTAGGCTTCGTCTGCTTGTCAGTTTGCCTATTCTTGTCTTGACGATTATTCCGCTTGTTTGCGCTCTTTACCTCAACAGCATTGTTATTATTGTTCTGCTGTTCTTGCGCTTTGTTCTTCTGCCTGTAGTTAGGCTTACGCTCCTGCGAGTGCTGCACCTTATTGTCAGAAGATTCTTGACTTTGCTGTTCGGGGCGTCTTGAACGTTGCTTGTTATTGCCCTGTTTCTTATCCTTGTGACTTTGATAGTCCCTATTCTTCCTGCGAATGCTCTTTGCGCTAGCTCCCCTCTTAGGCTTTCCGTTGCTCTTATACTCTGGTGCTTCGCCCAATCCATCAGGTAGTTGAACCTTCTCGATCTCCTTACCTAAGAATGACTCAATCTGCTGAAAGAAGTAGATGTCATCTTCATTCACAAGTGTGATAGCAGTTCCATCATGATCAGCACGTGCAGTACGACCAATGCGATGTACATAGTCTTCTACATCGTGTGGCACATCATAATTAATAACCATTGTGATGTCATCAATATCAATACCACGTGAGACAATATCAGTTGCCACTAAGACGTCAACTTGCCCGCTCTTGAACTTGAACATTATGTCGTTACGCTGCTCTTGGTCAAGGTCGGAGTGCATCTCACCGCAGTTGATATGCTTACGACTAAGCGAACCAGCAATCTGCTTAACCTTTTGTTTCGATCCAGAGAAAATAATGACACGCTTCATGTTTCCACCTTTGAAGACATCCTTGAGTATCCCCATCTTCTGTGTTTCGTAACACACGTATGCCATCTGATGTATCTTTTCTGCAGGTTTGCTGACAGCTAACTTGATTTCTACTGGATTCTTTAGCAGTGTCTTAGCGAGTTCCTCAATCTTCTTAGGCATTGTAGCCGAGAACATAATCGTTTGGCAAGTACTAGGGAGCTTCTTGGCAATGGTCATAATGTCCTCAGAGAAACCCATATCAAGCATACGATCAGCCTCGTCAAGAATGAAGAAGCTAACCTTTGACAAATCAACATTGCCTAATGAAAGGTGAGAGATGAAACGCCCAGGAGTAGCTATGACGACATCGGCTCCGAGCGATAAACTCTTAAGTTCCTGGTCATAGCGATTGCCATCATTGCCACCATAGACAGCAACGCAGGAAACGCCATTCAGATAATAAGCAAAACCTTGCATTGCTTGGTCAATCTGCTGTGCGAGTTCGCGTGTTGGTGACATGATCACACAATTTATGGCAGACTCTGGGTAGCCTCCATCGGCTAATTTAGATAATACTGGCAAGAGATAAGCCGCAGTCTTACCAGTTCCTGTTTGTGCAACGCCTAATACGTCGTGACCTTTTAATATTTCTGGAATGCACTTCTCTTGTACGGGCGTACATTTATCAAAACGCATATCATAGAGTGCGTCGAGTACATTATCGTTTAAATCTAAATCTTCAAAAAACATAATTTACAATTTATCCTCTTTGTCACAGAGGGTAGTTCTTACTTCTTCTTCTAACTCTCCTTATTAACTTGGTGCATGTCTATAACAGAAGTATGCGACAATAGCAAAGATAATGTTCGGTATCCATGCCGCGAGCATTGGTGGTGTGTTGTCTTGGATAGCGAAGGTAGCAGAAACAGTTTGCAACATAATATAGCTGAAGCTCAATGCAAGACCTATACCTAACGATAGCCCCATTCCACCTTTTCGCTTGCGAGAAGAAAGAGTCAATCCAATAATCGTCAATATGAAAGAGGAGAACGACATGGCTATACGTTTATGGAACTCAACCTCATATTGCACCACATTCCCTGAGCCACGACTTGTCTGCTTAGAAATATAATCAAGAAGCTCTGGTGAAGTGAAAGTTTCTTGTTGTCCTTTTGAATATACAAGGTCAGTAGGCTCCATGAGTAGAACCGTGTCCTTAGTTGCTCCACTCTGAATGTGTTCCTTCAGTCCTTTGAGCGTTCTTATTTTCCAGTTACTTAACTTCCAATGATACTTTGAGTCAGCAATCGTATCATATTGAATCTCCATTGCGGTTAAGTGACTTACAATCTTCTTGTTTTTGATCTTAACAAGCGAAAAGCCATAACCACGCTTGTATTGGTCGTCATAATTCTGGATATAAGCAGTGGTGTTCTTAGCTACAAATAGTTGGATGTCCTCCGCAGATGTATTCTTCTTCGAATTACGATATAAGGTTTCAAAGTTCTGTCTGATAACAGTGCCATGGGGGATGACAAAGCTATTGAGATAGAATGTTAAGCCTGCAATGACTACGCATGAGAGCATGTAAGGACGCATTAACCTCTTTATAGACACGCCTGCTGCTAACATTGCTATAATCTCCGAGTTTCCAGCTAACTTAGATGTGAAGAATATAACAGCAATGAATACAAATAGCGGTGAGAAGAGGTTGGAATAATAAGGTATGAAGTTGGCATAGTAATCAAAGATGATGGCTCGCCATGGTGCGTGGTATTGCGTGAACTTTGAGAGATTCTCATTAAAGTCGAATACAATAGCGATGGAGATAATCAAAAGGATGGCATAGATATAAGTTCCAATGAACTTCTTAATGATGTACCAATCAAGAATGCCAAGATATCTAGTTGGGGAGATCTTCTTTAGTAAGTTTCCCACCTTATATATATAAGGTAGGCAAGGCTTAATCCTTTGACTAAGCTTACCTAGTAATCCTTTAATTATGCTTACAATCTCTTTGACCTTATGCATTGTGCGTATCCTTAAATTCTTCTTCCTAATTGCTCAATTACAGATGCCTTCCACTGAACGAAGTCGCCTTGCTCAATATGTGTGCGTGCGTCTGTTACCAAACGAAGATAGAAAGCTAAGTTGTGTATACTAGCAATCTGCATTGCTAATAGTTCGCCTGCCTTGAATAGATGATGTAGATAGGCTTTACTTGTAATTTGATCGATGTCACATCCGTCAGGATCAACAGGGGAGAAGTCTTTCTCCCATTTCTTGTTACGCATATTCATCGTTCCATTGTAAGTAAAGAGCATTGCATTACGACCATTACGTGTAGGCATGACGCAATCGAACATATCAACACCACGCTCGATAGCCTCAAGGATGTTTTGTGGTGTACCTACACCCATCAAGTAACGTGGCTTATCTTTAGGTAGAATCTCATTAACTACCTCGATCATTTCATACATAACATCAGTAGGCTCACCGACAGCTAGTCCGCCAATGGCATTACCATCAGCACCTTGATCCGTCACAAACTTAGCAGCCTCTCGACGTAAGTCTTTGTAGGTGCATCCTTGAACAATAGGGAAGAGGCTTTGCTCGTAACCATAGAGAGGTTCGGTCTCATTGAATCGTTTGATACAACGAGTTAACCAACGTTGGGTCATGCCTAGACTCTTCTTTGCATATTCGTAATCACTTTGACCTGGAGGACATTCATCTAGCGCCATCATGATGTCTGCACCTATGATACGTTCTGTATCCATAACATTCTCTGGTGTGAAGAAATGCTTAGAACCATCAATATGGCTCCTAAACTCACATCCTTCCTCTGATAACTTACGAATACCAGTTAATGAGAATACTTGGAACCCACCTGAATCAGTAAGGATAGGGCGCTCCCAACCATTAAAGCCATGCAAGCCACCTGCAGCTTTTAATACATCTAAACCTGGACGTAGATAAAGGTGATAAGTATTACCTAAGATAATCTGCGCCTTTACCTGTCTTCGTAGTTCTTCAAAGTGTACACCTTTCACAGAACCCACAGTACCCACTGGCATAAAGATAGGAGTCTTTATCTGTCCATGGGCTGTCGTGATTAGTCCTGTACGTGCATCGCTTGCGTTATCTGTGTGTTGCAGTTCAAATGTCATTTCTTTGTAGCTTTATTGTCTTCAGATATAGTGAAGTCTACTGGATGTTCTACCAGCTCATCGGTAAGAGCGAAATCCCATACTTGTTTGATATTCTCAACGAAGTGGAACTCAATACCCTTTCTGTAAATCTCAGGTATTTCTTCAATATCTTTCTTGTTCTCCGAACACATTACGATATCTGTAATACCTGCACGTTTAGCGGCAAGGATTTTCTCTTTAATACCACCAACTGGAAGAACTTTACCACGAAGCGTTATCTCGCCAGTCATAGCAGTGTTTTTGCGCACTTTGCGTTGTGTAAGGGCTGAGGCTATACTTGTAGCAATAGTTATACCAGCGGAAGGACCATCCTTTGGTGTTGCTCCTTCTGGCACATGGATGTGTATGTTCCATTGTTCAAAGATACGATAATCAACCCCTAAAGTATCAATGTGTGCTTTGACATATTCGAGTGCAATAACCGCTGATTCCTTCATCACATCTCCAAGATTACCAGTTAGTGTTAACTTTCCAGCCTTTCCCTTTGATAGAGAAGTCTCAATAAACAATATCTCACCCCCCACACTTGTCCAAGCAAGTCCTGTTACTACACCTGCGTATTTATTTCCTTGATAAATATCACGTGTGAAAGGAGGCTTGCCAATGAGATCTTCCAATGCATCTGGAGTAATCTTCGTGTAAGGTAAGTTAGCATTCATCGCTTGTTCAAATGCTAATTTACGCATTACCTTATTGATTTGTTTCTCTAATTGACGTACACCACTCTCACGTGTGTAACTTTCAATAATCTTTTCTAATGCGCTCTTTGTAAACTTTGGTTTAACTTCTAACTGATCTAAGCCCGTATTTTCGAGCTCTTTTGGAATCAAGTGTCGTTTTGCTATTTCTATCTTTTCTTCTGTGATATAGCCTGAGACATTGATTAATTCCATGCGATCTAACAAGGGTCTCGGAATTGTATTGAGATCATTGGCTGTTGCTATGAAAAGTACCTTTGAGAGGTCATAATCTATGTCAAGGTAGTTGTCATGGAAAGCACTATTCTGTTCAGGGTCAAGCACTTCCAATAATGCAGAAGAGGGATCTCCATTAATGGTGTTTTGCGTTATCTTATCAATCTCATCAAGGATGAAGACAGGGTTGGAAGAGCCTGCCTTTTGTATGTTCTTGATGATACGACCAGGCATAGCACCTATGTAAGTCTTGCGATGACCTCTAATTTCAGACTCGTCATGTAAACCACCTAACGATACACGTACATACTTACGTTTCATAGCTTCTGCAATACTTACTCCTAAGCTAGTCTTTCCTACACCTGGAGGACCATAAAGGCAGAGGATAGGAGACTTTAGACTGCCACGTAATTGTAATACAGCTATATATTCAAGGATTCGCTCCTTGACCTTCTCCATTCCATAATGATCTTTATCTAATATACGCTTTGCACGCTTTAAGTCGAGATTATCAGTTGTATATTCATTCCATGGTAAGGCTACCATCGTTTGAAGATAGTTTACTTGTATGCTATAATCAGGACTTTGAGGGTTTAGTGTGTCGAGCTTATCAATTTCTTTTTGGAAGATTTTAGCAACATCTTGTGACCATTTCTTATTTTTTGCCTTTTCCAGTAATTCCTTCTTATCTGGTGCAGAATCGCCATCACCAAGTTCTTCCTTTATATTCTTAATTTGTTGATGGAGAAAGTATTCACGCTGTTGTTCATCAAGATCCTCACGTGTTTTTGAGCGAATATCTTGGCGTAAATGTTGGAACTGGATCTCTCTATTTAAGACCTTCATTAGTCTGAAGAGACGATCTTTTATGGAGTTCTCTTCCAACATTTGAATCTTATCAGCTACGGGGAAAGGCATTGTAGAGCAGGTGTAGTTGACAGCAATGATAGGGTTGCCCATGTTGTCAAGTGCAAGCTGAGTATCATCAGGAACTTCCTCGCTCCCATGAATATACTCCTTAGCTACTAACTTCATGTCTTCTACAGCAGTAATGAATTCCTTATCTTTCTTAGGATCCATTTCTTCTTGCAGCGCCTCAGTAAAACCTTTCATGTAAGGTGATTTGGTCGTTATCTCTTTGATACGACATTTGCCAAATCCTTGTAAAATAATGGTTTTGTTATCTCCCTCATAATTGCCCGGCATATCAAACGCACGTACATAGCGTGCATAGATACCTGTTTTATAGATGTCGTCCTCTTGTGGCTCATTGACATTGCTATCCTTCTGACTTACAATGGCAATGATGGTTTCTGGATTTTTCTCCAAATATTTTACCAATGCTAATGTTGCCTTTCTTCCAACAAGGATGGGGGAAAGGATTCCAGGGAACATTACGAGGTTGCGGGTTACGAAAATGGGGATTTCACCATTAACTTTGATATTTAAGTCAGGTAAGTCGCCTTCGTAATCTGTAAACATCTGTATTGAGCTATTTTGTTTCATAAAGTTTTGTTATACCTATATTAGCTTGCAAAGTTACAAAATAAAAGCGAAAGACAGAAGAATTAGTGTGCTTTAATGTTTTGTAACCTTGATGCAATTCTATGGTGATGAGTTGTTTTCTTACTTAATGTAAAAATCTTTAGTAAGATGATGGTACCACTCTGAACGCTCTCCATTGTCTTGCATTAATGTTACGTTTGTCTCTTCTTTCGGTGTGGTTAATGTTTTTTTAAATTCGAGTAAACACCGTTTAGGTGACTTGGATTCTTTTGTTTTTATATTAACAACTTTAGTGGTTGATAATCCACAAAATACAGCCTCTGACTCTATAATAATTTTATTGTCTGATGGAATAATGATAGAGAGAAGCCCTCCATCTTTCAATAGGCGTGATGCGTGATGTAGTAAATCATGGGGTGTTAAAGAGTCTGTGTGTCTTGCAATAGTCCTTTCTTGTAAAGGGCTTTTTAATGATTTTATAAAGTAGGGGGGATTACTCACAATCGCATCATAAATGTTGTCAAAGTCAGTTTGGAATGTATCTGGATGATACTCTTGTAAAGAAGTATGGATGAGACTAATTCTATTATTAAATGGCGATAATAGTGTGTTGGTCGTTGCATCTTCTAATGCTTTAGCGTCGATTTCTATAGCATCAATGTAGGCATTAGGGAAACGCTGAGCCATCATTAAGGCTAGAAGTCCAGTTCCTGTTCCAATATCTAATATCCTTGCGCCACCTTGCGCCCATGCTCCAAGGAGTATACCATCAGTGCCAACTTTCATAGCAGAATGTTCTTGGGTGATATGAAAGTTTTTTAGTGTAAAGCCCATTCTTCTTATTGGTACAGTTATATATTCAACTTACGTAATATTGTCTTGTTGATAGCTTGCACCTTTCTACTTTGTTTGGTGATATCCTGCCTCATTAAGTCAATGTTATAGAAAATTTCAGAGAAAGCTGTTTGTAGTATATTGGGCTGTCTGTGTGTCTTATCAGCATTGTGATTAATCACGATGTTGATTCCCTTTGACACAATAGATATATCAACGTCAGCACCAGAAAGTACGGGGTCTCCATCGTAGTGGATTACTCCTTCTTTCTTTCGATGGATATGTATTTTCTTTGCTTTGAAAGTTTTGATTTTGAGGTTCTTGTCAAGAGTTTTGTTAAAGAGTTCAATAGCTACTTGTGGTGCCTCAATAATATCGAAAGGTTCCATGATAATGATGTCTAATAGTCCATCACTCATAGAAGCTTGAGGAGCTATGTAAGCGTTGTTACCATATTGAGAAGCGTTGGCGGCTGATACGAGGAAGGCTTTGTAGCGTTTGACTCCATCTTCATCTTCTATCTCATAAGTTTCTGGTTGGTATTTGAGTCCTTCTTCCAAAACTTTTTGCATGTAGGTGATAGGTCCTCGTTTACCAGCTTGAGCAAATTGCATTGATATAAATGCGTCGAAGCCCATACCACAGGTACAGAAGAAAGGGTGCTCATTAATGATACCATAATCTAAGGCTCTAATTTCGCATTCATTTATGATATCTATACATTTCTTGAGGTTCATCGGTAGATTTAAATGGCGTGCAAGTCCATTACCTGACCCACAGGGTAAGATTGCCATAGCAGTCGATGTGTTGATTAATGATTTACCGATTTCGTTTACAGTCCCATCGCCTCCAACAGCAACGACAATATTGACGCCCTCTTTTACTGCTTGTTTTGCTAACTCTGTGGCATGTCCTGCATATTGTGTTTCTAATATGTTGTAATCAAATTCACTTTTGTTAAGTCGTTCTTCAATAAGATCGGGAATACCAGCCTTGCTGATAGTTCCTGATATAGGATTAAGAATGAAAACGATTCTTTTCTTATTCATAGTGCTGTATGGTCAGAGTATAGTTCCTTCGGCAAAGTTACACATTAATCTTATATCTTATTGAGAAAGGGGTATGAAAAAAACTTTAAAAAGCACTTTTCTAATCAAATTGTTCTTTTTGTCGTACAAAGTTAGTATCTTTGCAACCTAAAATAATTATTATGTAGTCGTTGGCTACACCATATTAAATATAATGGGACAGTTACAAGATAAGTACAAAAGTTACCGTGATCCGCAGAAGTTTATAGAAGCAGGAGTTTATCCTTATTTCCGCGAGATTACGAGTAAGCAAGGAACAGAAGTTACAGATATCGATGGAAACGAGATTCTCATGTTTGGCTCTAATGCCTATACGGGTCTGCCAAATGATCAGCGTGTTATAGACGCAGCACATCGTGCTTTAGACAAGTATGGTACTGGGTGTGCAGGTAGTCGTTTCTTGAATGGAACGTTGGATCTTCATGTTCAATTAGAGAAAGAACTTGCAGCTTTTGAAGGAAAGGATGAAGCTCTTGTTTTCTCTACTGGTTTCTCCGTCAATGCTGGCGTTCTAGCAATGGTTGTTGGGCGTGGTGATTATATTATTTGCGACGATCGTGATCATGCTAGTATTGTTGATGGTCGTCGTTTGAGTTTCGCAACTCAACTTCACTATAAGCATAATGATATGGTGGATTTGGAGCGTGTTCTCCAGAAACTTCCGCATGAGGCTGTGAAACTTATCGTTGTAGATGGTGTCTTCTCAATGGAAGGTGATTTAGCTAATCTACCAGAGATTGTGAAACTGAAGCATAAATACAACTGCTCTATTATGGTTGATGAGGCACATGGTTTAGGTGTGTTTGGTCGTCAGGGTAGGGGCGTTTGTGATCATTTCCATGTAACAGATGAAGTTGATTTGATCATGGGAACGTTCTCAAAGAGTCTTGCATCAATAGGTGGTTTTATTGCAGGAGACAAGGATACAATCAATTATCTTCGTCATACATGTCGTACATACATCTTCTCTGCAAGTAATACACCTTCAGCTACAGCTGCGGCTTTAGAGGCTCTTCATATCTTAGAAAATGAACCAGAGCGTATAGAACATTTATGGAAAGTTACAAACTATGCTTTGAAGCGTTTCAAGGAGGAGGGTTTCGAGATTGGTGAGACAGAGAGTCCGATCATTCCACTTTATGTTCGTGATATACAGAAGACTTTTATTGTAACGAAGTTGGCATATGAGGCAGGTGTGTTTATCAACCCTGTTATTCCTCCTGCTTGTGCACCTCAAGATACACTTGTTCGTTTTGCTTTGATGGCTACTCATACAGAGGAGCAGGTTGAGCGTGGCGTACAGGCGTTGAAGAAGATTTTTAAAGAAGAAGGTATCATTAAGTAGAAGTTTCTTCTAATTGATATTTTCGTCACTGAAATAGAGGAGAAGGTTGTGTGTTATTACGCAATCTTCTTTTTCTTTTCTATGTTCTTTTTTTGAAATCCAAGTTCTCCTAATCACATTAATCAGAATCTTTTGTAGTGCATTTACCTTTGACTCTGATCTTGCTAACGCTAATTTCTGACCTTGCTAAGGTTAATCTTTGAGTTTGCTAACGCTAATCTTTGACGCTAAGAACGCTTATCTCTAAGCATACGAGCACTAACTTCTGAAACTTTTTGGGGCAATCTCGCGACTGCACTCCTCCCCTCTCGGGGAGAAGGAGCCCCACCCAGCCTCCCCGAAGGGGGAGGAGTGCCTATGCGCACATAAGAGGATAAGGACTTTTGACTCTTTTTTCAGATAATTTCTGCAAAATACTTGCAAACTTGCCTCCTCCCCTTTCGGGGAGGTCGGGTGGGGCTTCTGTTCTCTGTTTGCAAAGGTAAGCAACTTTATTCAGAAAGCAATCGTTTTTGGGGGTATTGGAGTAACAAGTTCCGCAAATGCCTTTGTAACTATCTGTTTTACAGAGAGATAAGTAAAAGCAGCCTCCCCCCCAAGCTTTTTATTCCCAATCACACAATCACAATCACAAAATCACAAAAAGGATTTTCAATGTGTAAAAAAGGGGTTCTTATATAATATAATACCTTATTAATAAATAATAATATATAATGATACATTATTTATAGTAAGAAAAAATGCGATACTACCATAATTGATTTTGTGATTTTGTGATTGTGATTTTGTGATTGATATGAATTTCATTTGTTTTCATTTTGATATTTCTTATTTGCTAAACTCTTTGTCGCAAAATACCCTTTAAAAGTAAATTTGAATTGAAATAATGCAGGCAACGATGGAATGTAATTTTCTGTATTATTTTGTCCTATGTAGGTGTAGATAAATGTATAGTGTTGTTTATCAGTCTTTTACATATATTCTTTGGGTGCCCAAAGTTCTTTGTTTAAAAAATAAATGAACTTTTTGATAGAAAAATCGCAGAAACATTTGGTAGTTTCAAAAAAAAGTACTACCTTTGCACTCGCAATTCAGAAATACTGCTAATAATTCCTGGATATGCAACGGGGCGTAGCGCAGCCCGGTAGCGCTCCTGGTTTGGGACCAGGCGGCCGCAGGTTCGAATCCTGTCGCCCCGACAATCATCAATCTTTAGAGTAAGTAGATGTTTTATTGCGGCAATAGCTCAGTTGGTAGAGCACGACCTTGCCAAGGTCGGGGTCGCGAGTTCGAGTCTCGTTTGCCGCTCTTATTTGTTAGAAAGAGAAACATACAT
>NZ_AJIN01000046.1:0-6060 GCF_000257925.1 Prevotella sp. oral taxon 306 str. F0472
CGCCTTAGCCTCCTTAATTTTGTCCGTATGGAAGGATACAGAACTTTCAATCTCTGCCAACTTGCCCGTTGCGGCATCACGCTCACGGAGAAAGTTCTTGCGTTCTGATTCCAAGGTGGTAATCTTCTTATCCAATCTTGCTTTCTCTAAAAGGTCAGTATTACCTGAAAGCACTGCTACGTATTCTGAGAAGTTCATGCCGCTGTCCTCATCCATCGAACCCTCATCGATGGTACGACTGCCAAGCGTGTTCGTCTTCAGTTGATTGATGAAAAGCTGCTTATTATGCAGCAGGTTAAACTTGTAGCTATCCAAGGAACGTTCCACGGCATAGATAATCACATCGACCTTGTTGTTCGCAAATTCCTTAGCTATAAGGTTTCCCTTGCGCACAGCTCGTCCGTTGCGCTGCTCCAAGTCCGAAGGTCGCCAAGGCGTGTCCAAATGATGGACCGCAACGGCACGCTGCTGTGCGTTTACGCCTGTTCCCAACATAGAGGTAGAACCGAAGATAATGCGAATGTCACCACGATTCATCGCATCTACCATCGCTTTCTTTGCCTTCTCGTTTTTACATTCCTGAATAAAGCGTATCTCGTAGGACGGGATATGATAGTCTTCTACCAGCTTACGCTTGATTTCCGAATAGACATTAAAGTCTCCACCGGGCTTATAAGTACCTAAATCAGAGAAAACGAACTGCGTCCCTTTCTGTGCATCGTACTTTTGGTAATAGTCATTGAGCATCTTGGCACAGTGACTTGCCTTGTTATCTATATGATCTGAGTAAGCATTTTCATCAATCATGCGTAAATCTAAGCTCATCTTGCGCGCGTAGTCTGTTGCAATAAGCATCTTTGCCTTTTCCTCGCTCTCACTCAGAGGTGCTCGTCCCAAGATTGTGGCATCGCCACTCTTAGCAAACTCCATCAGCTTGCCGATAAAGACTTCCTGCTCGGGTGTAGGAGGTATGTTATGCAGTATCTCATTTTTCTCGGGGCGGTCGATACCGATGTCTTTGGCAGTGCGAAAATCGCAAATCTCCGCATAAAACGCAGCCAGCTCCGGCACCTTGATGAACGTCCTAAAACGTTCCTTCTGAATGATGTCGTTTGTGATGGAGAACTCGTAGTCAGTTGATTTCTTGGCAAAGACCGCTGCCCATGCGTCAAAGCTGTTGATACCCTGCCTCTCCAAAGCTTGCGGACGCAGATACTTGAACAGAAGATACAACTCCGTTAAGCTATTGGAAATAGTCGTTCCCGAAAGGAAAGTGGCTCCCAAGTCCTTTCCGGACCGTTCTTGTATGGTACGAATAGCAAAGAGCATGTTTAAGGCACGCTGTGAGCCATCGGGATTGCCCAAGCCCGACACACGGTCATGGCGAGTGTTGAACATTAGGTTCTTGAATTGGTGGCTCTCATCCACGAACAAATGGTCAATACCCATCATCTTGAAATCTACGGAATCATCCTTGCGCTCAGCGATGCTATCCTGTATGTTCTGTAACTTGGCTTCAAGTGTCTGCTTGCGCTTCTCCAAGCCTTTGAGCATACCACGGGAGATGTCTCTTCCTTGTTGCCGCAACACTTCGAGATTTTCTTCCACGGAGTCCAGTTCCTTTTGCAAAATAGCCTCCTGTATCTCCAAGGCCTGCGGTATCATGCCGAACTGTTCATGCGTCAAGATAATACAGTCCCAGTCGTTGTTCTTGATGTCGTTGAAGATACGTTGGCGGTTCTGCTTGTTGAAATCATTCTTGCCTGGATAGAGTACCTTAGCATTGGGATAAGCTTTCCTAAAGGTATCGGCAATATCGAAGACGTTTGCTTTCAGCCCGATAATCATCGGTTTGTTTGCCAGTCCCAAGCGTTTCATCTCGTAAGCAGCCGTACACATGATGAGTGTCTTTCCCGCTCCCACCTCGTGGTCGCAGATGCCGCCACCGTTGGTTTTGAGCATCCACACGGCATCCTTCTGGCTTTTGTAGAGGTCGGCAATGCCCAATCGTCTGAGGTCAAGGTCGGGAAACGTCTGGTGCGTGCCGTCAAAGTTGGGTCGCACAAAACAATTGAAAAGACGATTATAACGGTCAGAGAGTTGTTGCTTGAACGTGTCAGGTGTGCGTCCGAGCCAATCAACAAAGCCCTGCCTGATTTCCTCAATCTTGGCATTTGCCATCTGGATGGCATGTCCGTCCCTTACTTTGATAGTTTTGGTCTCTCCCGTAACCTTGTCCGTCACCTCCTTGCTCTTGTTGATGTCGGGAATGGTATTGTGTAGGGCATGCTTTAAGAGATTGATACCGTCATAGCGGCGGAACTCGCCCTGTACGGCATACTTGTGCCAGATATTAGCATTCTTTCGGTCGCAGACAATGGAATACTCGTCCATATTGGAATGGTAGGACACGCTAATGTCCGTCCCGAAGAACTCCGAAGCGAACCTGCCATAGACTTTGGCAGGTATCCAGCGTTCACCGAGATTAAAGTCAAGGTCTGCAAATGGAATGGGTGTTGGCGTGGCTGCACGCAAGGCAGCAAGGCTCTGTTTTGCCTCTTCGTGGTTGGGATGATTCAAGAGCCACGACTCGATACGCTCAGCCTTCTCTATTACATTGCCCGAAATGAACTTGTCCGCTACCTCGTAGGCATTCTCTTCGGGATTGAAATAGATACGACCTTCCAAGGAAGAAATAATGTCGTTCTCTTCCATATCAGGTAAAAGCGAACTCATGTAGTCAAGTTCCACCGTGCCGTACTTGTTGAGCGATGCACCCAGTGCCTCCATCGGGTCTGCGGCAACGGACAGTTCGGTGGTGGAAAATGCCGTAGGATGGTCAAAGATATCCGCCTTGACGTACCTGCCGTTCTCAGAGCGTTCCAAGAACAGCATTTCCACGCCTGTAGCATCCATCTTGATGATGTCGGTGTTCGCCTTTTGGTTAAAGTAGCCCCAACAGGATACATAATCATCATACAGGTGGTTGAGCCTGCTGCGGTCTTCCCTGTCTTCTGCATGGTTCTCTGCCTCGTAGTCATAGAGACGGTGATAGCACTCCCGTATCTCGATATAGGCTTTGAGACGTGAAAGCTGCGCATACGGCAAGTCCATCGGGTTAAAGGTTGGATGTCGCTTTAAGTCAGAAAGAAAGCCTATCTGTCCCTTCTGCACGACGATGGAGCCGTCTCTCAGGTGAGAGTCCGGCGAAGAGAGAAAAGGGCGTGGGGAAGCGTCAAACTCCTTTCTGACTTCCGCTATAGGTTTTGGCTTGCGCTCCTCGGCTTCGTTCATGAAGTCGAAAAGTGACGGCTCACGTGAAGAGGAAGAAGCCTTTTTCCTACTACTACGGGTACGGCGTTGAGGAATGATTGCTGCCTTTTGTACCTTGCTGTCCGATGATTTCTGGGGAGCAGTTTGAGTTATAGGATGGCGCACCTGTGAAGTTCCTGAATTATCCTTGATTTCATGGTTCACACGGGTAACTTCTCTTGTCCAAAGGCTGTATTCCTCCGGGGCAAACAGTGACAGCTGCTCCGGTTGTCCGATGTCTTCCATGTTATTGTCCACCACTGGATGATGATCGTCGTCAAAGAATATTGTCTGCCCGTTCATTTCTCTCGGAGCTTCAATATCCGTACGGATTTCCCGTTGTTCCTGCTCGTATTGACGATGAAGCGTCAGGGCGGGTACGCCTTCGGGCGCAGGTTCAACGTTTATGGACGATTGCTCTGACACAGATTGCTGTGGTGCAGACTCCGATGATGGTGGTTGCAATGGAGTGGTCTCTCTGTTGGAAACGGTATTTTCTTTTGCCTGTGCCTTGGTAATGGTAAAATCGTCCGGTTCTATGACTTGCCCGACATTAATTCCTGTTTCAGTTTCTAATTCCTCGTTGGATGTTTCGATTTCAGAAATACCGTTCACAATCTCCTTAACAGTGTCTTCTGCCTTTGTTACCACTTCTTCCTTGATTTCCTCTGCCACCACTTTTTCTTTTGTATATTGTCCCCTGACGATTTCTTCCAGTTCGGCTATCTCGTGCAATTTCTTAGGAGAGAAGTACAGGTCACGTTCAATGCCCAGTCCTCTTACTTTTACGCCTTCCATCTCATCGAGGGACATATTGCCAAGCTCCCAGCCATAACCCATCGTGACAGCACCGAAACCAATGCGGCTCTTAGGGTCATATTCCAAAAGGTAGGCTGTGTATGCTCCCATCGGGAAGAAATAGCGTGCATAGGCAACCTTATCGCCTATGAGTTCCTTTTCTGTCGAATAGAGTTTAGGTAACTGTTTCCTGATACTGTCGGGCATGAGGTTATAGGCATCGTTTATACCCTTGTCTTCAGTCTTTGTCTTCTCTGTTTCTTCTTCCCGACTTATGGTAATACCCAACTTGCGAAGCTGTTTCTCCGCTTCTGCCTCTCGCTCTGCCTCTGTCATTGGTATACCTGTTTCATATAGTTTACGGTCGATACGTTGTCCCATTTCAAGAGAGAGTTGTGTTCGGAGACTTTCTGCCATTTCCTCAACCCCTCCCGTGAACCGATACTCCCATGCAGGTCTTCCATAAGGGTCTGTACCCATTATGCGCTCTGTGGCAATGGTGCGATGAGATATGTCTTTCCAATCTCCTACAAAAAGTGAGTTATGCTTGAAGACGACAGTAGAGCCTTCTTCCTTGGGAACGGAAACGGTTTCTACGAACTGCTGTTCAATTCCTTCGCCAATTTCTTTACCCGTCTGCTTCTGCAGGACGATGAGGTCACTGCCTACGTCCGTACCTGCATTGTCTGAAAACAGACTTGATGGTAGTCGGAGAGCGGAGATAAGGCGGCTGTTCTGCATGAGGTAACGGCGTATGGCTTCATTGCGGGGACTGTCCAAAACACCCTGTGAGGTGATGAATGCCAGTAAGCCACCTTCCTTGATGCAGTATAGACCTTTCACGAAGAAGTAATTGTGAATGGCACGTGTGGACTCACGCTTTAGTGTATCCTTACCTCTACTGTACTCTCGGTCATAGACCATGAAGTCCCCGAAAGGAATGTTGCTTGTAACAAGGTCGTATTTGTCCTTGCCTTCCAGTTCTCCAATAGCTTCAAAAGGCTCGTTTCTAACGAAAATGTTGCCTTTGCCATAAGGGTGCAGGGCTTGGCTGATACGGGCAGTGAGCAGGTCCTTTTCCATTGCATCTACAACACCCGCTTGCTTTGCAAAGGTCTCGGCAAAGGCACCCATACCCATAGAAGGGTCTAAACATCGTCTTATCTGCAGGTTTGTGGAGGCAAGTGCGTCCGATATAGCAGACACGATACGGGTATCGGTATAGAAGGAGGTTAGCACGCTTGCCTTGATGCTCTCCCAGTACCGTTTGGCGGTATTGGCATCTACGGATTCACGATAAATCATCTGTTTGAGCTGCTGTGTCGGTTCAAAGAGATTCTGCTCTGACTTGCTCCAATAGCGTATGTCATCGGGGTTATCCGTACGGTTGAGTACACATTTCAAGCCACCGAAGCCCTGATAGATGCGCAATATGCCTTTCTCAGCTTCGGTGGCTTCACGGCGTTCTTTTTCCAAACGCAGCACGACACGGATAGCCTCCGTGTTGGCTTGCAGGACTTCTTTCTTATTGTATGCCATAGTGTTTTCTTTTAATAAGTGGAGGTAAAAAGGTCGGGAGGCAATACTTGTATCTCCCAACCTATATCTGTTCCTCGTTGTTTCTGTCGGGATTATCTCCCTCTTTGTTTTCCTTTCTTGTTCTCAAACTCAAAGGAAGTGATGTAATCTTCGCCCAGAACAAGTCGGACATTGAATTTCTTGCCTGCCTTGCTGGTTAGTCCTTTAAGGATAGGCGTACGACCGGAGCCTATCAAGTCACGGATATTATCTTCAGAGAGATGTATGCCGCAGACTTCACGAAACACGTGAAAGCCACAGCTTTCATGCCTGCATTTGGCTACCTTGGCATAGATGCCGACACTCTGCTGTCCGCATTTTGGGCAGCGGTAGACAGGATAGGACTTCTGCTCTGAAGAAAGCGAGAGGAGT
>NZ_AJIN01000047.1:0-10278 GCF_000257925.1 Prevotella sp. oral taxon 306 str. F0472
CGTGGTGATGTGTCGAACGTGTTGTATAACTTCATTGATTGTCTGCCACATTA
Organism: Prevotella sp. oral taxon 306 str. F0472; assembly: GCF_000257925.1. Taxonomy (NCBI): domain Bacteria; kingdom Pseudomonadati; phylum Bacteroidota; class Bacteroidia; order Bacteroidales; family Prevotellaceae; genus Prevotella; species Prevotella sp. oral taxon 306. Next base: position 54 of record NZ_AJIN01000047.1, read on the forward strand.
CCTCCGTGATGGTTTTAGCATTCAGTTAGGTAATTTCGGTTCGATGCGTGTCACGTTGTCGAGCAAAGGAGCAGAAACAGAAAAAGCTTTTAAGACTGAGACAATTAAGCCTCGTGTAGTCTTTACGCCGGGAACGGAATTGAAACGAGAATTGGCTGCAAACTCCTACGAATCGTTGAGGAAGAAAGAAGAAGAGACAGATAATAAAAAGGAGGAAAAGAAAAAGAAAGAGGAAGAAAGTGGACCGCAGGCAGGGTAGAAGTCCCCTCCAACTCCCCAAAAAGGGAGGAGTGCCTAACGGGGTGAGTTAGGATATGTGCCACGGGAGCATTTTAAAAGATTGATTCAGGGTATCAATCGTTCTGTAATAAGACAATCGATTATATTAATTGTGAAATTAATGTCTTTCAAAACTAGTGTATTAATTTGGTTCTCTCGCTCCTGTGGTACACAGCCTCACCCCCAGCCCCTCTCCGGGGGAGGGGATGTGCCTAACGGAAGCTAGTTAGGATAGGCTGGTGAAATACCACAAAGTAGGGACAGACGCCTTCGTCTGTCCGAAAAAACAACATGAAAGGAGAGGACAGACGAGGGCGTCTGTCCCTACTTTTATATGATAAAGGGGGATATGTTATTACGGTGTCTGTCATTAGTAACATAGTTTTAGGCAGAAGGTGATAAGTGCGCTTTGGGATTCTGTGTATTCGTTGTTCCTTTAGGAACTCTGTGTTGGTTGGGAATCTCTAGAATCAGTGCTATCTGTGATAAAAATGCTTCTGCGAAAGGTGATGTTACTAATCAATATGTACTACTTTTACTCTGTTTAGAGCATCCTTTTGTTTCCTTAGCACCATGAGTTTACATTGATTTTATTTTGCCTTTTAAGCTATTTAGCGTATCTTTGCAACGCTATTCACATTATTATATAATGTTAAACGATAATAGATTCGACCTTTTAAAGACGATACAGTCACCCGCAGACTTACGTAAACTTAGCTTAGAGCAGTTGCCTAAGTTATGTCAACAACTGCGTGAAGACATCATAGAAGAAGTAGCTGTTAACCCTGGGCACTTGGCTTCGAGCCTTGGTGCAACAGAGATAACTGTGGCTTGTCACTATGTCTTTAATACTCCAGAAGACCGCATAGTTTGGGACGTTGGGCATCAGGCATACGGGCATAAGATACTGACTGGCAGGCGTGAAAACTTCTGCAATAACCGTAAATTAGGTGGGTTAATGCCTTTCCCGTCGCCTTATGAGAGTGAATATGATACATTCACTTGTGGGCACGCATCCAACTCTATATCTGCAGCTTTGGGTATGGCGGTAGCCTCGAAACTGACTAAACAGCATCGACATGTTGTAGCCATTATAGGTGACGGAGCGATGAGTGGCGGTCTAGCCTACGAGGGTTTGAATAATGTTTCGAGCCAACCTAATGACCTATTGATTATCCTCAACGATAACGACATGTCGATTGATAGGGCTGTAGGAGGTATGGAACAATACCTATTAAACTTAGATACCAACGAGACTTATAACCGTCTTCGCTTCAAAGCGTCACAGTGGTTACATGCCAAAGGACTATTGAATGAGGATCGGAGAAAAGGCTTACTTCGATTGAACAATGCCCTTAAATCGGCTCTTGCACATCAACAGAATATATTCGAAGGGATGAATATTCGGTACTTCGGACCATTTGATGGTAATGATGTAGGAGAGCTTGTTCGCATCCTAAGACAACTGAAGGATATGAAGGGACCTAAGCTCCTTCACTTACATACAAAGAAGGGTAAAGGATACGAACCAGCCGAGAAGAGTGCCGTAGTATGGCATGCTCCAGGTAAGTTCGACCCAAAGACTGGCAAGCGAATCATACATGAGTCGCATAACGAACCACCCAAGTTTCAAGACGTATTCGGTAATACTCTCTTAGAGTTAGCACGCAAGAATCCACGCATTGTAGGCGTTACGCCAGCTATGCCAACAGGTTGTTCGATGAACATCATGATGAAGGATATGCCCGAAAGAACATTCGATGTAGGTATTGCCGAGGCGCATGCTGTAACCTTCTCAGCTGGTATGGCGAAGGATGGGTTACAACCTTTTTGCAATATTTATAGTGCTTTCTCTCAACGAGCTTACGATAGTATTATCCACGATATGGCAATCCTCAATCTGCCAGTTGTGCTCTGTTTGGATAGAGCCGGACTAGTGGGTGAGGATGGTGCGACGCATCATGGAGCCTTTGATATGGCTTTCTTGCGCCCTATCCCCAACTTAACTATTTCCTCCCCAATGGATGAACACGAGTTAAGAAGGCTGATGTACACAGCCCAACTACCAGGTAAAGGCTCTTTTGTGATACGTTATCCACGAGGAAAAGGTGTGCTTACGGATTGGGAATGTCCGTTGACTGAAATAAAAGTAGGTACGGGTAGGCGTCTGCACGATGGTTGGGATGTAGCCGTATTGAGCATTGGTCCGATTGGAAATGACGTAGAGAAGGCTATAAACATCATCGAGTCAGCCAACTCACCATCGACTCAAGAGCATTGTCCTAGTATTGCCCATTATGATATGAGATTCTTGAAACCATTGGATGAGACCATTCTTCAGGAAGTTGCCGAACGCTTCTCTCGCATTATAACTATCGAAGATGGGGTGCGTGACGGAGGCTTAGGTACTGCTGTAACAGAGTGGATGAGCGATCATGGATATACACCTCATATAACTCGAATGGGTATGCCCGACCACTTTGTAGAGCAGGGAACAGTTGAACAGTTGCGTGCTCTTTGCGGTATAGATATTGATGGAATAAAGAAACAACTGACCTCAGTTGAGTCATAGTGAAGCCTTATCTGTATCAGAGAAAGTGGTTAAAAGACTTACAAAGACAGACAAGTTAAAGCATAAAACATGAAGATTATCATATCAGGAGCATATACTATTGGCTCTTATCTAGCTAGACTCCTCTCACGTAACAAGCAAGACATTGTGCTCATGGATGAGTGCTCGGAGAACCTAGAGAAGATTAGTAACGAGGCTGATCTACTAACAATGGAAGGCTCAACAACCAGTATCAAGAATCTTAAAGAGGCTGGGGCAGAGGATGCCGACTTGTTTATTGCGGTTACACCAGACGAGTCGAAGAATATTGCGGCATGCGTTCTTGCACATCAATTAGGGACTAAGAAGACCGTTGCTCGTGTAGATAATCCGGAGTATGTAGAGCCTTCTAATCAAGAACTCTTCCATCAGATGGGAGTGAGCAGCATAATTTATCCAGAGCTTTTAGCCGCTAAAGACATCATCAATGGATTGAAGATGTCATGGGTACGTCAGCGTTGGGATGTGCATGATGGAGCGTTGGTCATGTTAGGTATTAAGCTGCGGGAGAGTTGTGAAATACTTGATCGTCCATTGAAGGAGATTAGTGGTCCGGATGATCCTTACCATGTAGTTGCTATCAAACACAACGATGAGACGATTATACCAGGTGGTAATGATACCTTACAACTATATGACCTTGCTTACTTCATGACCACTAAGCAATATATACCATACGTGCGCAAGATAGTGGGAAAGGAGCATTATGTTGACGTGCAAAACGTTATCTTCATGGGAGGAGGTAAGACGGCTGCACGTGCAGTGAGGATGTTGCCAGAGTATATGCACGCCAAGATCATAGAGCAAGACCCAACGCGTTGCGAAGAGTTAAACAATATCTTGGATGAAGACACGCTCGTTATCAATGGTGACGGACGTGATATTGGATTGCTGCAAGAGGAGGGTATCCGTAACACACAAGCCTTTGTTTCATTGACATCGAATGCTGAAACGAATATTCTTGCTTGTTTAACTGCAAAGCGAATGGGCGTTCGCAAGACTGTAGCAGCCGTCGAGAACTTTGATTATGTGGGTACTGCTGAAAGCCTAGATATTGGTACTATCATCAATAAAAAGGCTGTTGCTGCCAGTCATATATACCAGATGATGTTGGATGCAAACGTTGAGAACATCCGATTCCTTATGTCTGTTAATGCCGATGTGGCCGAGTTTGTACCCAGCCCAGACGCTAAGATCACACGAAAAGTAGTCCGCGAACTTAACTTACCACGTGGAGTTACCATCGGCGGATTGGTTAGGAATGGAGAAGGAATGCTCGTTTCGGGTAACACGCAGATTGAGGCTGGTGACTCTGTAGTGGTCTTCTGTTACAATGTAGATATGAAGAAGGTAGAGAAACTATTTATGTGATTATGTTGAATCTGAAACTTATATCCAAGATTCTGGGCTCTCTCTTGTGGATAGAGGGAGTGTTGTTGCTGTGTTGCCTCTTTGTTTCTATATGGTATCAGGGCGATGATATACTACCATTTGTGTGGAGTATCTTAATCACAGTAGGCTCTGGATTCATCTTCCGAATCCTTGGTCGCAATGCAGATAACCTATTAGGACGTCGCGATGCTTACTTTGTTGTGACCATATCATGGATACTTTTCACCCTCTATGGTACACTTCCTTCCATGATTAGTGGCTATATTCCTAGTTTTACTGACGCTTTTTTTGAGGCTATATCAGGCTTCACAACCACTGGAGCAACTATCCTTGACTTCCCCGAGAAACTACCGAAAGGCTTACTCTTCTGGCGTTCGTTGACACAATGGATAGGTGGTTTAGGTATCGTGTTCTTTACTGTTGCCATCCTTCCTTCTCTAGTGGGTGGGTCGGTAAAGGTGTTTGCTGCAGAAGCAACAGGACCTATTAAGAGTAAGTTACATCCGCGTATCAGCACCAGTGCTAAGTGGATTTGGATGGTCTATTTAGTGTTAACTGTCGCCTGCATCCTTAGTTATAAGGTTTGTGGAATGGGCTGGTTTGATGCCTTCAACTATTCTATGACGAGTACAGCAACAGGTGGTTTCGCTACGGAGAGTGGCTCAATTATGACCTTCCACTCGCCTGCGGAGGAATATGTCAGTGCATTGTTTTGTTTCCTTTCAGGCGTAAACTTCACCTTATTATATGCATCAGTTATAGGGATGGATATTAAGAAACTCTTTAAGAACAGTGAGTTCCGTTTCTATACTATCATGGTTCTTTCCTTTGCAATCTTCATCACTTTCGAACTCGTTTGGCGTAATCACTACGACATAGAACACGCTTTCCGCAGTGCCATCTTCCAAGTTGTTTCGTTCATCACAACGACTGGTCTCTTTAGTGATGACGCTGGTAAGTGGCCTCATGTGACGTGGGTTGTACTCGCAGCGTGTATGTTCTTCGGTGGATGTTCAGGTTCGACGAGTGGCGGACTGAAGAGTATTCGAGGTGTGATGTTGCTTAAAGTAGTTCGAAATGAGTTCCGTCAGATCCTCCATCCGAATGCTGTTCTACCCATGAAGATCGATGGTGTCAATATCTCGCAATCGAAACGTGTAACCTTACTAGGCTTTGTTGGGCTCTATCTCATCCTAACTCTTTTCTGTGCATTCACGATGATTGCCCTAGGAATTGACAATACTAACGCTATCACCATCACGTTAAGTTGTCTTGGAAATGTCGGTCCGACGCTAGGTATGGAGATTGGTCCTACGATGTCATGGGCGCAACTTCCCGACTTTGCAAAGTGGATTTGTTCGTTCTTAATGCTTGTTGGTCGACTGGAGTTATTCACTGTTCTCGTTCTCTTCACACCTGCTTTTTGGAAGAAGAATTAGTGCTTTTACCCTCCTCTTAGCCTCTTTTAAGAGGAGTATTTCCTAACGGGAACTAATCAGGAAACGCCCTTTTCCATTTCAAGAAGGCGTTTCTTTGATACGAAGAAAGCCTCTCTTTGATAAGAAGAGAGGCTCTCTTTGTTTTCAGAACTTACGTGTGTCTATTGCTACTCATGTTTATTTCGTGTATGGTTGAGGCTTTTTGTAGGAAAAGGATATAATCTTTTGCAGTTAATTTAACAGTATTTTGTGCTGTAATCGATAATGAATGTGTAAATTTGTCAGCGGTATTTTTGATATGAAAAAACTAATTAAAACGTAATACAATGAAGAAGAATAAACTATTACTGTTACTATTTGTGTTCCTTACGGCAGTGTCTTTAACATCTTGTCTTGGCGATGGTGAAGATAGTGTGAGACGCCAACTTCCAACACAGGCAGAGATAGATGCAGCCTTTAATGTTATGAAAGGTAACTATCAAGGAAAGCTCATTTGCTATGCTTTTGATGAACAATATGGTGGCTGGAAGAAGGATGATTCAATCGCTTCTAACTGGGAGATAACATCAGATACAACCCTACTTATAAAGCATTTCCCTACTAAGTTCCTTGCTAAGAGTGTTACGAATGTGAGCTTAAAGCAGGCTATTGAGGCCTTACCTGCACAAGACTTAAACTTTAAGATAAGTATTCGACAAGCACGACCATCAGCTACGGGCTTTTACATAGTACCACTCCTTGCTGATTTAGGAAACCTTACTTATGATGGTGCAAGCCATCAGATAGGGGTGAGATTTATATGGAATGAGTCGACAATAGGTAAGTTTGATCCTTCGACAAAGCGTATGGGTATTCGCTTGATAGAGAATGGTATCTATGTTGATAAAGTACTGAAAGATGATGTTTATCGTGCTGGTAACATTTATATCTTACATACAAACTGATACAGAGAAGTATCTTTTAGGTATTAGATAAGTGTAAGGCGGTTGTGTCAAGGATGATACAACCGCCTTAATTGTTGGTTATTTCTTCTTGTGTTGACTGTCTTTCTAAGAACAATCTAACATCTTCTTGCAGTTTTCTGAAAGGTTCTGCATTTCTGTAACCTACGTTCCTTCTCAACATGGAAACGATAGCTTCGATGCTATGACTATAACTTGATAACTCATTCCGACGCTGCGTATCATGCACCGCATTGCGATTTATCTCCTCTTCTCGCTCTCTGATGAGTTGGTCGCAGACACGTTTAAGGATGGGAACAACAACATTGTCGAAGAGATGATGCCCTTGTATATATAAATAGGTGGTAGTAGGTGTAACGCCAAGTGTGCTTAGCTCTCTCTTTAGTTGTAGGTAATCCTCCTTTGCATAAGGGTACTCCTTTTGTAATTGGCGTATCTTCCTTTGTACCTTATAATGCAGTCTTTGTAAGGATTCAGCAGCATTATAGATAGAAAAGTGCCCTATTTCGATAACTCTATTGAAGTCGGTTATAGTGAATTGGCGGTACTTTTGGTGTCTATAAGTCCATATATTCCAAACAAAGAGAGGATAGATTATCTCACTATATTGGCTTAGGAAGGATTCAAAGTCAAATATGGCGTGGTCGTTAAGGGCTACAGCTACACTCACATCATGCAGACTTTGGGCGTAACACTGTAGGTTTTCAATGGCATAAGCATAGGTATGAAAGACGTAAGGGTTAGTGATGACTTGTGTAGAAGTAGCTGTTTCGCCTTGTAAAAGATAGTCATAATCCGCATCAACGCACGCTATCATGTTCTCTCCCATTTGATTTGAAATAAGGTTCATAAGCACCGACTTCTTCCCTTTCGTTAGGTTCAAGCGTGACGGAAGCATAACTTCAAAGAAGCGATCATTGCTTTCGAAGCCACTTAACACCGTCCTCCAAAAGAAGATATCATCGTATGCCTCAACGTATGCAATAATCTTTCTGCGTGCATGCTTACCATTAAGTTGATTGGCAGCATTGATGTATGCCGATGATAGATTGTCGCGGAGTCGTCTGCTCATAGTGCCTCCTTCCATTGCTATTATTTGTCAGTAATATCCGAAACTTCCGTTACTCGGTCTATCCAACCATTCATTATCACAGCCGGACTATGCGTACTTAGGATGATTTGAACATTGGGATTCAGTTCGAGAATGAGGTCAATTAGTCGTTTCTGCCAGTCTACGTGCAGGCTAACTTCAGGTTCGTCCATAAAGAGAACGTATGGTTTATTATCTTCAACGAGCACTGTCAAGAGTATAACCAATATCTGTTTCTCTCCGCTTGAGAGCTGATAAGGATAGAGCGTTTCGCCTATCTGTGAGAAACGAATCTCATTCTCCGTGCGAATGATAGTCTTTCCTGTTTCGGTGAAGAGGTCGTCTATCATATCTTGGAATCGCTTTTTGGGTAGGGAGATAAGCTGTGCCTCTTCCGCAGCATGAGGTTTTCCACTCTGTAGAGTAGCAATGATTCGGTTGCCAATGTTCACTTGGTAATCCAGATACTTGCGTTGCAACTGAAAGAGCTGCCAGTCTAATTCGGTGGAAAGATTGCCATCCATCTTACTAACACTATCCGAATTTAACAGCGGGCGATCGAACGAACGGATAATATCATAGCGTATCCATTTGGCATCGGAAGGGTTCACTTTCAACCGAACGCCCTTTAGTAGATGACTGGGAAACTCTCCGCCTTGTGAAAAAGAGCGTACCACTTTATTTATAATGGTACTCTTTCCTACGCCATTGATACCACTTAAGATATTAACTTGCCGATCTAATGTCCATCGAATGTGCTTCTTTCCACTCCAAAGGGAGTCGATTTCAATCTCTTCTATATAATTGGCATATTTCTGCATAAGGCTTTCTTGTAGTATTATAACACTATCGCAAATATAGTGCTTTTTATCTGTTTGACGATAGAAAAGGCTCTTTTTAACGTAAATACCATAATTGTGGTATGGGAAATAACATAAAGTTAGTATTTTAAAGACCAATGTTTCTCCGTACCTTTGCACCTGTGAAAAAGAAACAAAACACTTAGAACTTGCGATGATAAGTGTTTTGATTGGTTGATGAAACAAATAATTAAAGGTAACGGATATGACAAAGATTGCAAAGAAACTCACCGAACTGATTGGGAATACACCCTTGTTGGAATTAAATAAGTTCTCTTCTTTGAAAGGACTTGAGCAGCCAATTATAGCAAAGATAGAATCGTTTAACCCTGGTGGAAGCGTCAAAGATCGTGTTGCACTAGCGATGATTGAGGATGCAGAAGATAAAGGACTTCTGAAACCAGGAGCCACTATCATCGAGCCAACGAGTGGTAACACGGGAGTTGGTTTGGCGTTAGTAGCAGCTGTTAAGGGCTATAAACTCATCCTTACTATGCCGGAAACAATGAGCATAGAACGCCGTAACCTAGTGAAGGCTTATGGTGCTACTGTTAAGTTGACGAGCGGTAAAGAGGGTATGAAAGGGGCTATCAAAGCAGCGGAGGAATTGCGCGATTCGATTCCAGGAAGCATTATTCTTCAGCAGTTCGAGAACCAAGCTAATCCGCAGAAACACTATGCGACTACTGGTAAAGAGATATGGCGTGATACGGACGGAGCGGTCGATATCTTCGTTGCCGGTGTAGGAACAGGTGGTACAATAAGCGGTGTTGGCAAGTATTTGAAGGAGCAGAATCCGAATGTAAAGGTCGTTGCTGTGGAGCCAACAACATCTCCCGTGCTAAGCGGCGGACAAAGTGGTTCTCACAAGATACAGGGCATTGGCGCTGGTTTTATACCTTCTACGTACAACAGCAAGTACGTTGATGAAATCTTTCAAGTCGATAATGACCAAGCTATACTCACGGGGCGTCAGTTAGCACAAAGCGAAGGCTTACTGGTTGGTATATCATCAGGTGCAGCTGTCTTTGCGGCTAGTGAGCTTGCAAAACGCCCCGAGAATAAGGGTAAGAGAATTGTTACTTTGCTCCCAGATACGGGCGAGCGTTATCTCTCAACGGTATTATATGCTTTTGAAGAATATCCCTTGTAAGAAAGAGACAGCACAACATAAGAACACTTAGTGAGTAAAATCTTTCTTAAAAAACAAGTCATCATTCAATTCTGATAAAGCTTTATCAAGCAAATAGGGACAGCCATTTTGGTCTGTCCCTATTTTATTTCTACATCTTTATCCTTGCTAAAACAGCTTCTGCTGCGTCACATCTCTTCCCAATATTACCATCTTCATTACTTCCAGTTGGTGGTTGATAGTTGGTTTGGAGATGGTGTGGGAGAGGATACGTGACCACGGGAGCGAGAGAACCAAATTAATACACTAGTTTTGAAAGACATTAATTTCACAATTAATATAATCGAGTTGTCTTATTACAGAACGATTGATACCCTGAATCAATCTAAAAAAATGCTCCCGTGGCACGTTTATCTAGAAGCAGAACCTGTCATAAGAAATGTGTTCTTATATCATTCTG
>NZ_AJIN01000048.1:0-83209 GCF_000257925.1 Prevotella sp. oral taxon 306 str. F0472
ACCGACAACAGACACATTCACATCATCGCCAACCGCATCAGCCTTTACGGAGAGGTCTATGATACCACCTTTGTGAGCAACAAGGCAGCAAAAGTGGCGGAGGAAATAAGCAGAGAGAAAAACTTGACTATCGCAAAGGAGGTCAAGGCGGAGAAGAAATACCAAAAGTCAAAAGCCAATCTAACGAGAGAACAGACAAAGCAGCAGGTGCAGAAGATTTGTTATGCCTTGCTTGAGAAGTATAAAGATACAGGTATCACGGGGCATTCCATGTTCCTTTACGAGTTGAACAAGAACAGCATCACCATTGAGCGCATGAAGAACAAGCAGGGCAAGGTCTATGGTTTGAAGTTCTCATTTGGCGGACAATCTTTCAAGGCATCGGAAGTGGGCAGGGAGTTTGGCTACCATTCCTTGCAAAAGAATTTCGAGGCAAGTCAGAAAGCCGAGACGAATGTATCTGCCCAAGTAATACGCAAATCGTCAGAGCATACAGATACTAAGGATGCTGGCTATCAACTCGTACCCCCAAGACTTTCATACAGCCCACGAGCAACGGAGGATACTCCACAAATCGCACAGGCTATAAGAGCGGTGGCAGATACAGCTATCAGCGCAGCCGATGAATTGGTGGAGGGAGTAGGTGGAATGATTACGCCAATGACACATGGCGAGGACTATGCCGAGACCGCATGGCAACGTAAGCTCAGATACCAAGCCAATAGGAAAAAGAAAGGACGAAGGCTGTAGAAAATTTGAATAGCAATACTTTCATTGTTGGCACATTATTTGCTAGTTGACAATAAGAATTTATTAACTATTAATACAAACAATATGGAAAGAACATACAATGTGCTGTTAACCTACGATATAGATAGCAGACATACCGAAGTTAGGAATACATTAATTGAAGAGTATGGTTTTAAGGATATAATCATAGGTAATAATGGCACGAGGTGTTATTTGCCGAATACCACATTACTAAAGAGAAATACCACCAAGGAGGATGTCCATAATATAATAAAGAACGTATGTAAGATGCTTAATGCAAATCTAAAAAGGACTATTTCCTCAGAATGTTCAAACTGGATAGCATTACAAGGCGAAAAGTTTTAGATTTGTAAGTAGAAACTATAAGTCCAACCACTTGTTTCATTCAAGCTGGTAAAATTATGTGTGTTTTTCATCAAGAACGCTTGTTATTCGGTAACAAAGTATTATCTTTGCAGATAGAATAACAAGCGTTCTTTGTTAGGTAGAAAACAGCAACTTGAAGTAGCTCGCTCGTTTCCAAATCGTTACCTGTTTAGTTATACCAACAAGGTAACTTCTTTATTTTCAATTAGATACAATTTTATAATTAATTGGCTTGCAAGAGAGGCTTTCCTTGTTTCCACCTAATGGATAGCTCTTCACGAGAAACGCTATAACGAAGCCTTACCCTAGCCGTCCACTTCACTCCATGTCGTATGGTTCGTTATACTGACTAATAGCTCTCCTCTTCCGTTCTCATACGTTTCCAATTCTTACCTCATGCGTCTTGCGTCTTTGTGACCCGTATCTTTTCTTAGTTTCACCATGGTGAAACGAGTGTCTCATCATGATGAAACCAGTGTCTCTTCATGATGAAACTTGTGTCTCATCACGATGAAACTAACGTTACAAGCGTGTGTAAAGGATGCGCAACACGCTACACGGAATGCGCTCAAACGTATCTAAAAGATGGGAATAAGCCTATCTAAAGAATGGGAATACTACTAGTTGAGAAAGCACATAGGGTGAGATAATGGAAAAACTAGGCTGTCTTTCCCTTCATTATACCCCTAATCTAATGAAAAGAACTGGTAACTTCTGATCAAAAAAACGCCTAATATCACTCATGCACGTCATTCGTACAAGTGATATTAGGCGTTGTTACTCTTGTAAAACAAATCCTATTGGAGCGCAAAAGTTACACGTAAGACTCCAAGAACTTGATGGTTCCAGACACTTTAATAGTAGTTGCTGTTGCAGGAATAAGCACACTCTCGCCAGCACGGAACGACAAGCTATTGCCTTCCGCATCTGTTATCTCGCCCTCATCCTTCAGTCCGACAAAGATCACGAAAGAGTCTAATTCGCTATAATCCATCGTCATAGGCTCTGTAAGATCATATACCGAGGTGGTGAAATAAGGACAACTAACGAGTTCCACTGGCTCATTCTGGCGTGGTTCGTATTGTGTCTTATAGTCAGGATAGACCGTATAATCAATACACTCAGCAGCCTCCTTAGTGTGTAACTGGCGATAATTGCCGTTCTTGTCCTGGCGTTTAAAGTCGTAAATGCGGTAAGTTACATCGCTAGTCTCCTGTATCTCTGCCAAGAAACAGCCTGTTCCGATAGAGTGAATACGCCCTGCAGGGAGGAAGAATACGTCGCCCTCTTTCACTGGATATTCTGCCAAAGCATCGGTAATGGTGTCATCTTCCACCATTGCTTTGTACTCCTCAGGTGTTATCTGTTGCTTTAATCCACTGCGTAAAGAGGCATTCTCATCACTTTCCATTACGTACCACATCTCCGTCTTACCACGACCTAAACCCTTAGCCTGCGCTTGTTCGTCAGTAGGGTGAACCTGAATGGAGAGTTGCGCACGTGCATCAATAAACTTCACAAGCAATGGGAACTCATTACCGAAACGTGCATAATTATCTTTACCGACGAGCTTCTCCTTCAGAGTATCAACCAAGTCGTTTAACTTCCAACCCTTGTATTTACCATTAGAGACGATACTCTCGTTGTCTTTCACGCCTGATACTTCCCAGCTCTCACCCACTTGTTGCTCATCAGAAGATAGGTGCTTGAAAGGGATAATCTTCTCTCCTCCCCAGATGGTAGACTTTAGGAGGGGATTAAACTTAAACATTTCCATACGTTATTATTGCTTATTTTAGTTGTTTTGTTATATGCTTATGAGGCAAAGTCATGTATTTGCTTATGCCTGCAAAGGTACACTTTATTCTCTACATGACCAAAGAATCAAAGTGAAGAGACGATATCTATTGCACTGCACACATGATGATTTAGGTTTGAAGAAGCCTATTTACAACCCCTTTTCACTGCCTTTTCTATGTCATCTGCATTATGACTAATTACATAACCAACATGAACATGTACTCTTAATAACACTCTTTTCTCACTTTTATTTGCTAACTTTGTAGCCAAATGCACAATCAATTCATAGATATAGAACAACTACTTAGGGATCAATCGGGTGAGAAGCATTTCTCATTTGAGGTTCTTCCCCCATTGAAGGGGAATGGTACAGAATCCTTATTCAGTAATATTGCGAAGCTAAAAGAGTTCAATCCGAGCTTTATAAACATAACGACTCACCATAGTGAATACGTATATCACGAGCGTGAAGATGGCTTAATAGAACGTCAACGCATACGTCGAAGACCAGGAACAGTGGCTATTGCAGCTGCTATTCAGCAACGATACGAAATCCCAGTGATACCTCATGTCATCTGTTCGGGGGCTACCAAGGAGGATATTGAGTATGAGTTGCTCGACTTGCAGTTCTTAGGTGTCAACCACTTATTGCTCTTGCGAGGTGATAAAGCACGTGAGGATCGAATGTTCACACCAACGGAAAACGGGCATAGTCACACAACGGAGCTGATAGAACAGGTCAACCTATTCAACAAAGGAGTATTCATTGATGGTTCAGAGATGAAGAATCCAGGTGCACCTTTTACTTACGGCGTAGCTTGCTACCCTGAGAAACATGAGGAGGCACCTAATATTGAAGAGGATTTAAGATACTTGAAACAGAAACAGGAGTTGGGTGCGACGTTTGCTGTCACGCAATTATTCTATGATAACAAGAAGTTCTTTGATTTCGTAGAGCGCGCTAGAAGCATTGGTATTACCATCCCCATCGTGCCGGGTATCAAGCCTTTTGCAAAGCTATCACAGCTTACAATGGTTCCAAAGACGTTCCATTGTGATATCCCAGAAGAGCTTGCTAGTCTTGCAAAAGAATGTAAGACGGACGAAGAGGCACGTCAGCTCGGTATAGAATGGGCTACTCAACAGGTGAAGGAACTCTATGCGCATGGTTTCAATAACGTACACTTCTATACGGTATCAGCCGTAAAGAGTGTGCATGAAGTGGTCAGCCGACTCTTGTAATAAAGCTTTTCTCAATAACAGAACATCAAGCAACTAAAGATAAAGAGAGGATGAACTTTTCTGATGTAATAGGTCAAGAGGCTACGAAACAACGCCTCCTACAGATGATAAAAGAGGATCGCGTGCCCCATGCAATGCTCTTCTGTGGTCCTGAAGGAGTAGGGAAAATGGCACTCGCAATGGCTTTTGCCAACTATCTCCTTGCTGGCGAAGAGGTCGATAACACTGCCTCTCCACTCATCTCAAACGCTATTGCCATGCTTCGGAAGTGGGAACATCCTGATTTACACTTCTCTTTTCCAACCATAAAGTTGCCCAGTATGAGTGGAGACCACCAACCCGTAAGCGCTGACTTCGCAAAGGAATGGCACGAACTCATCATGCGTGGAGCCTATTTCACTATGGCTCAATGGATGAAACAGATGGGTGCTACAACGCAGCAGGCGATTATTACAGGTGCTGAGAGCGATGAGTTATCACGTGTTCTAGCCTTAAAATCAAGCCAAGGAGGCTATAAGGTGTCCATCATCTGGCGTCCGGAACGCATGAATCTCACATCTGCCAACAAACTACTAAAGCTCTTGGAGGAGCCACCGCAGGGCACTATCTTCCTCATGGTATGCGAGGAACCAGAGAAGTTACTAGAGACTATTATCAGTAGAACACAGCGAATTGATGTGAAGCGCATTGATGACAATGCCATAGAACAGGCTCTTATCCATAAAAGGGGGATAGAACCTGATGCTGCACAACGCATTGCACATATCGCACATGGCAGTTGGCTCAAAGCCTTAGAGGCCCTCGATACGAGCAACGAGAACCGTGAGTTCCTCAATATGTTCCAAATGCTTATGCGCTTATGTTACCTTCGTAACGTCAAAGACCTCAAGCGCTGGAGTGAAGTAGTTGCTGGTTATGGTCGTGAGAAGGAGCGTCGGATGCTCGTTTACTTCCAACAGCAAGTGCGAGAAAACTTCATCTTCAACTTCAGAAACGCTGAACTTAACTATATGACAATCGAAGAGGAGAACTTCGCCAAGAACTTTGCTCGTTTCATCAATGAGGCAAATGTGATAGAAATTAACGAACTCTTCGAACGTGCCAATCGTGATATTGGACAGAACGCAAACGCTAAGGTAGTCTTTTATGATGTAGCTCTAAAGCTCATTGTATTGCTGCTTAAGAAGTGAGAAAACCCACCAACAAAAGAGATACAATCAACAATATATATAGGCAGAAATGCCAAAAAGAAAACAAATAGATAGATTTCAATGGACTATAAAGATATGAAATTCAAGGTCTGGCACGGCTGCGATCGAGGCTTATGTCATAAAGGTTGTGGCAGACAAGATCGTCAACTCAACACATACGATTGGTTAGCTGATGTTCCAGGGAACAACCAGACGACCGATCTTGTTGAGGTTCAATTCAAGAACACACGCAAGGGTTACTATCATAACGTCAATAACTTAGACCTAAAGAAAGGTGATGTAGTTGCTGTCGAAGCAAATCCTGGACACGACATAGGCGTCGTTACATTGACAGGTAGGCTCGTTAAGCTACAGATAAAGAAGTCGACAGCAGTCAAGTCACCCGATGATATCAAGCGAGTATATCGATTGGCTAAAGAAGTCGATATGCAGAAGTATCATGAGGCAAAAGCCCGTGAACACAAGACAATGATAGAGAGTAGGCAGATAGCTAAGGGCTTGGGACTGAAAATGAAGATTGGTGATGTGGAGTACCAAGGCGACGGCAATAAAGCAATCTTCTATTACATTGCAGACGAACGAGTTGACTTTAGACAGCTCATAAAGGATCTTGCAGCTGCTTTCCACGTCCGTATTGAGATGAAACAGATTGGTGCTCGACAGGAAGCAGGGCGCATTGGCGGTACAGGTCCATGTGGAAGAGAGCTTTGCTGTGCTACTTGGATGAAGAACTTCTCGAGTGTCTCCACCACAGCAGCACGTATTCAAGACATCTCTCCGAACCCAACTAAGCTCGCCGGAATGTGTGCTAAGCTCAAGTGCTGCCTCAACTACGAGGTTGACCAGTATATGGAAGCTAGCAGAAAGCTACCAAGTAAGGAGGTATTGTTGGAGACTATGGATGGTGAGTACCATCTCTTCAAGACGGATATACTAAGTGGTCAATGCACTTACTCGACTGATAAGAATCTAGGAGCAAACCTCGAGATAATCAGTGCGGCTCGTGCTAAGGAGATCATAGAGATGAATAAGCGTGGAGAAAAACCTCTCTCGTTGCTTGAGGATGGTAAAGCTAAGCCTGCAAAGAAGTCTGCTGACTTGCTTGCTGGAGCCGACCTCAGTCGTTTCGACAAGGCAAAGAAGCGCAAAAAGGGGAATCAACAACGCAATAACAACCCGCAACAAGGAGGACGCCCACAGCGTGATAACAATCGCAACCAGCGTACCACACAGGACAACCAACGCCAGAATAACGACAAAAACCGCTATCAACAGAATGGTAATCGCAAGCAGAATAACGTGCGAAAACAGCCCCAGAAGCAGGAAGATGGCGTAACACAAAACAAGAAACAAGAGGACAAGAAGCCTCAACAAACGCAAAGAACACAGGAATGAGGATGAAGGTTTTCACCTTTATATATATAGTGGTACTCGTGCTATGGGGTATGAGTACCACTTCATGTAACGATCCACGCACCTATGACCACTATGAAAGTGTATCGGTAAAGGGCTGGGAACGTAATGATACTCTTACCTTCAACTTACCAAGGCAGTGGGAAGGTAATTATAAGCTAAGCCTTGGGCTTCGCGCTTCGCAAACTTTTCCTTATCGCAGTGTGAGCCTAATCGTGGAATCGACTATCATCAATTACAAGCATAAGAAGAAGCAGGAAAAGGTGATAAGAGACACTGTTCATTGTGAGATTATCACCGATAAGGGTATGCTAGCAGGTCAAGATGGTATCAGTAATACGGAGATTCGCCAGCACATAGCGTCTTTCCAACTAAATAGGAACGATTCTCTACACATTACCATACACCATGTCATGAGCAGAAATAGTATTCCTGGTATCAGTGACATAGGCTTGAGATTGCAGAGAAGGTAGCCTCTGTCCTTACCTTGTGGCAATATCATTGATTAAAGGAACGCCCTTTTCCAATCGAGAGGGGCGTTCCTTCGTATAGAAGAGAGGCTTTCCTTGCATCAAAGAAACGCCTTCTTATAATTCAAAATTATGATTACTTCGAATTGACGAGTTGATTGGGTGATAAGTAAACGAGTTGTTTGTTCTGTGGAAAAGAGCACTATCTACTCCCCTCTCCATTCGGAGAGGGGACGGAGGTGAGGCTTTAGAAGTGGCTACTGAGGCTTCTTCTCCCACTTACTGACGTATCAAATTACGTCCAGCATCTATACGAAGGAAGATGAAAAGAAGTAATGTAAAGCCCCATAGTGACGAACCACCATAACTAAAGAAAGGCAGTGGAATACCAATAACAGGCGTTAATCCAAGCACCATTCCTATGTTAATGAACAAGTGGAATAGGAAGATTCCCGCGACACAATAGCCATATACACGTCCAAACTTGAATGGTTGGCGGTCAGCTAAGTACATTAGTCGAAGGATAAGACATAGGAATAACACCAGAACAGACGCTGAACCGAGGAAGCCCTCCTCCTCTCCTACGGTGCAGAAGATGAAGTCTGTGTCTTGTTCTGGTACGAACTTCAACTTCGTTTGAGTACCATTTAGAAAGCCTTTGCCCTGTAATCCACCCGAACCAATGGCTATCTCACTTTGATGCACATTGTATCCAGCACCCGCCAAGTCCTCATCTAAACCCAAAAGAACGTTGATACGCACACGTTGGTGTGGCTGCATAACATCATTCAGCACGTAATCCGCCGAATAGAAAAAGGCTATAGAGCCTAGAGCAAACAAAGCTATATAGAAGTAATGGGCAAAGCGTGTATTCATTGCATTGTATATCAAATACCCAATCACACATGCCGACAGAACCAGCTGTACCCAAACAATATCGAAAGGAATAACAAACTCAGAGAAAAGGAGAGCCAAACCTGTCATACTGAAGATGTATGTAAGTAATAAGCGAGTCTTCCGCTTATCATTAACATATACCCATACCATCACAGAAGAGAATATTTGAACCAGCAACAATACGACAAACTTACCTACAGATGTTGGTGTATCCCATAGCAAAACCTCCTCATATTTAATTCCAACAACGAAGTATATGACCATTGCTAAGCCCATGAAGAGGAAAGAGCCAGGCATTCCTTCACGATACAACATGAGGAAGAAAGACAGATAAACAAGTGCAGAGCCTGTCTCACGCTGCCCTACAATACATAACATAGGTAAGAAGATAATGCCACAAGCACCTGCAAAGTGTTTCCAGTTATGGATAGTAAAGCCGTAAGCAGACATAAACTTGGCTATTGCTAAGGCTGTTGCAAACTTAGCAAACTCGGCTGGTTGCAACCGCAAAGGTCCCATAACAATCCATGACCGTGATCCTTTAATGGAGTGTGGATTGAAAATTGTGGCAAAGAGTAGCAATACCAAGAGCCCATAAATGACGTAGGCAAAGGTATCATAGAAGCGGTCGTCCATCATAAGGAGTATAAAGCCTAAACAGATGGAAGTCCCTATCCATACTATTTGCATACCCGAACGACTGGCAAGAGAGAATATCTCGGTGTCGCCATAAGTATAACTGGCACCGCAAACACTCACCCAGCCGAAGCTAAGTAATGCAATATAGATAGCGATTGTCCACCAGTCTAGTGAACGAAGAACGCCCGGTTGCTTATCTGTTGAATAATTACTTGCCACGATTTACATTCTCCTTACGATTCGACTTAGCCTTATCTTGGTCATTGGACTTTATCTTTGGCTTGTCTTTCGCTTTATTATCTTTACTCTTCTGTTGCTTATCTTTATTATTATCCTTACTCTCTTTGCGTGCTTCTTTAGGCTCCTTAGCTTTGTCCCGTTCCTTTTCACGCAGCTTCTCCTTGCCCTTATCAGACTTATCTTTATCCTTGTCTTTCTCCTTCTTCTCGGTCTTTATCAACTCTTCAGGCTCCACCTTTATAGCAGGCTCGTTCTGTGGTTGCTTCTTCTTCTCCTTCTCCTCAGTCTCTTTTTGCTGTTGGGCTTCCTTGAGTTTAGCAGCTTCTGCCGCCTCTAACTTCTGGTTTACCATCTTTAAAGAGTCCTTTATCTGATTAACGCGTTTGATAGAATCGAGACGAAGAGAGTCTGCTCGAGACAAAGGACGCTTGAAAGGATAAGAGATATGACGCTTCTGAAGGGCGTCAGCTCTAGCTGCGTCACCTGGAGTTAACTTACCATTGATATATTGCTCAATCATCAAAGAACCAATAGGAACACCATAGTCGGCACCAAAACCACCATTTTCTACATAGACAGCAATGGCAATTTTGGGTGTATCAACAGGTGCAAAGCCCATGAAGACAGAGTGGTCTCGACCTCGGTTCTGCGCAGTACCCGTCTTACCTGCAAGTGAGTAGCCAGGGTGAACAGCATGCGCACAGGTACCACCACGTACTGATGACATCATACCAGCTATGACCTCTTGATAAGATCTGACGCTTCCCTTCGTGCGATGGTGCTCCAAATACTTCTTATCAAGTTTCTTTCCTTCAATATGACGGACAATGTGTGGCGTAACATAATAGCCTCGATTAGCTATCGTTGCACCAAGGTTTGCTATCTGTAATGGGGTCAAGTTGACCTCTCCTTGACCGATAGAGATCGAGATAACTGATAATGGATTCCATGTTTTGAAGGCATGATCATAAAACTGCGCATTCGGTATCATACCACGCTTCTCACCGGGAAGATCAATGCCTAACTTATACCCGAATCCCATGGATACCATGTAGTTTCGCCATACAGTCATAGCATCATCAAGCGTTTTATACTTCTTTCTATTGGACAGCATGTGGTAAAGTCCCCAACAGAAGTAGCCATTACAGGATGTACTGATGGCTGGTACAAGTGCTAAAGGTGATGCATGTGAGTGACAACCTACATGTAAGCCCTTAAAGTTAAAACCATGGTTACAAACATAACGAGTCGAATCATTGATGATTCCCTCGGTGTAGTAAGTAACCGCCTGGCTAGTCTTAAAGGTAGAACCTGGTGGATATTGACCCATGATAGCACGGTTAAGTAAGGGTTTAGCAGGGTCTAGCGTCAAATCGCGTTGATACTTACCACGTAACTTACCAATCATCATACTGGGATTAAAGGTTGGTGAGGAAACCATTGCGAGCACTTGACCAGTCTTGGGTTCAATCGCTACTATAGCACCAAGTTTACCTTCCATTAAGCGTTCACCTAAGGCCTGTAAATCGGCATCAAGTCCTAGTTGAAGGTCGCGACCTGGCTGTGGTCTTTGGTCATACTCACCATTCTTATAACGTCCTTGTATCTGACCATGAGCATCTCGCAAGAGTATCTGTACCCCCTTTCGACCACGTAGATCTTGTTCATACTCACGCTCTATGCCCATCTTACCTATATAGTCTCCAGGCTGGTAATAATCGTCTTCTTCAATATCACTCTGACTAACTTCTGCCACGTCACCAAGCACATGTGCTGCTATAGGACGTTGATATTGTCTGACACTTCTCTTCTGTATATAGAAGCCAGGAAAGCGATAGAGCTTCTCTTGGAAAGCACTAAATTCCTTATCACTCAGCTGGCTCATGAAGAGTTGCTGGGTGAATCTTGAGTAACCAGGGTTCTTGTTTCTATCCTTAATATCGTGTAGGCGCTTTAGGAAGTCGGCCTTCGTTATACCTAAAGCATTACAGAAGTCGAGTGTATCAAGATGACCAGCCATCTCATTAGTAACCACCATGATGTCATAAGCTGGCTGGTTATACACCAACAGCTTACCATTCCTATCTGTGATAGTACCACGTGATGGGAACTCAATCTTCTTTAGGAAAGCATTTGAGTCGGCACTCTTTCTATAGTCGTCACTTGCTATCTGAAGAGCAAAAAGTCGGAGAACATAAATCACAACTATGCCTATTGCAACTGCACTAAGCACTAAGCGACGTTTCTCAAGATCATAATTCTTCATCCTTCTAACGCCTCCTTACGTTCTCAATAACAAGGATTAGAATCAATGTAAGCAATGAACTACCCCCAATACATTCTAACCACTCTAACACATTAAAGAAGCTGAACATCTCTAAAGAGAAAAACACAACATTATAGATAAGCGTTAGGATAGCCGCATACCACGTATATTGGGGCACTCCTAATGTATCCATTCCTGGCTGAAAGTCATCACTACTATCCCTAGGAATGAATGGTTGAAGTATAAAAGGTTGTAAAGCTGCAATGAAGGTAAGCGCACCAGAGGCTACACCTGGCGTATTGGAGAATGTATCTATGATAACTCCCATCAAAAAGCCCCACAACAATATAGCCCACTGGGGATAGTTACGTGGGAATAAGAGAACGAAATATACATATAGTAATGGTGTGGCAACAGCAAACAGATGGATGTGGTTAAGAACAAACACCTGTGCTACTATTAGCACCAAAAACCATAGTAATCGTTTTAAGAAATCTACATTCATTCTCTCTTACCTTATTATATAAAAGAACTGCCAGATGGTTTCTTTCCCACACGGAAGTCCTACTTTACATCAAATAAAAACTCGTTTCTATACCTTACTCACCTTGGTTCGCATTCTGATCTTCTATTGGCTTGATAGAATCTTGTGCTGCCTTGATAACCTGTCGCTGCTCTCTAATGGATGCATCATCGATGACACAAACATCACGAAGGTTTCCGAAATCGGTTGACAACTCTATGGCTAGACGATAAGAAAGTCCATCCTCAGAATTATAGACATGCTTTATCTTACCGACTAACACGCCTGCGGGGAACACAGAAGAGTAACCACTCGTTACAATACGATCGCCTAACTTAAATTTAGCATGACGTGGGACATCATCAAGATAAGCCATATCTGTTGCGCCACCATTCCAATGGAGATACCCAAAGTAGTCTCTTCCCTGAATAGAACAGCTAATATTCGATTTGGAGTTAAGCACAGGAATTACTACAGCATAGTGAATACCAGCCATATAGACAATACCCACAACACCATTACCACAGGCTACTCCCATATCCTTTCTAACGCCATCCCACGTTCCTTTATTTATTGTAATAAAGTTATCTGGTCTATCCAGACTATTGGAAACAACCTTTGCTTGTATCAGACGAAACTTTGAAAGGAAACGATACTGACCACGTAAGAAGGTTGAATCTCTCGTCTTATCATAAAGTTGAGAGGATAGTTCACGTACTTGATGTTCTAACTCCAAGTTGCGTTTAGTCAGTCTTTCATTCACCTCACCCATAGTAAGATAGGACGTAACCTTCGAACTCGCCTCATACGCCAAACCAGCAACATAGTTGGCAGATGTGAACCACACACTGCCCTGATAGTCATTGAATCGGAACAAAAGAACCATACTCAAGACTTCCAGGGCAACGAACAAGAACCAATGCTTGTACCTAGCAAGGAACTCTGTCAGATTGTGCATGAACGATGATTGTTATCTCATTAAGAACGAGAAACGATCTACGTTCTTCAATGCAATGCCTGCTCCCTTAGCCACACTGTGCAATGGGTCTTCGGCAATATGGAATGGAATGTTAATCTTATCAGTAAGTCGCTTATCGATACCACGTAGTAATGCACCACCACCACTAAGGTAAATACCGTTCTTAACAATATCTGCATAAAGCTCTGGTGGTGTATTCTCCAATGCTGAAAGAACTGCATTCTCGATCTTAGCAACAGTCTTATCAAGACAATGTGCAATCTCTTGATAGCATACAGGAACCTCCATTGGGAGAGCTGTAATACGATTAGGACCATGCACAATGTAGTCTTCTGGCGCCTCATCTCCTAGATCTGTAAGGGCTGAGCCAACATGAAGTTTGATACGTTCTGCCATACGTTCACTGACCTTCACATTATGTTGACGACTCATATATTCCTGTATATCAGCTGTGAGGTCATCGCCTGCAACACGAATAGAGTTATTGCAAACGATACCACCTAATGATATAACGGCAATCTCTGTACTACCACCACCAATATCAACAATCATGTTTCCCTCTGGAGCTTCTACATCTAATCCCATACCAAGAGCGGCAGCCATTGGTTCAAAGATTAGATATACATCACGTCCATCTGCATGTTCTGCAGAGTCACGAACAGCACGCAACTCAACTTCTGTGGACCCAGAAGGAACGCCAATTACCATCCTTAATGATGGAGAGAAGAATCGGTTACCACTATGAACCATCTTTATCAAGCCACGCATCATTTGCTCACAAGCAGTAAAATCGGCGATAACTCCATCACGTAGAGGTCGAATAGTACGAATGTTAGGGTGCTCTTTCTCGTACATCATCTTTGCGTCTCCACCAACCGCAATCATCTTATCTGTACGACGATCCAAAGCTACGACTGACGGCTCATCTACCACAATCTTGTCATCACTGATAATGATTGTGTTGGCCGTTCCCAGGTCCATAGCAATCTCCTGGATAAATGAAAATAATCCCATTAATATATGTTTTGTAAGTGTATATTTCTATTTAGAGTATTCCTTCTTGTCAAGAAGTTCCTCTCTTAAAAAGCGACTCTTATATGTTTACTCAGCAACGAACCAAGAGTGAATAGCCGTATCGTAATGACTACTAACACCAAAGGCACGCTCTGCAAACATCTTTCTGTCTTCCACATCTGTTTGTGCTCCTTTCGTATTGAGTACCTGTAACAACACAGGATATTCAGCCTTACTTGGAATGATGACTACATCTTTGAAGTTCTTTGCACCAGCACGAATTAAAGAGATTCCGCCAATGTCTATCTTCTCAATAATATCCTCTGGACTAGCTCCACTAGCAACTGTCTGTTCAAAAGGATACAAGTCTACAATAACTAAATCGATTGCAGGAATATCATATTCTGCCATCTGCTTCTGGTCACCTTCATTATCACGACGTGCCAAAATACCACCAAAGACTTTCGGATGTAACGTCTTTACACGACCACCAAGGATGGATGGATAAGAAGTAACATCTTCTACCTTCTCACATTCATAACCTAGTGACTCTATAAATTCTTGTGTACCTCCAGTACTAAGAAACTTAACCCCTTCGGCATTTAACTTCTTGAGTAAATCCTCAAGCCCATCCTTATGAAAGACCGAGATAAGCGCAGTCTTGATTTGTTTTGTACCAGCCATTGTAAAACATTTTATGGATTTGAATTGCAAAGTTACTAAGTTATAAGCGACTAAGCAACATTTTATCTCAAAAAAAACTAAAACCTATCAACTAATTGTGTAATATCAAATTAGCTACTAGTCTACCGCTTTTAACTACCTCTAACGTTTGATACCAATGGCATCTAAAATACCTTGGATCTCGCTGCCAATCCCTAGTATCTGATCCAAAACGCCATCTTTTGCACCCTTTGCCATATAACGAGCACAATCGCCTTCGAGCTTTCCTATACGCTGACGTTCAGCCACAGTATAGTCATGACGGGCTATTCTACGACGAATCTTACCAAATTTGTTAACAGCTTTCTTCCATTTCTTTGCTGTATAGTATTGGCTATTATCACGCAATTCATACGAGAAGTTCTGTAAGTCATTAATAGCTGACTCACGTGTAGAACAGGAACTAACGGACATCGTTGCAGCAACTATTGCTACACCCATAAGCATAGTTTTGATATTTCGCTTCATCTTTATAACCTCTAATTTATCACTACTTAATGGGACAAAAGTAGAAAATAATAATGAAGATAACAACAAATGATCTTATTTGTTTTCATTCTTTTTCTACTTTTTAACTACCTTTGCTTCATGAATTTTGCATCATCTCTATTACTTTGGTTCGATAATAACGAGCGCCCATTACCATGGCGCGAGACAAAAGATGCCTATGCGATATGGCTTAGTGAGGTCATCTTACAACAGACTCGCATAGCACAGGGCATGGCATATTGGCATCGTTTCATACAACAATGGCCTACTGTCTACGACTTAGCTAATGCTTCTGAGGACGAGGTTCTAAAGGCTTGGCAAGGATTAGGTTACTACTCACGTGCAAGAAATCTACATAAAGCAGCCCAACAAGTGGTCGATAGAAAGGGGTTTCCAAAAACTTCCAAAGAACTAAAGAAACTAAAGGGTGTGGGAGAATATACCGCTGCTGCTATTGCCTCCTTCGCCTTTGATGAAGCGGTGGCAGTAGTGGATGGGAATGTTTATCGGGTACTTGCTCGATTTAAAGGTATCGATACTCCTATAGACACGACATCGGGAAAGAAGGAGTTTCAAGAGCTAGCACAATCACTCTTGCCAACGCAGAATTCAGCAAGATATAACCAAGCCATCATGGACTTTGGAGCCATTCAATGTACACCAACTTCCCCTCATTGCGCAGTTTGTCCCTTATGTGAGTCTTGCGTTGCTTATCGTGAACAGCGTATTCAATTATTACCTGTTAAAAGTAAGACGATTAAACAAAAAGAGCGTAAATTGACCTATCTTTACATCCAATACAATAATGAGATTGCTTTACATCAGCGTGGCGCGGGAGATATATGGCAAGGACTTTGGGAACTACCACAGGCATATCATCTCACAAAACAGACTGAAAAGGATTGGAAAAAGAATGCCATAGAAGTTTGTAAAGACGTGAAACACGTTCTTACCCACCAAGTTCTTTTTACAAATCTATATTATTGGGCACCACAAGAACGCCCCACTCTGCCTGCTGACTTTATATGGGTTCCTACAAAAAAGATTGTAGAATATGCACTTCCAAGATTGATGGAGATTCTATTGAGTAAGTTAAGTAACAGCAACTTAACACCAGATTGTATGCTTTAATACCAATTAGTACCCCTCAAAACAATGCACATAAGTAAGAAAAGATATCATCTTATAGAAATCCAAAGAACAACAAATGAGGTTTATACTAAGGAGAAGAAGTTTCTAATAATAGCCAAAATATAAAGAAGCAAGGGATGAGTACATGTGTAACAAAGCAATATCTCGTTAACAATGTACCAAGAAATAAAAAAGAGGAAAGCCTTTCTTCAATTTGAAAAGAGCGTTTCTTTGATGTGAAAAGAGGCTCTCCTCATCTCAAGAAGGGCGTCTACTTGTTTTGTTTAGATACATAATTCAAAAACAGAAGATAGTTTGAACCCAAATTACTGATGATAGAAAGCTGATTTTGAGAGCATTAGTGGGATATTAAAACATTACTTAAGTATTATACAACCGACAGCCTATTAAAAGTGATAGGAGTGGATAACACTCCTTATCATGAGCTGAATTCTTCAGGAATTAAGTATTGACAGCATAACATAGGACTTAGTATTTCTTGGGAAAATAGCCTTATGTTAACATTCAATTATTCCCCTACTCTTTCTTGCCAAAGTTCCCTTCGATGCGCAGTTGATGGGCTACAAGGAATGGGAATACGCAGACAATCATCACTATAACAAAGAACCAACGATAGCCAACAGTCTCTGCTAAGGCTCCAGCAAATAGTCCTGGTATCATCATGGAAAGCGCCATGAAGCCTGTACACAAAGCGTAATGACTAGTCTTGTGCTCACCTTGACTGAAATAAATCATGAATAGCATGTAAGCACTAAAGCCAAAGCCATAACCAAAGTTCTCAATAAATACAGCAATACTGATGGCAACAATGCTATCTGGGAGCATGTAAGCCAAATAAACATAAGCAATATTAGGTAATGTGATTGCTGCTGTCATTGGCCACAACCAGCGTTTCAACCCATCACGACTAATCATCATTCCACCTATGATACCACCTAATAGAAGTCCAAAAACACCTACAAAACCATTCACTGCACCAAATTCTATCTCTGATAATGCTAATCCTCCTTTAGCAACTGGGGCTTGCAAGAATATCTGAGAGATGGGAGTAATCAAGGCTTCTGGCAAACGAAAGAGAAGAAGGAAGGCTATCGTTATTAACGATTGGTCTTTTCGAATGAAGGAAACAAACGTGCGACCAAAATCCAAGAGGAGTTGGGACTTTGAGACGCTGACCTTATCTGTATCTTCTGATGGGTTTGGAAGAATAAAACGATGGTACAAAGAAAGACCAATAAACAATGCAGTCAGACCATAAAAGACTAATGCCCATGAAAGTTGAATACTCATTATCTTATGCAAAAGACCTGCTAAGGCTATCAACCCACCCTTCCCAGCAAGCATAGATATGCGATAGAAAGTTGAACGAATACCCACAAAGAAGGCTTGATCGTGCTGATTAAGTCCCATCATATAGAACCCATCAGCTGCAACATCGTGTGTTGCACTACTGAAAGCCAGTAACCAAAAGAAGCAGATAGAGCCTTGTAACCATAAAGATGTATTCACGGTGAAGGCAACTCCAGCAAAGGCAGCACCAATAAGGAGCTGCATAACGACTATCCACCAACGTTTCGTCTTAATCAAATCGAGGAAAGGACTCCACAAAGGTTTGATGACCCAGGGAAGATATAGCCATGAAGTATAGAATGTTACTTCGGCATCTGACAAGCCTAACTGCATATAGACTTGGATTGATAAAACAGTCACAGCTATGTAAGGGAGCCCTTCAGCAAAATAGAGCGAAGGTATCCATGCCCATGGAATAATCTTTTTTTCAGCTTTCAATGTGCTTATTCTCTTTTATATGTAAATATCTGCTAACGAGCACAAAGATACACAAAATTAATGAGAATACATAGTGATAGGCTTTTGTAATTACATTGCAAAAACCAATAATCATGATAGATTGGTAATAGATTATCCCTTACATTTTGATTAGCAATAGGCGTTTTAAAAACGAAAACATCGCAAGACTATTCATACAATAGCTACAACTGTCTTACATTAGATGTTCTTTAGGAGGAAAGAATACTAATCGTTCATTCCTAGGTAATATTTACGTACACATAATAAGGTTATCCAATTCTCTGCTGAGAAAGTTCTAATTCGCTTATAAAAGAATTTATCTTCAATTCTAAATACTGATTATCAAGAAGTTACAAAATGCTTATTTAACACAAACAAAAGGTAGAAATAATAAACATATCATAGAACGATATGATTAAAAGAAATATTGAGTATAGCACTAAATCCAGCAAAGGCTTATACAAAAACAAGAGTTAGGTAATATGCAAAGAAGTAATTTTGCCTTCACTACTATCATTCTTTTATTATTTACAACCAGCTGATAAAGGGATTATTAATTTAAATTTTAAAAGTGACAGCAAATAGTATTAAAACTAAATTAGGGGTTTTATATAAAATACTTAAACTCATGCTCTTGTACAAATAATGTATATGAAGCCTTACCAAACAGCTTGATTCACACATAAAACAGACTATTCTAAAAGAGAGTAAATCGAAAAAGGGCAATAGTCATAATGACTATCGCCCTCATAGATATTGATTGTTTCAGATATTACATACCTAAAGCCTTCTTTGCATTCTCATTGTTTGGATTAACCTTTAATACCTTCTGGAAGTACTCGTCAGCTGCTGCCTTATTGCCTTTCTTTGAGTTGTAGAAACCAAGACCATAGTAAGCACCCTCTAAATAAGCTTTACTATCTTCATCAAGATTTGGCTTAGCTTCCTCGAAAGCAGCAACTTTTTGATAGATAGCAGCCACCTTATCAGGGTCATTCATCAGTTGGGCTACATTTGCTTGATTCAACCATACCCAGTCAGAGATTGATGGGAACTTTGTTACCATCTGCTCATATACATCAAAAGCCTTCGCTAACACAGCATTCTTCGCAGCACGATCTGTAATGCCTTCAGCCTTTGTTACATAAGTATTGGCAAGTGATGCCCAATCATTATTGGTTGCTTTCTTACTCTTTGAAAGATAATCCTGCTGTACTTCAAGAGCCTTATCGTCATTACCCTGAGCTACATAGATTGCAGCAAGAGTCTTCATTGGCTCTAGGTTATTAGCATCAAGTTCGAGAGCTTTATTAACAGCTGCAACCGCTTCATCATACTGCTTATTACCACAGAGAGCCTTCGCATACATGTCATAATCATTTGAAACCTTCTTACCCTTACCTACAAACACAGCATTTGCAAAGTTAACTGCTTGTGGATAGTCCTTTAACTCAACTGCAGCCATCATAGCAATACGACTGAGATATTCGCTACCAGGGAACTTTGTTAGACCTTGCTTTGCTACATCCAAGGCTTTGCTATAATCTTTGGTGATATAAGCAGCAAAACCATAGTTATAGAAGTTATCTTCTGACATGTTGGCAGGATTAGCCATATTATACCATTTCAAAGCCTCTGCATACTTACCATCATTAAGCATAATCTCTGCGGCGGTAGCTTCAACTGGATAATCTGGTTTTATTTTACGAAGTTCCTCCAACTTTGCAACAGCAACCTTTGCATTCACATGACGATATACCTTAGCATAACGCTCGTAAGCCGTTACATTCTGTGGATCAAGGCTGATTGCAGTCTGATATTCTGCTGCTGCTGCACCTGCATTACCAACAGAATCCTTCAAAGCAGCAATATCACCACGAAGAATATAAGCCAAAGCGCCATTAAACTTCTTATTATCAATCACGCTCTGTGCTATCGCTGATGCCTGATCATAATTGTGCTGTAAAAGGTAAACATTACCCAAGGCAACCATAGCTTCCTCATTCTTTTTGAAAGTCTTCTGATACTCCTTGATGAGATCCTTAGCAGCCTTTGGATCATTAGGTGCTGCTTCAAGAGCAGCAACAATAGGCTTTAAAGCCTCAGCATAATTAACCTCCTGTGCCATTGCTGGAGATGACATAACCAACATCAAAGCTCCAGCTACTAAATATTTCTTTGTTTTCATAATTCTCTCTTTTAAATGTTTAATACGAATGAAATCTATCCTTAAGATGTATTTTAAACGATATGGTTTAAGTGAAATTGCTTATAAGAAATTAATATAACCATTTATAAGAGATGATAACATTTATACAACTAATAAAAGATAATCATCCTAACAATAACATTAAACTAATCAAACTGCAATTTTTATTATTCACCTAACTTCTAACAATCGCTTAGTTCCTATCAAAATTTAGCCATTTATTGAGTCTTAACTTCGACTTCTCTGATGTTTATCTGACCACGATAAGGAAGCAAACCAGCTTTAAAAATAATCTTTTGACCAATAGGATTAGTCACAAAGTTTGCAAATGCCCAAGGCAAGGCCTTATGAGGATCAGCCACAATAGCATAAATTGTTCGAACAAACGGATATCTACCATCTAAAAGATAAGCCTGATAGGGTTGCCAACTATTGCCTGGCTGTGCTATGGTCGCCTTTGAGAGCCCAACCACAGTTATATTCTTATTAAATGTGGTGTTGGTTGAGTCTCGATGATCATTTAACCAATTCGAACCAATAACACCTATAGCATTGGGAGTCTTATGAACATAATCAACAACAGACTTACTATTGCTTGCTGCAACAATGTTCGCACTCTTGATATTTTTTCCACCTAAAATGGAGTCGACTACATAATGTAAAGTAGCTGAAGCCTTATTGTCAAAAACAACTTCAATATTACCTTGATTGTTCTTAGGATTCAACTGCTTCCAATTTGCAATCTGTCCGCTGAGAATCTTCTTCACATCATTAACCGTCATACATGAATCATTATTTGCACGATTAACAATGAAAGCAATTCCATCATATCCTATTGGAAAAACTTCTGGAATAGGACCTTTCCCTCGTAATATAGCATCTTCTCCTTTTGTCAAAGCATGTGAGGTAAAGAAGAGATTAACCTTCTGATCGAGGATCAGTTTCATACCTGTATTATCGTCTGTATATATAGGCAATAAGTGGGTTTGCGGGTAACGGAACTGATACGTCTGCAACAGTTCCTCAATAATAGGACTAAAACTTTCGTCAGAGGCGAACTTAATCGTCCCTGACGTCGGTGTATCTGTTCTGCCGTCTTTAGCTCTCTTCTGTCCACAAGAGGACAGAAGAAAACTAAGGCTAAGCATCAATCCTACTATGATGTAGAATCTGGATCTTTTCATATAATTTGCTTTTACTGCAATTTGAACGTAATAGGTAGAGTGAACCAAACGTTTGCAGCTTGGCCGTTATTCATACCTGGATTCCACTTCGGCATGCTGTTTACAACACGAAGAGCTTCACGATCGAGTGATGGGTCAACGCCACGAACAACCTGAGCTTGACTAACACCACCATCACGTCCTACAACGAACTTAACGATAACACGACCTTGAATACCATTCTCTGCAGCAACTGCAGGGTACTGAAGGTGAGAGCTCAACCATGCATTAACATTACCCTTAAATGAAGGCATCTGCTCTGCCACAGTAAAGATCTTGTTTTCAACCTCTTCTTTTGGCTCTGGTTTTGGAGCCTCAACAACAGGTTTCTCAATCTTTGGCACAATCTGCTCAGGAGTAGCTACGGTTGTACGAGCTGCAGTTTCAGTACGGTTATCCGTACCTTCCTTCGTCTCAACACCGACAGCTTTGGTCTCCTTATTCATCTTGACCATAGGTGGCATCTCTTCCTTTACATCCTTATCATCCTTGATGACAGGGGCTGTAAACTTAACAGTAGCACGAGTCTCAGGAACAACCTTTTCAGGTTCAATTTTCTTTGGCTCTGGCTGTTTCTGCTGTTTCTTACGTTCAGCTTGCTCCTTCTTTGCTGCTTCAAGAGCAGCTAATTCCATCTTAGCTGCATATGCACGTTGAGCTTCTAAGTCATCATTGTGCTTCTTGATCTGGTATGCTAAGTAACCACCACCGAGGAATGCAGCAATAAGCAGAATAGCTAATGCTTTGATATTACGCTGTGAAACAGACTTACGAAGCTTATATGCACCATATTCCTTATTCTTTTCAGCGAATACCATCTCGACCCATTTAGGATCGTATAGATCTATTTTTGCCATTGTTCTTCTTTCTTTAATTGTTTACGAATCAGTGATTAAGCCTTAATACCCTTCTTGGCTAAGAGAGCCTTGTCTTGGTCTGTCAGCTTGTCAATGACGTAAGTTCCAATGTATGAAATCTGCATTTCATCGAGGATGTCAACCAAATGACGATAAGAAGCTTTATCAGTCGGTTTGATAATAACAGTCATTGTAGATACCTTCTTGCCATTAATCATACCACCCTTTATTTGAGCAATCTCAGACTGATAAACACTATCTGGATAAGCAGCTGGGTTCGCAGCTTTCTTACGATCCAATTCTTTCACAGCAATCTCCATATCTTGATATGGGAGTGAAATAGCCTCACCTGTTGAAGGATCACCTACTTGCTTATGCTGGAGAACGTATCGGATACCCTTAGAAGTATTGCTCCAATCAGCAGCATGCAACCAATTTGCGTTATCATACTCTGGTTTACCATTACCATAGAAAATCTTGTCCCCATCGGCAATGTAAATCGTAATAGAGTGTGACTCTTTGGCCTCATTCTTCTTGGTATCGTCCTGAATCTTATCATTACTTGGCATAGTCAACTCCATAGTTGAAGGCTTGCTAAGTGAGGTACAAAGCATGAAGAAGGTTATAAGCAACATAAGCATATCCACCATAGGCGTAAAGTCTACGCGTACAGTCATCTTCTTCTGCTTACCGCCTCCGCTTTTTCCTGTTTCCATCATATCCATGTCTTAGACCTCCTTTTACTTACCAGCTGCCTGAGCAGCCTTTTTAGCGTCCAACTGTGTGATCATGTAGTAATGGCTCTCATCCATATCTTGGAGTTCGCTCATTACCTTCTTAACCGTTCCATAAGGAGAGTTTCCATCAGACTTGATAGCAAGTCTAACTTTTGGATTCACCTGGCGGGCTGCGTTAACCCACTGCTGAAATTCTGTCATCTCCTGTCCCTGGATACTATCGAGAGGGATACCCATCTTTGGGAGCTCTTTGCTACGTTCAGCTGCAGGCTTAGAAAGATATGCAGCCAACTTATCAAGTGGAGTACCAAATGTAGACTCTGCCATGAATGTTTTCTTCATTTTAGGAGTCAAATCTGGTGCCATTTGGTCTATAATTTGACCAAGCTCATTTGTATTATCGTAGCTCATAAACACCTGGCCTTCGCCAGTAGGTGTTCCATTAGGTCCTTTTTGAGGACTAACGAGAATAGTTAGGACGCCGTTCTCTGGCACCTTCATCTCAGATACAGATCCTGGAGTATTTACCTTCACTGGCTCATTCTTAACGAATGTAGAAGTCAACATAAAGAAGGTAAGCAACAGGGTCATAACGTCTGACATAGGCGTCATATCAATCCAAACGTCGCTCTTCTTAATTTTTACTTTACCCATAGTGATAAATATTTAAAGGGTTAGCAAAAATTAAGCCTCGTCTGTGTGGTTTGCTTCGTATGTCTGAGCGATAGAATAACCAACCTCGTCGAGGGCATAAGTCAACTTATCAACCTTATTAGAGAAGAAGTTGTAAGAAACTACTGCACACCATGATGTACCAATACCGAATGCAGTATTGATCAACGCCTCAGAAATACCAGCAGAAAGAGCAGCAGAGTCAGCGCCACCACCTGCAGACAAAGCAGAGAAAGACTTGATCATACCAGTTACAGTACCGAGAAGACCAGTAAGAGTACCAAGTGTAACCATCGTTGCGAGGATAGGGAGGTTCATTGTAAGAACTGGCATCTCAAGCTGAGTTGCTTCCTCATGAGCCTGCTGAATCTTTGCAACCTTCTGTGCCTTCTTAAGATTAGCATTAGCACCTGTTTCCATGTCCTTATAAGCATTCAAAGATGCCTTAACGACATTTGCAACAGAACCCTTCTGCTGATCGCAAAGCTGATTAGCCTTTGCAAGATCATTAGCATTAAGAGCAGCCTTAATGTTTGCTACGAACTTTGGAAGAGAACCCTTACCGAATGCTGTCTTCAAAGCCATCCAACGCTCAATAGACATAGCAAGTACTGAGAGTAAGAGAGTGTGGATTACAGGAACGACGACACCACCCTTAAAGATAGTACCCCAAACGTCTGCTGGGTTTTCACGTGCTGCTCCATCTTGGAAGTGCATATCATTACCGAACCAAGTGAAGAACAATGTGAATGCAACGATAGCGCAAACGACGATAACCCAGAATGCACCTCTAACTCCTGTGAAGCCCTCAGATTTCTTCTTTGGGGCTGCTTTTTGTTGTGTAGTTGCCATAATTTGATGAAATTTTAATTTTTAGTTATTAATGAATTAAATTGTTAATATCTTTCTGATTTTTAATTGTTTGTGTGAGACAATGCCATTAGATACGTGTCACAGCATCATCTTATTTCCGCAAAGATAACAATTAATGAGGAACTAAAACTACGATTAATAACATTTAACAATTATAGTTATATAACCTCTAACCTTGCTTTCTTACGATTTAATCATTTACTATTTCAGTTTCAACAATACCTCCTTTATGCGTGAAAGAGCTTCGATGATATTGTCGTCACTGGTCGCATAACTCATACGAAAATAATCAGACGAACCAAATGCATCACCAGCGACTGTCGCTACATGACCTTCTTCGAGAAGATACAAAGCAAAATCCGTTGAATTATTAATTACATGCTTTCCGTCAGTCTTACCAAAGTAACTTGAGCACTTAGGGAATAAATAGAAAGCCCCTTCAGGAACGTTTACCTCTAATCCTGGAACCTCCTTCGCCAGAGAAACTATTAAATCACGACGACGCTGAAAAGCCTTGCGGAAATCTTCTACACATCCTTGATCACCTTCATAAGCTGCTAGAGCAGCTATCTGACTAACACTACTTGTACCAGAAGTATACTGACCTTGCAATTTATTCAAGCCTTTGATTATCCACTCAGGAGCAGCTACCCACCCGAGTCTCCAACCCGTCATGGCATATGCTTTGCTAACACCATTACAAATAATCGTGCGCTCCTTCATTCCTTCACAAGCTGCAATACTTGCATGACATCCTATATAATTAATGTGTTCATATATCTCATCAGAGAGAACAAAGAGGTCATTATGTTCTAAAACTATCTTTGCCAATGCCTCCAACTCTTCCTTTGTATAAACACTACCAGTGGGGTTACTTGGGGAACAGAGTATGATGAGTTTCGTTTTCGATGTAATAGCAACTTTCAACTGATTAGCTGTTACCTTGAAATCTTGCTCTATCCCTGCAGGAACAATGACAGGTACTCCCCCCGCCAACTTTACCATCTGTGGATAACTTACCCAATAAGGAGCAGGAATAATAACTTCATCACCAGGATTAACAAGAGCTAAGATTGTATTACAAACGCCTTGTTTTCCACCCGTACCAACAATTACTTCAGATGTAGAATAGTTAAGGTTATTTTCACGTTTGAGCTTATTTGCTATCGCCTTACGCAAAGAGAGATAACCAGGAACAGGTGAATACTTTGAAAAATTATCATCTATAGCTTTCTTACCAGCCTCTTTCACATGATCTGGAGTCATAAAATCGGGTTCACCAACACTCATATTAATAACGTTAATACCCTGTGCCATCATCTCATTACTACGCTGTGACATTGCCAACGTTGCTGATGGTGCTAGTCGATTCAGACGATCTGATAGTTGTGCCATATATATAATCTTGCCTAATGAATATCGAATACAAAATTACGCATTATTGTTCTTATAACGTAATTTTTCCATCTTTATTTCATATAATTATCGTTTTCACTATCGTTTTGATAATTATCATCAGATACTTGGGGACAATTATTATACACGTTTGTATAATTTGTTATACAAACTTGTAGGACTCTTTATACACACCTGTATAATATGACACATTAACTTTCTGATGAACTCTTCCAATTTAACTAGACAACTTTTTGTTATATTAGCAGAATAAGCAGACTGTCTTTTTGTAAGTCTACTTGAAAGCTAGACACAAGTTGAAAGCCATACTGAAAAGATAGACGTAAAGAGGAAACACACCTTATTATATATATAGCTCAAATAATTTCTTTATGCTTTACTTGTAAGAATGAGAAAAAAGTTGAACCTTTGATGTCACAAAAACCTACTTATTACGTATTATAAGCAAAGACGAAAAGAAGTCATGACCATCAACGAGTACAAAGAAGAGGTGAAGCTGGTACGACCACAGATGCTCGCCATTGCCCGTAACTATCTAAAGGACAATGATGAGGCAGAAGATGCTGTGCAAGACGTACTACTGAAGCTTTGGCAACTAATTGACACGCTACATCTCCCGATGTCTCCTCTCGCTTCGGTACTGTTGAAGAACCATTGCATTGACATTCTTCGCCGACATCACTACACAACTGAAGTGAATGAAACCATTCCTAATGAGGAGGAAAAAGCCGACGAACGATACGAAAAGGTAATTGCTCTCATTGACACATTACCTACAATGCAGCAAACTATCATGCGACTGCGGCACATGGAGGGAATGGAGATTAACGATATTGCCAAACTCACGGGCAGTAAGGAGACTGCAGTAAGGAAGGCTCTAAGCCGCGCTCGCCATGCTATTAAGAATCAATTTCTAAAAACTGAATGGGAATGAACAAATACGAAGATATAAAACAACTGGTAAGTCGCTTCATGGAAGGGGAGACTTCACTTGACGAGGAAAGACGACTCTACGATTATTTTAGATACGAGAAAGTGACAGCAGAGCTACTTCCTCTGAAAGAAATGTTTTGTTCGATAAGTACACTCATGGAATCCAAACAGAAGGAAGTGCATCAGAAGAAACAAGCAACGTTTATCCTCCTTCATAGGAAACTGATAGGTATAGCTGCTTCAATAATCATTTTATTGGCAGTTGGAAGTATGGTATGGCATGCTCAACGGCAAGATTACTGCGAAGCATACATCTATGGCAAACACATCACTGATCCACAACAGGTAACAAAAGAGATTATTGGAACGCTACAAGACTTGCAACAAGAAGATGCTACCGACATAGATGATCAGTTGCACGACATCTTTCATCAATAAATAGAAACTAATAAAGTAAACGTTATGAAACAACGATTATGCTTGATATTACTACTGATGTTTACCTCACTTTGCATTCATGCACAGCAAGGTCTGAATGTTACTCCTCTCTTTCAAGGGAAGATAGTGCCTCATGGTGATTTAATTGATGTGAGAGCAAAAGGAAGAGCTATCAGTAAGTATAAACTTGATTACTATCATAGCATTCGCTTCAAAGCTTCTGAACAGCAACGTACAACAGTGTTCGAACTGGTCGAACGAGACCATAAGAATGCTATTGGAGCAGAACAAACTATGAAGAAGGGAACCTTCACGCTCATCCTCGCCTTACCTGCGCAAGGAGCATTACACAAATACCTCTGTTATTTAACACAACAAAGAGGGCGCACACTTACCATCACATTAGTTTATATGGAAGGAAAGGTTTCAAGTATAACAGAACTTAAAAAATTAATACAATAAAATCAAAGCTTATGAAAACTATCTTACTTAGCATGTTGCTAGTTTACAGCTCATCTGCTCTCGCATCCGTAAGTATCAATGACACACTAACGGTAGATGAACCACGACAGGTAAAGATTATCACAAACGATTCTCTACAACATATCGAGGTGCTGGGGAGTAAGAATAATCCCACTTACCGATACGTGAACACCATTCAATTGGTGGATAGCAACTACGTGAGCACTTCGTCAATCAATGAGAAATCATGGGATTTCTCTATTGCGGGGTTTAACAAGCCTAAGGATAGCAGCCGCACACTAGAGTTTGCTACTCGATTAGCTTTCGGTTTCAACAGTGCGCCTGGGATTCCTCATGCTGCAGATATACAACCTTTCAAGTCATGGGAGATATGGTGGATTATTGCTGATTGGGTATATAAGCCATGGCGTAGCAATCATAAATTTTCTGTAGGAGTAGGTGTTGACTGGCGCAACTATCGCATTACGGGCAACCAACGATTTGTAAAAGATAACAACGTTGTGTCACTTACCAGCTATCCCACAAATAGTAGCCCTAAGTTCTCACGCATTAAGGTCTTTAGTGTTAACTTCCCACTCACCTACGAGTATGACGGGAAATACTTTGGCTTTACACTCGGACCTGTTATAAATTTCAACACATATAGCAGCTTGAAGACTCGTTATAACCTTGATGGACATAAGATCGAAGACGAAAACAGTGGTGTTCGCGTGAAGCCTGTGACCATTGATTTTATGTGTTCTGTCAACTTTAATGGTGGTCCTGACTTCTATGTAAAGTATAGTCCATGCGACTTAATGCGTAACGGCTATGGACCAAAGTTCAAAACACTCTCATTCGGTATCTTACTTCGTTAACATCACTAACATTATCAGACAAACAAAAGAAGGGTGTGTCAAAATAGACACACCCTCTCTTTTATCTCTTAGCGATTATAAAGGTTTATAGGTGCAAGTCATGCCCCATACGATCACGCTTTGTCTTTAAATAACGATAATCGAACTTATTTGGCTCGATTTCAATAGCTACGTTCTCTTCAATCTCAAGTCCATAGGCTTCTAGACCGACACGCTTTGTTGGGTTATTCGTTATCAATCGCATCTTATGAACACCTAGATGGCGTAGCATCTGAGCCCCACAACCATAATCACGCTCATCTGGTCGGAAGCCAAGATGTAAATTAGCTTCAACTGTATCAAGTCCTTCATCCTGCAATTTATACGCTGCTATCTTATTCATCAGACCGATACCACGCCCTTCTTGTTGCATATAGATAATAACGCCTTTACCCTCTTTCTCTATCATTTCCATCGCTTTATGGAGTTGTTCCCCACAATCACAACGCTTACTGCCAAGAATATCTCCTGTCGCACATGACGAATGAACACGAACAAGGATAGGCTCATCTTCCTTCCAAGAACCCTTTATAAGAGCCATGTGTTCTAACCCATTTGCCTGACGGAAAGGTATCAATCGAAACGAACCATATTGTGTTGGTAGTTCCACTTCATCACCTACCTCAATACTAGACTCCTTCTTCAATCGGTAAGCAATGATATCTTTTATACTGATAATCTTCATTCCCCACTCCTTAGCACGCTTCTGAAGATCAGGCATACGAGCCATAGTTCCATCTTCATTCATAATCTCCATCAACACACCAGCAGGGAAACAACCAGCGAGTTTACAGAGATCTACAGCTGCTTCTGTATGTCCAGAACGGCGTAAGACACCATTGTCTTGAGCATAAAGAGGGTTTATATGACCTGGACGACCAAAGGTTTGAGGAGTTGAATTAGGGTCTGCCAATGCCTTAATGGTTGCAGCACGATCATGTGCAGAAACGCCCGTTGAGCAGCCTTCCAACTTATCCACTGTCACGGTGAAAGGCGTTCCTAACATTGATGTATTATCAGATACTTGATGTGGCAAGTCCAACTCATCAGCCCTAGAAAGAGTTACTGGCACACATAAGACACCACGAGCATTCTTCAACATAAAGTTTACTTTCTCTGGTGTTATCATCTCCGC
This sequence comes from Prevotella sp. oral taxon 306 str. F0472, assembly GCF_000257925.1. Lineage (NCBI taxonomy): Bacteria > Pseudomonadati > Bacteroidota > Bacteroidia > Bacteroidales > Prevotellaceae > Prevotella > Prevotella sp. oral taxon 306. The sequence goes on from NZ_AJIN01000048.1 coordinate 29,877, forward strand.
CGCCATGATAAGATCACCTTCATTCTCACGATCTTCATCATCTACGACTATAACAAACTTTCCTTCACGGAAATCTTTTAGTGCATCTTCGATGCTATCAAGTTTAAACTCTTCCATATCTTGTTACTGATTATTATTGTTTTCTACTCTCAACACCCATCCTCCATGCGCTTCTATCTCTGCTATAATCTCGTTGTTACAAGCTGTGATTGTACGCAAATCGCGATAAAGACGGAGCCTAAAACGCCACATTCTTATATATAGGAATATACCCACTGGAAGGATAAATACCGAGGCTATATTCATCCATCTACGATCAAACGGACGTGTATGTGCTTTTACAGCAAGGATTGGATACTTATTTAAAGAGGTGAGGATTACTCTGTTTCGAGTATTTCCTAATTCTTCAATAATGCTCTCCAATTCTACATTTATATTCTCGATGTTATGATCGGCATGGTAACGGAAGAACACTTTAACCACATTTGGCAGTGCTTTCAGATTTCTTGATTGAGCGTAATCAGCAATCTTACCATTCATGATCTTCAATCGGTTCGCTATGTTTAAGTAGTCTGGATCATGAATAATAACCTCTTTACTTGCTATACTACGCTTGATACGCAAGCCAAGCATACGCCTCAGAACATTCCTATAAGCGTCTGCATTGAATACTGCCGAATCATTATTTGCCTTATAAGTAAAGAATGCCGCCATCGGAACTAACACTGCCATGGATAGTCCACGACCAAACCATATAGCCCAGTCACCCTGTCGAGACATGCGATAACCCGTGTTATCAAGGATGTAATAAACAATGAATACCAACACACTCACTATAATAGGTATACCCAAGCCACCCTTTCGGATGATGGCTCCCAATGGTGCGCCGATGAAGAAAAAGACGATACAAATAAGCGAAAGTGTGAACTTATTGATAAATTCAATATCGTGTTGACGTATCATCTTATCGCCATCACTGGTGATCATAGACTTGAAGTCGAGGTCGCTCACCTCCTGTTGAACAGTCGACAAAGCCTGATCTACGACCATACGTCGTTGGTCTGCAGGGAGCTTCTTAAACAATGAGTCAATATCGAACTTCTTGTTATCTGCCATCTTAATAGCCTGCTTCTTTTCTGCAGAAGATAGCTTAGGAGCAGGGTAATAAAGCGATTGTGCATCTTTGTAATAAGCCTGTCCTACACTATCATAAACATGCACTAACGAGTCCTTGTCATGGCTTATCTTTTCCAGACTCTTTGTACGTGCATCACTCGAGATACCCGCTACATCTGTCAGATTAAAGTCTCCGTTAAAGTCCAATACAATATGTTTATGAGCGAAAGTCTCCCTTCGGTAAGGAACACTTGCACTATTTCCCATCTCTTGCGAACGCATATTCTCAAACCATTCCCCACTCCATAAGTTCAAGACGAGGTGCTTCTTTTCAGCCGTAGACTGCAACATTCCAGAGTCAGCAAGGATGATTGCTTGATCCTCATAACTATCTGTCATGCGGTACACCATTATATTATATAGGTGTCCACTCTTCATATCTTTCCGCTCAACATATAGGTTTGTTTGTGGAATACCACCATAGAAAACACCCTCAGGAATCTCTAATTCTGGACTTTTATGTCGCATAGAAATAAGCAGTTGAGCCATATTCTTTTGTGCCATAGGAGCCACATTGTTCTGGAAATAGAATGAGGCTCCAGCAATAATAACGCTTATAACAATCAGTCCACGGAATGATTGAATCAACGAAATACCAGCCGATTTGATCGCAGTAAGCTCTGAACTCTCACCAAGGTTACCGTATGCTATCAGCGAAGAAAGGAGGATTGCAAGTGGAAGTGCTTGTGGAACCATCATCAAGCTCATATACCAGAAGAATTGTCCGAGCACCTCCATTGACAATCCCTTACCAATCAAATCATCCACATAACGCCACAAGAACTGCATCATCAGCACGAACAAACTGATAAAGAATGTTCCTGCGAAGAGCATACCAAACTGCTTGGCAATGAAGATATCTAACTTTTTAATACGAAACATGAGATGTTCTTAAGAATGTCTACACGCATTCATTTTACTTGCAAAAGTACATAAAAATATCATAGTAAAGGTCTTTTTTAGTATTTTTATTCTTTTCTCGAAGTCTTAATAACGCCAACTAAAAATGGGTGTGCAACTCATCTACATTGCTATCAGTTACTAACAGCAATTTAAAAGAGGCTCTCCTTACAAGAAGGAAACGCCCTTTTCACATCAAACTAGGCGTTTCTTCAAATGGAGAAGGGGCTTACTTCAAATATAAAGATGATACAACCTCTTCCCCTGTCTACACTTCTCTCGTAGTATTCAAATAGGGTGAATCATCATTCCCACATATTTTCTCCACTCCGATTAACTTCTATCTGCGATTCTCTTAACCCTTATCAGCTATCGAACAAAAACCTTATAATCATGATAAAAAAGTCGAATAACATTTGTGAGTATCATTTTTTTTCTATACCTTTGCACCGCTTTAAAGAAATAAAGCGCATGGATGGCGGGATAGCTCAGCTGGTTAGAGCGTCGGATTCATAATCCGGAGGTCGTGGGTTCGGGTCCCACCCCCGCTACAAAGATGGGAGTTACAGATTGTTCTGTAACTCTTTTTTTGTTTACGTAAGTATGAGTATGAGCGTAACTAGGGGTTAGATTGTATCAAATTCACCTCTTGGATAGCGCAACCCATTGAATACCAAGCAACAACAAAAACATCAATAATCATGTAAAAAAATATGAGAAAATCCTTTGTAATACCATAGTTTTTTTTTACCTTTGCCCCATCTTCGACTCTCAAAGAATAGTAGCAAAAGACTAGCATGCCCTTAACTAGTATCTAATCAGAGTCACGATTCATCTAATAACCTATAAGATATAATTAAAATGAAAAGGTTTATTCTGTTCATTGCAGCACTAAGTTTTTACGTTAACTTACATGCAAAAGTTGTCATAACAGGGCAAGTTACTGACGAAACAACATCCCCTATCATTGGTGCCGTAGTCAAGTTGGTCAATGAAACAACGTCAATTACACAGACAGTAACCAACAATGAGGGTTCATTTAACCTTACCATGGAGGAGAGCGATGGGCACAAAGAACTCATCATAACCTATATTGGATATACAGATTATCGTGTATCTCTGGAGAACACACAAAGGAATACCGACCTTGGAAAGATTCAACTGACTCCTTCCACACAAGAGTTAAAAGGTGTAGAAGTGGTTGGGAAGCGTGAAATACAGAAGATTGATCGGCGTATTATTACCCCTTCAAAACTCCAGCTAAAGGCTTCTACTAACGGAGTTATGCTCATACAGAACATGCAATTAGCTGGTATTCGGGTCAACACCATCGATAATACCATCAAGACGACGACTGGAGATGCAGTTCAATTACGCATTAATGGTGTCACAGTAAAGATAGAAGAAGTTAAAGCCCTACGCCCTCAAGACATTGTAAAGGTAGAATACCACGATATGCCCGGACTACGTTTTAATGGTGCAGCAGCCGTCCTCGACTTCATTGTGAAGTATAAGAATAAAGGTGGAAACATCAATGGTGACCTCACCGATGGACTATCGATGTTAGGCTATGGAGACAACCTTTTGTCTGCCAACTATCACAAAGGTAGATCCGAAATAAAGTCTTCTTTCTATTGGAATAGGCGTGATTTGAAGTGGAAAAGAGAGAACTACGAGGAGTACCACTACCCTCATCAGACCATAGAGAATAGAGAGATTGGTGAGCCAACAAAGGTTAAGTTTGATAATATGAGCTTCTCTCTGTGGTACAACTATTCGTTTAAGAAAAGCAGTATTAGTGCTATCTTCCGTGATTACTACAATAAAGAATCTAACTCAATGGAGGATAGAATCAGTACGCTTTATCGTGGTACTGATGCCTACCACATCACCGACTTTAGGCATGGACACGATAACACACCCTCGTTAGATTTGTATTTTCAAACTGAGCTTGCCCATAACCAGCACTTGTACTTCGACCTAATTGGCACTTACATCAATAGCCATAGCCAGCGTACATACACCTTATCATCAACCACACAACCTACTCAGACGATTGCTTCCATTACTGATGGTAACAAGTACTCCATAATAGGTGAGGGCATTTATGAGCGTATGTTCAAGAATAGTAAACTATCGTTAGGGTTGAAGCATACGCAGATGTACACTAATAACACGTATGATGGAAACATCCAAAGTCAGGTAAATATGAATACAGCAGAGACCTACGCTTACTCTGAATGGATGTCAAAACTGGGCAAGCTTACCTATACTCTCGGGGTGGGAGGGATGCGTATTTACAACCATCAGCACGATCAGAAGCTATCGAAGTTCATCCTTCGTCCAAAGCTCTCCCTCGCTTATCAACCTTGTAATAACGTAACTTTAAAATATCAAGGATACGTTTCGGCTTATGCTCCTTCACTCTCCGACATGAGCAATGTGTCACAGGATATCGATGTATATCAGCTTAGGAAGGGCAATCCTAACCTTAAGTCTGTCACCTTCGTATCGAATGAGTTGACCTTAAACTGGGGCACAAAATGGTGCGATCTATCGTTATTCGGAAGGTATAGTTACGATTCTCACCCTATCATGGAAGAGACTTATATTGACAACGGAAAGTTTGTTAGGACAATAGATAACCAAAAGAACTTCCACAGACTACATACCCAAATGGACATAAGATTGCATCCCTTTGGTGATTGGTTATCGTTACAACTTACTCCATTCTTCAATCGGTACATCAGTAACGGGCATACTTACGCACATACACTCTCGAACTGGGGACTGAATGGAAATCTACTTGTTATGTACAAACAATGGGTATTCACAGCCGAATTACAGACTAGATACAATGAATTATGGGGTGAAACTCTTACTAAAGGAGAAGCGAATCACTCCATATCAGTAGGTTATAACAAAGAGAAATGGGCGTTAAATCTTATCATGGTATTACCTTTCTCTAAACAATACTCAAATGAGACGGATAACTTGTCACGCCTCGCTCCTAATCGTCAACTGGCTTTCTCAAAGAGTTTTAGGCGAATACTTCTGCTTAACTTCACGTTCAATTTGAATTATGGGAAAGGCAAATCAAGCATCAATAAACGTATTTCCAACTCTGATAATGATTCTGGTATCATGCATGGAAGATAAAACAAACACCTTTCGAATCGCTCCTCTCTTATGAGAGGAGCCATCATCAATACAACAAAAAAGGCGAGCCTCGAAAGGTTCGCCTTATGAATTTAATCAGTAACAGTCGTGTCCTTACTCTGGAAGACTAATTGCCTCGTTAGGACAAACTGATGCACAAGTACCACACTCAGTGCATGCGTCAGCGTCAATCTTATAGATATCGCCCTCAGAGATAGCCTCTACTGGACACTCATCGATACATGTACCACATGCGATACAATCGTTGCCAATTACGTAAGCCATAATATAATGTCTTTAATGTTAATAATGTTTTTGTACTATAAATAGGCTTCTATACCTACTTCTGATGGTGCAAAGGTAAAAAGAAAATCGTTAATACCTAAAGATTATGAGATAAATTACAAATATTTAGACGGCATAAAAATAGAAAAAGGGGGCTTTTCAACAAGCCTTTTCATAGAACAATTACGCTTCTTACAGCTTATTATATCTAACATAAAACACAGCATACTAACATCTTACATCACATCCAAACAATCTCTCACATTGCCCTCTTCCATCTCTCTCAACCAATGTCTCAAGCGATAAAGATTGCATTGTAATATTTTACCAACAAAGTATTAGAATACAGAATACCTACAAGTAAGTAGGTACACAGACAATAAAAAGGAGGTAAAACACGTTTAAGAAGACAAGATGAAGAGAATTATATTATCATTAACTCTGCTTGTCATCGTCCTAACAAGCGGTGCTCAGGAACGGAAAGTACAGAACCGTCCCTATACAGACTTGCGTAATTTCCACTTCGGTGTACTTGTTGGTACACACTTGCAAGATATTGAATTGAATAATATTGGACCTCAAATGATTGACTTAGAGGATGGTGCTGGACCTGTGGAAAAGACTGTCTCCGCCGATCAAGACCGATGGGATGCGGGCTTCACGGTCGGTGTCTTGGGCGAACTACGCCTCAACCAGACCCTCCAACTACGCATTGCTCCTGCCATGTACTTCGGTACTCGGCACCTTACCTTCCGCAATCTTACAGACTTAAACAGCCTCGGCGAGCCTACAGAACAGGTGCAGGAGTTGAAGACCGCATACGTTTCTTGTGCCTTCGACCTCATCGCTGCGGCTCCAAGATTTAATAACCACCGCCCTTATGTCATGTTAGGTCTAAACCCAATGATGAATCTCTCGGGTAAAGACAACGACTATCTGAAACTTAAAAAGAGTGATTTCTTCCTCGAGGTAGGACTAGGCTGCGATTTTTATCTACCTTACTTTAAGTTAAGACCAGAGCTAAAATTCATGTATAGTCTCACTAATAGCCTTGATAAAAACCATTCCAAGAACCTTAGAGACAAGCACATGCTCATGTACACTAACACTGTCAACGAGTCACGAACTAAGATGATAGCCCTCACATTCTACTTTGAATAACCTTTCGCAATCTTCTTTTACACCCTGATTATTCGTTCAGAGGATTAGTAAAAAAGCCCGATTACAGATAAAGAAAGCCTTTTAAAATCTATGTAAATTTGGAGTTCAACTTCAAAATTACATAGATTTCGCTTTAAAAACACTCTTTTCTCTTGTCTTATCAGTATATTTTATGTAATTTTGAAGTCGTACTTCAAGATTACATAAAACGATCAATTACAAGCATATAGCAAATATTTTCTGATAGAAAAGAGGTCTATTTCGAGAAAAAGAGTATATTTGCAACATTATTAACAGTAAACTATAACAGAGCATGAAACAATCTTTTATCTTTATCGTAGCCCTTCTCTTCAGTCTAAACATCAGTGCGCAGAAGGCGGAGAAGCAAGACTCTCTGAACATACCAGTCATTCTGGTGGATGGAGTAGAGGTCAGTAACATAGACAATATAGCTAAAGATGACATCCAAAGTGTCACCGTCATCAAGACTCCAAGCGTCACGAAGCTGTTTGCACCACGCTTGGGTGGAGTGCTATGTATCACCACTAAGTCTAAAAAACACCTCAAAGAGATAATTGAGAAATACCAAGAAGACAAGAAGAAAGCTGACAAGAAGAAAGAAGATGGTAAGATTTATATAAGGTAAAAGACGATTAATTCTTGTTGAAATAATGCCACAAAAAAGGGACAGATAACCTTATCTGTCCCTATAATTATACTTCTGTTCAAATAGAACTAACTAATAGGTGATATTAAAGAGACGCTCTCTTCACAACAAAGGAAGCCTCTCTTGAGATGGAAGAGAGGCTCTTCTTAATGCAAGGAAACGCCTCCTTAAAATGGAGAACATAACATATCTTACTTAACAACATACCTTTTTACTCCTTAGAAAACATCACTACCCCCTCTTGTTTCTTACCATCCATCATTATCTTAAGCGGTTTTTGGAAACGAACATGGCGTACCCATTGTGTTTCCTCAACAGCAGGAAGAGCATCAAGAACGCTCCGTTGATAGAAACCATCACCCTTATAAGGATTGATCGTGAAGTAACCTACACCAAAGGAAGTAAGGTTTTGAAAGAAATGAGTACCTTGGCTCGGATCAACGCGGTAATTCTCTAGTCCCTCTTCAACAATGATTCGAGCTGCAGAAATGTGTGACCATTTGACAGGAATACCCAACCATGGATCACTCGAACCCCATCGACCAGGACCAACAAGGATGTAGTTAAGGTGCTGATCAAGGAACTTTTGGTTGATACTTTCTATTTCTGTTGCAATGATAGGATTATCTTTTGCAGTGAAAGAGCTATCTGTTTTGACATAAACCACATCCATCACATCATCCGATATACCATGTCCAAGAGAGTTATGACTGCGTAAGAGACATTGTTCATCAGGTATAGAAGAGAGGTTTTCATCTAGTCGTTGCTTTGAATCAACAATCGGTCTGATCTGAAGAAGATACAATTCTCCTGTCTTATCAGCATTTAGATTGACTGCAAACTCTATCTCCACAGGACGTCGCATAGCGTCAGCACCATAGCGCATAGCCATCTGTAACAACTCTGGTAATGGGAAAACTCCCTGTTGAAGAACGCCACAGCAGGATATAATCTTTCGTCCTTCATAAAGTCCATCATAGATTGTTTCGTCATCAACAGAATAAGTAGAAGCAATATAAAGGAGGCTTCCGTCAGACTCAGCATCTTTGAGATTGAGTTTGAGAATATTAAAACCATCATCCACTTTAAAGTCTTCCCCCACATGCTGCATATCGAGTGCATAGAATTGAGTTTGGGTCTCTCTGAGGGCTAACTTCAGTTCACTTAGTTGTAACACATGCTGTGGATGATACGGACAAACACGTAGAGTTTGACCGCCATCAACGATATATTTACCTAATCCTAGTGCCAAAGACACGATTCCTTCTTCGGTTTTCTCCTCCCCTATTGGATAATAATTTAAAGAACGAAGAACGCCTGAAAGATTAGGATAGAATCGATTATCATATTTCTTACCGACCACTTGCTGCAAGATAACTGCCATCTTCTCTTGGTCGATAACATTACTTGTTGCGGTCATATAGGCTTTAGAGTCTCGATAATAAACAGAGGCATATACCGCCTTAATAGCGCATGCCAACATACGTAACATTTCGTATTTATCCTCTAGATAAGGTATCATATAAGTGGAATAAATACCTGCGAATGGTTGGTAATGGCTATCTTCTAACAGGGAACTTGACCGAACGGCAATAGGCGAACGAGTCGCTTCGAAGAAGGCAAAGAAGTCGCCTATAAACTCATCAGGGAGCTGTGCCTCAAGGAAAGCATGGAGTATTTCATCATCGGTGGCATCGCTTAGTGCAATTTGATAAAGGTTGTTTCTCTCCATGAAACTATCGAAGACATCCGTACAGAGAACGACAGTCTTAGGGATTTGAACCTTTGCATTTGAATATTGATTGAAGTCTGGATGCCGCTTGATAACATTATCCAAGAAGGCTAAACCACGCCCCTTGCCTCCTAACGAGCCATCGCCAATACGTGCAAAGTGGGCATATTGATCGAATTTATGCCTATCGAAAAGGGCGACAACACCTTCATTTCTCATGCGACGATAGGCTACTATGGCATCAAAGATAATCTGTCTGTGTGCATCAACATCTTGTAACTTATGCCAAGTGATGTCTTTTAGGAAGGAAGAAACGGGGAATATGGCACGAGCAGACAGCCAACGACTCACATGATTGCGTGAGATATGATAGAGCATGGAGTCTTTTGGTATCTTAAAGATGTTGTCTTGTAAGTCTTTTAGGTTACGGATGCGCATGACCTCAGCACGTGTTTCAGGATTACGAAAGATGAAGTCACCAAAACCCATGTGCTCTTCAAGAAGATGACGGAGGTCAACACTCATCTTCTTAGAGTTCTTATCAACAAAGCGGAAGCCTTCATTCTCTGCTTTCTCACGGTTATCACTCTCAGAACTCTCTATGATTAAGGGTAGATACTCATCCTCTTGATGAATAGCACGGAGCAACTTTAAACCAGCTTCAGGGTCTTTAACAGAATGAATTGGTTGTCCCGTGGTAGATTGTATGCCCTCTTCTCCATCACTAAGAGGGAATCGCATATCGGAAATAACACCTAAGCAATTATCCTTATAACGCTGATAAACATCCCAGGCTTCCTTATAATTGCGGGCAAGAACAACCTTCGGGCGACCACGTTGACGCAAGGAAGCATCGTGCCGAGTCAACGCCTCGGTAGCAAAGTTTTGACTTTGTGTAAGGATATAACTATATAAGTTAGGTAGAATAGACGAATAGAAACGGATGGAATCTTCGACAAGTAAAATCATCTGGACACCTACTTCACGAATATCATGCTCTATGTTCATCTTGTCTTCCATTAACTTAATGATAGAAAGAATTAGGTTTGTATTGCCTAACCAACAGAACACATAATCAAAGATACTTAGGTCTTCATGCTCTATTCGCTTCGTTATGCCATGAGAGAAAGGCGTGAGAACAACGCAATGAATATCTGAAAACTCTGCTTTCACAGCTCTTGCCACATCGAAAGCATCGTTATCTGCATTGCCAGGCATACATATTACAAGATCAATATCTACTGTATTCAATACTCGAGAAGCCTCTTCAATGGTCGAAACTTGCGTAAATGTTGGTGGATAACGCAATCCTAACTCCATATACTCATTATAGATCTTCTCTTCAACACGCCCATCATCCTCTAACATAAACGCATCGTAGGGGTTAGCAACAATCAAAACGTTGTAGATACGACGCATCATTAGATTGACAAAGCTTACATCTTTTAGGTAAAAGTTGCTCCATTGAACTGGTACTTGCTCCTTCATCGGCTTGAAACTTAATTTTCTACAAAAATACGAAATAAACACAATCCACCCTATCTTTTGGTTATTTAAATGATATATTTTTTATTACTTTGCACATTCAACGTGCCTTTGACCTCGCAACAGAGGTATCAAAAAGAAAGGAGAGAACAAAAGTTTTTCGATTTTCATTTGGTTATTTGATAGAATATGGATATATTTGCTGCACCATTCTAACCGAATGACACTAACTAACATAAACAAATAAAGTCAGTTTACTATGGAAGTCGAAAAAATCATGCAAGCGCTGGAGCAGAAGCATCCAGGTGAGTCTGAGTATTTACAGGCAGTTCGTGAAGTTCTTGTCTCAGTACAAGATGTCTACAATCAGCACCCAGAGTTTGAGCGTGCTAGCATCATCGAGCGTATCGTTGAGCCTGAACGTATCATCACATTCCGTGTACCTTGGGTAGATGATCAGGGCAAGGTGCAAGTGAACATCGGTTATCGTGTTCAATTTAACGGTGCTATTGGGCCTTATAAAGGAGGTTTACGTTTCCACGCATCAGTAAATCTTAGCATCTTAAAGTTCCTCGGTTTCGAGCAAACATTTAAGAATGCACTCACAACATTACCTATGGGTGGTGGCAAGGGTGGCTCTGATTTTTCTCCACGTGGTAAGAGCGATGCTGAGATTATGCGCTTCTGTCAATCTTTCATGAATGAGTTATATCGTCATATTGGACCTGATGAGGATGTACCAGCAGGTGATATAGGCGTTGGTGGACGTGAGATTGGTTATCTCTTTGGGCAATATCGTAAGCTAACCCACCAATTCCAAGGAATGCTCACAGGTAAGGGCAGAGAATGGGGTGGCTCTATCCTCCGTCCAGAAGCAACTGGTTATGGCGCTCTCTACTTTGTTCATCAGATGATGGAGACACACGGACTTGATATAAAGGGTAAGACCGTTGCTCTCTCTGGATTTGGTAATGTGGCTTGGGGTGCCGCTAAGAAGGCAACAGAACTCGGTGCAAAGGTCATCACATTGAGTGGTCCTGATGGTTACATCTACGATCCAGACGGCATTAGCGGTAATAAGATTGAATACATGTTAGACCTTCGCAATAGTGGTAACGATGTTTGCGAACCATACGCAGAGAAGTATCCTGGAGCACAGTTCTTCAAGGGTCGTAAGCCATGGGAGCAGAAGGCTGATATCTACTTGCCATGTGCTACACAGAACGAATTGAATGGTGAAGACGCTGATAAGATTTTAGCTTATAAGCCATTGTGTGTTGCTGAGGTTTCAAATATGGGCTGTACCGCTGAGGCTGCTGATAAATTCACCGAGGCTAAACAACTCTTTGCTCCTGGCAAGGCTGTTAATGCTGGTGGTGTTGCTACATCAGGTCTAGAGATGTCACAGAACTCTCTCCGCCTCTCTTGGAGTCCGGAAGAGGTTGATCAGAAGCTCCACTACATCATGAGCTCTATCCATGAGCAGTGTGTGAAGTATGGTAAGCAAGCTGATGGTCACATTGACTATATTAAGGGCGCAAATATTGCAGGCTTTATGAAAGTAGCGAAAGCTATGCTTGCACAAGGTGTCGTATAAATAAAACCAGTCATTCCTCCCCCTCTATTCCAATCTTTATAGATGAGAGGGGGATACAAACTACTAAGAGGAGGCTGGTTTATTAATTGATTATTTATGAATACATTCAGACTTCTCTTGGTAGTTTTTTTATCACTACTAAGTAGTATTAAATTGGCAGCACAATCTTCGCTGCCAGATGGCAAAGCATCTTATTATAGTAACGGACTACATGGTCGTAAGATGAGTAATGGTGAGCGCTATGATAAGAATGCCTTTACTTGTGCACACCGAACCTTACCTTTTGGAACAAGATTAAAGGTTACAAATCCAAGAAATGGTAGGTCTGTAATTGTAAGAGTTACTGACCGCGGTCCTTTCGTACGTGGTAGAATTGTAGATTTATCCTATGCAGCTGCTCGTGAACTAGGTACCTTGGCTAGTGGAGTTGCTTATGTAAAAGTTGAAGTGGTACCAAAAGACACAGAAATCCCATTCATGAAAGAGTCAAAGGGTATCGAGATGCCTGAGGTGGAATATGGAACTGCAGGTGTATGTTACGAGTTTATACCAGAATGGGAAAAGCAAGAAGAAGATAAGCCAAAGGAGATTGAACGCAAAGTGGATACGCGAATTGATCGTAAATACATCACGCAACAGGTGAAGAGTGAAAAGGCTCAAAGTGCAGAAGGACGTAAGAACCTTCAAAGTTCAACAGGTAGATCTTCGGCACAAGAAGTAAAATCTAAGGGAAATAATTCCACTGCACGCAATACACAATCATCAAATAATCAGCAGCAGGGCATACAGCAGAGGAAAGCAAATACACAACAAAATAAGCAGAACACACAAAACCAGAATGCAAAGAATGGTTCTAGTAGTAGCTGGACAAACTTCTTTAAACGAATCAAAGATGGTGTAACAGGCTTATTTGAGTAAGTTGTAGACTTTCTAAGGCATAAGGGAGAATATTCTGTCAAGCAGATGAATAAGGGGGATATATCCCCGCAAATAACGGATATAGATGTTAATTGCCTATCCCCTTCTGATTCACATTGCTAGAAGAAATCAGCTTATTGTTACTTCCTTATCAGTTCATCGCCCCCTATAAGGCCTTTAAGATAGAAATAATCAGCCTCAGTGTATTAGGTCTACCCTGCCTTCCCAATCAATAGAAATACTACAGAAAGAAGAACATAAGCCAAGGACTTAAACAACAACTGGGATAGACGTTATCGCCTATCCCAGTATCTGTCGTATCAAAGCTAATTATCAGGTGTTAGTCATATATCACAATATATATTCAATCAGTCGTATGATCTATTTACTTGTCTTAATGTTGAATTCTGTTACTTTACTTATACTCTTTTGCCCTTGTAAGACGGTTACAGCAAAGGTTGCCACACCTGCCTTAAGACGCTTATCAGCCTTCACAATAGCTGTATAACGAACGCCCTTACCGGGTGCAATACTCTCTATGTGGACTGATGGACTAATATAAATATGCTGATTACCACTTGTTTCTAATACTGATGGTTGTACATCCGTGATCGTCTTATCACTATGATTCATCACTTCAAAGATAATCTTACCAACTTCATTGCGTGATAAAACACCATCCTGATTATCATCAACAAAACGTGCATTGATTATCTCAATGTTCGGAACGTACTTATAGTTACCTGCCAACTGCTCTACGCTTGATTCTGAAGGGGTCTTGCTCTTTGGTTGAGCAGCACTATAATTGTCAGTATAATCACTTCCTTCGAAATCATAAAGACGATCATCACCAGAATTAGAAGCACTGAACCCGCTACTATCTACACGATTTGGAACAGCATAAACATCTGTTTGAGTATCATTTCCATAAGTAGAACGCTCTTTTTGCTCACGTGCTTTACGCTGCTGTACCTTCTCATAATGATCGTGAACATCATCCTTAGCACGCTGATCAGCCTTCTGACCCATTGCCGCACCAATAACAGCTCCACCAGCCATACCAACTATTGTTCCTATATCTGAACCTCGACCGCCACCAGCAATTCCACCGATAGCACTTCCCAAAATACTACCCAACGAACCACCTGACATTGCGCCAGAACCAGCATAGGTTCCACAACTACTCAGCAAAATAGCTGCAGATATGGGGAGGATAAATAACTTCTTCATATATCATTGTTATTATATGTTTGCAAAAGTAACAACTATATTATAGGACGGCAAAGATATTTCCCTACTCGAGTAGGGGAAACCCCTATAAAGACATTATCACATGACTATTGCTCAAAGATTGAATACAAAAAAGACTATCATAATTTCCGTATAAAACAAATAAATTAGGCTGTACGACAAGAGAATAGTTATAAAATAAGACAATCAACAATGAGCCTATAACTAAGTTTCCTGCGTATACGAAGAACTTGTAGCTCGCAATCGCATAGAATTACAAAAGAGCACCATATACACAACTAATATAACAAAAAGAGTCTAGTAGGATCAAGAAAATTCACATTCTCCCTAGCGGAACATTCATGTTCCCTTATTGGAACATTCGTGTTCCGGCATGGGAACACTTGCGTTCCAGCACGGGAACATATAAGTTCCGACACAGGAACACCAACGTCCCTTTAGAGGAGCAACAAGTAAAGTATATACAAAGAAGAGAACATACAGATGAGAACGTTGCCATTCTTACTAACGACAAAGAATAATTGTTCTATGAGAAAATCATCGCTCACATATAAGCAACGCGATAAAATCCTTATTTAAAGTTGATTCCATTTACTACTTATGCTTACATATGAAGCTATAACTTATCCAGAATGAAACGACTACTGAGCGTCTACGACTACTAAGATAACTTGACACTAACAAATTCAAGTTAAACAACAATAGCTAGTCATAATACATTTAAACAGCGTGCATCAAACCAATGTAAATAGAAAATAAAAACTCCCGATACATTAAGTATCGAGAGTTTCCTATTATAGAGATAAAATCTATTCGGATTATTCAGCCTTTACCTCTTCAGCAACGTTCTCAGCAGCCTCTGCAGGTGCATCAGCCTTCTTTGTAGAACGACGGCTACGACGAGTCTTCTTAGCTTCAGCCTTTGGAGTCTTAGCCATGTTCTCATCATAGTCAACAAGCTCAATAAATGCAATCTGAGCAGCGTCACCCTGACGAGTTCCGAGCTTGATAACGCGTGTATAACCGCCTGGACGATCAGCTACCTTTACTGAAATCTCCTTGAAAAGCTCAGTAACAGCCTCTTTGTTCTGAAGATAACGGAATACAACACGACGTGAGTTAGTTGTATCATTCTTAGAACGTGTAATCAGCGGCTCCACATACTTCTTAAGAGCCTTTGCCTTAGCAAGAGTCGTAGTGATTCTTTTGTGCTGAATCAAAGCAACTGCCAAGTTTGAAAGCAACGCAGCGCGGTGGTCAGCAGTACGACCCAAATGGTTGAATTTCTTATTATGTCTCATTTTGTTTTAAACTTGTTGTGGATAAACCCGTCAACTTGTCGTTTAGACAACTCGTCAACTATTCTTTATCCAATTTATACTTTGTAATGTCGGTTCCAAACGACAGATTCAGACTCTCGAGCAAATCATCAAGCTCAGAAAGCGATTTCTTACCAAAGTTACGGAACTTAAGAAGATCCGTCTTATTGTACTGTACGAGGTCGCCTAATGACTCTACATCAGCTGCCTTCAAGCAGTTGAGTGCACGAACACTCAAGTTGAGACTTGCGTCGGTCAACTTGGTCTTCAAGAGCTGGCGCATGTGCAGAACCTCCTCATCAAACTCCTGGTTGCCCTCCTGATCTGGATTCTCGAGAGTAATCTTCTCATCAGAGAACAACATAAAGTGATAAATGAGAATCTTTGCAGCCTCTTTCAGCGCATCCTTTGGGTGGATGGAACCATCGGTCGTAACTTCAACAACCAATTTGTCATAGTCGGTCTTCTGTTCAACACGATATGGCTCAACGGCATATTTTACGTTACGAATTGGGGTGTAGATGGAATCGATTGGGAGTACGTTTACATCAGTGCAGTATTCACGATTTTCCTCAGCAGGAACGTAACCACGTCCCTTGTTGATAGTCAAATCAATCTGCATAGAAGCCTTGGAGTCTAAATGACAAATCACCAAATCAGGGTTTAACACTTCAAATCCAGTCAGATACTTACCGATATCACCTGCTTTGAATTCGGTGGAATTCTCTACGGTGATACTAACTTTCTCATTCTCGAATTCTTCTACTACTTGCTTGAATCGAACTTGCTTGAGATTCAAGATGATGTTGGTAACATCTTCCTTTACACCAGGAACTGAAGAGAACTCGTGCTCAACACCTGCTATACGAATGGTATTGATTGCGAAGCCTTCCAGCGATGAAAGGAGGATGCGACGAAGAGCGTTACCAATGGTAACACCGAAGCCAGGCTCAAGTGGACGGAATTCGAACTTGCCGAAATGGTCATTGGCCTCCAGCATCACTACTTTATCAGGTTTTTGAAATGCTAATATCGCCATTAATTTAATGATTTTATTGTTTAGAGTACAACTCAACGATTAACTGCTCCTTAATGTTCTCTGGGATGTCAGCACGATCTGGACGATGAAGGAACTTACCGCACTTAGCGTTATCATCCCACTCAAGCCAAGGATACTTGCTGTGGTTAAAGCCTGCCAAAGCAGCCTCGATAACCTCAAGTGACTTAGCCTTCTCGCGAACGCCAACAACATCACCAGCCTTTACCTGATAAGAAGCAATATTTACGACATTACCGTTAACAACAATATGCTTGTGGCTAACGAGCTGACGTGCAGCAGCACGAGTAGGAGCGATACCAAGACGGAACACTACATTATCCAAACGACTCTCAAGGCTCTGAAGAAGAACCTCACCAGTGATACCATCTGCCTTAGCAGCCTTGTCGAAAAGATTACGGAACTGACGCTCCAAAACGCCATAAGTGTATTTAGCCTTCTGCTTCTCTGCAAGCTGAGCACCATACTCAGATACCTTGCGACGACGATTATTGCCGTGCTGCCCTGGAGGGAAGTTTCTCTTAGCTAATACCTTATCTGCGCCGAAAATTGGCTCACCAAAACGGCGTGCAATTCGTGATTTTGGACCTATGTATCTTGCCATAATTAATATGAATTCTTTTAATTGTTATAAGATGTGATTATACACGACGACGCTTTGGAGGACGACAGCCATTGTGTGGCAACGGAGTAACGTCTACGATTTCAGTTACTTGAATACCTGCTGCGTTCACCGCACGGATTGCGCTCTCACGACCGTTACCTGGACCTTTAACGAATGCCTTAACCTTACGAAGACCAAGATCAAAAGCTACCTTTGAGCAATCCTCTGCTGCCATCTGTGCAGCGTAAGGAGTATTTTTCTTTGATCCACGGAATCCCATCTTACCAGCCGAAGACCAAGAAATAACTTGACCCTCGTTGTTAGCCAAAGATACAATAATGTTATTGAATGAGCTATGTACATGGAGCTGTCCAAGTGCATCAACTCTTACATTTCTTTTTTTAGATGTTGCTGATTTCTTTGCCATAATTAATTTCCTCCTTAGAATTACTTAGTAGCCTTCTTCTTATTAGCAACAGTCTTCTTCTTTCCCTTACGGGTACGAGCATTGTTCTTAGTACTCTGACCGCGAACAGGAAGACCATTACGATGTCTAACACCACGATAGCAACCTATATCCATGAGGCGCTTGATGTTCATCTGGATCTCAGAACGGAGATCACCTTCAACTTTGAATTCAGCACCGATAATTTCACGGATCTTGGCTGCCTGGTCATCAGACCACTCGCTGACCTTCAGGTCACGGCTAATACCAGCCTTATCCAATATCTTTGCTGAACTACTTCGACCAATACCATAGATATAGGTCAATGCGATTTCGCCACGCTTATTCTGGGGCAAATCTACTCCAACAATTCTTATTGCCATTGTTTGATAATTAAAAAATTAATGTCATTTTGCGCTAAAAAGCACGCAAAGGTAAGCATAATTTACGAGAGAGCTTACCTCTTTACGCTTTTTTAACTTAACCCTGACGCATTTTAAACTTAGGGTTTTTCTTGTTAATAACGAACAGACGACCCTTACGACGAACTATCTTACAGTCAGCTGTACGCTTCTTTAATGATGCTCTTGTTTTCATATCTCTATGTTGTTTATTTGTATCTGAAAACGATTCGACCCTTAGTTAGGTCATATGGACTCATCTCAACCTTCACCTTATCACCAGGAAGAATTTTGATGTAGTGCATTCTCATCTTACCGGAAATATGAGCAGTGATATCTACACCATTCTCTAATTCTACGCGGAACATCGCATTTGAAAGCGCTTCGAGAATTGTTCCATCCTGCTCTATCGCAGTTTGCTTTGCCATAAACTAATTAAAATTTTGTCCTTCTAAATGTTCAACTTCCTCAAACGAAGATAAAATATCAGCCTTGCCAGCCCTTATGGCAATAGTATGTTCAAAGTGTGCTGCTGGACGATGATCACGTGTAACAATGCTCCAACGATCTGGCAATAATCCGATTTCTCGATTACCCATTGTAACCATCGGTTCTATCGCAATACACATTCCTACTTTGAGCAAAACACCAGTCCCCCTCTTCCCGTAATTAGGAATTGAAGGATCTTCATGCATCTCTCGTCCAATACCATGTCCTGTTAACTCGCGAACAATACCATAACCTTGTGCTTGACAGTAGTCCTGAATAACATGACCAATGTCTCCAACATGATGACCAGCTTCTGCTACTTCAATACCCTTATAAAGTGATTCCTTCGTTGCTCGAAGCAAATTCATTATATCTTCACTTACTTCTCCAACACAGAAAGTATAACAACTATCACCATTGAAGCCATTAAGCAAAGCCCCACAATCAATTGAAATTATATCTCCATCCTTCAGTACAACATCTTCACTAGGAACACCATGTACGACGACATCATTAACAGACGCACATATACTTCCAGGGAAAGGTGTACCATAAGAACTTGGAAAACCTTTGAATGTAGGTATGGCACCATTGTCACAAATAAACTCTTCAGCTATTTTATCTAACTGGAGAGTTGAGACACCTGGCTTAACATGACGACCAACTTCTGCCAGAGTTTTACCTACCAGCAGGTTGGCCTCACGCATAAGTTCTATTTCATCTTCTGTCTTTAGAAATATATTCATTCCCTAAGATAAAGATTTAATAAGCCGCAACTCCAGTATTGCTACGTGTATGCCCAGAATTAAGCAGTCCATCATAATGGCGCATCATTAAATGTGACTCAATCTGCTGAAGTGTATCTATAACTACACCAACAAGAATCAACAATGACGTACCACCAAAGAACTGACCAAAAGCACTCTGAACATTCAAGAAACCAACTAATGCAGGCATAATAGCAATAAAAGCTATGAATAAAGAGCCCGGACCTGTTATACGTGACATAACAGTGTCAATATAGTCAGCAGTATCCTTACCAGGTTTAACTCCTGGAATAAATCCATTGTTTCGCTTCATATCCTCAGCCATTTGAGTCGGATTCAATGTAATAGCTGTATAGAAATAAGTAAACAAAATGATAAGGACTACATAAACAATATTGTAAGCCAAACTCTTTGTATCCATAAGAGACTGGAGTACAGAACTACCATTGTCCGTTGAATATTGAACTATAGCCAAAGGAATAAACATTAAAGCCTGAGCAAAAATAATGGGCATTACATTGGCTGCGAACAGTTTCAATGGGATATACTGACGTGCTCCACCATATTGTTTATTTCCCACAACACGTTTAGCATATTGTACAGGAACCTTACGTGTACCTTGCACTAGTAGAATAGATGCACATACAACAGCATACAAGATAATCAGTTCGACGATAAACATAACTAAACCACCACTTGTAATTGCTGTAAATCTACTACTTACTTCTTGTATAAAAGCTTGTGGTAGACGAGCTATGATACCAATCATAATAATAAGAGAGATACCATTTCCAACTCCTTTATCTGTGATGCGCTCACCAAGCCATAATATGAACATAGACCCTGCTGCTAGTATTACAGTCGCAGGAATCATAAATGTAGTCCAATCAACACCTGTAGCAAGTGCTCCAGAGGCCTGCATCTTTAAGTTCATTAGGTAAGACGGTGCCTGGAACAATAGAATAACTACTGTCAGGACACGCGTATACCAATTAATTTTCTTATGACCACTCTCGCCTTCACGCTGCATCTTTTGGAAATAAGGAACAGCAACAGCTAGGAGCTGCATAACAATAGAAGCTGAGATATATGGCATAATTCCTAATGCGAAGATTGACGCATGGGAGAATGCACCACCGGAGAACATATCCAAAAGCGACATAAGACCGCCGGCTGTCTGCGACTGCAATTTCTCTAATAAGGCTGGATTGATACCTGGGAGTACTACAAACGAGCCGAATCGATAAATAGCTGTAAACAGAATCGTTATTAGAAGTCTCTGACGTAGGTCTTCAACTTTCCAACAGTTCTTCAGTGTCTCAATAAACTTTTTCATTAACTTAGATTATAGTTGTGTTACCACCTACTGCCTTGATAGCCTCTTCAGCAGTCTTAGAGAAGGCATTTGCTGAAACCTCCAACTTAGCCTTCAATTCACCATTACCGAGAACCTTAACAAGTTCCTTACCATTGGTAAGTCCAGCAGCCTTAAGCTCCTCAACACCAATCTTAGTAAGATTGTTCTTCTCAGCAAGTGCCTGAAGAGTAGAAAGATTTACAGCGAAATATTCCTTGTGGTTGATGTTCTTGAAACCAGCCTTCGGTACACGACGCTGGAGAGGCATCTGACCACCCTCAAAGCCAATCTTCTTCTTATAACCAGAACGTGACTTTGCACCCTTATGACCACGAGTAGAAGTACCACCGAGTCCAGAACCTGGACCACGACCAATACGACGACGTGAATGTGTAGAGCCAACAGCTGGTTTCAAATTATTTAATTTCATAATTACTGTTTTCTTTAAAAGATTAATTAATCAATTACTGATACCAGGTGATGCACCTTACGGATCATACCTCGGCAGCTTGGAGTATCCTCTACCTCAACAACCTGAGAAATCTTACGAAGTCCCAATGCCTGCAAAGTTTCCTTCTGGTCCTTAGGAGCACCAATACGGCTCTTAATCTGCTTAATCTTAATTGTTGCCATAACTTAATACCTCCCAAAATTAACCGTTAAATACTTTATCCATGCTAATACCACGTTCACCAGCGATTGTATATGCGTCACGCATATCAGCAAGGGCAGCGATAGTAGCCTTTACAAGGTTATGAGGGTTAGAAGAGCCCTTTGACTTTGCAATCACGTCAGTAACACCTGCGCTCTCAAGAACAGCACGCATAGCACCACCGGCCTTCAAACCAGTACCGGCAGCAGCTGGCTTAAGGAGAACATGAGCACCGCTAAAGCGAGCCTCTGCCTCATGAGGAACAGTACCCTTCAAAACAGGAACCTTAACAAGGTTCTTCTTTGCTGAATCTGTACCCTTCTGGATAGCAGCAGTAACCTCACCAGCCTTACCAAGACCCCAGCCAATAACGCCCTTACCGTCACCTACAACGACGATAGCTGCGAATGTGAAAGTACGACCACCCTTTGTAACCTTAGTTACACGGTTGATAGCAACCAAGCGATCTTTCAGTTCTACATCACTATTTACTTTTACTCTATTCATTGCCATAATCGTTTAGAATTTAAGTCCTCCCTCACGTGCAGCATCAGCCAAAGCCTGTACACGTCCGTGATAGAGATAACCGTTACGGTCAAAAACAACCTGCTCTACGCCAGCTGCCTTAGCATGCTCAGCAACGAGTGCACCTACCTTCTTAGCCTGTTCAATCTTAGCCATCTTATCAAGGCCAAGTGAAGAAGCAGAAGCAAGTGTTGTTCCTGTCAGATCGTTAATAACCTGTGCATAAATCTGCTTATTACTGCGGAAAACGCTCAAACGTGGGCGCTCAGCAGTACCGTTCACACTCTTACGAATGCGGAACTTTATCTTAATTCTTCTTTGTTCTTTCTTTGTTGTCATAATCGTAATGATGTATTAAAGTTACTTAGCTGCAGCTGTCTTACCAGACTTTCTGCGAATAACCTCACCCTGGAACAGGACACCCTTACCCTTGTAAGGCTCAGGCTTACGGAAAGAACGAATCTTTGCACAGATGAGACCAAGCAGCTGCTTGTCAGCTGATTCAAGAGTGATGATTGGATTCTGGTTACGCTCGCTCTTTGTCTCAACCTTAACTTCTGAAGGAAGCTGAATAAAGATTGGGTGAGTATAACCAAGAGAGAACTCTACCAAGTTACCCTGGTTAGAAACACGATAACCTACACCAACAAGTTCCAATGTCTTTTTGTAACCCTCACTTACGCCAACAACCATATTGTTAACAAGTGAACGATAAAGACCGTGGAAAGCCTGCTTCTGCTTGTAGTTTACTGGGCTATTCTCATCAATTTCGAATGTTACCTGACCGTCCTCGATGATAGTCTTAATAGAAGAATCTACCTTCTGAGAAAGTTCACCCTTAGGACCCTTTACTGTAACAACACCATTGTTAAGAGCAACTGTAACGCCAGCTGGAACACTAATTGGTAATTTTCCTATTCTTGACATATTCAATCCTCCAATTAATAAACATAGCAAAGAACCTCACCACCGATCTTCTCTGCAGCAGCTTCCTTGTCTGTCATTACACCTTTAGACGTGGAAAGGATAGCAATTCCAAGTCCGTTAATTACTCTCGGCATGTCTTTGTAACCAGTATACTGGCGAAGACCTGGGGTAGAAACACGCTTCAACTTCTTGATAGCGCTCTGCTTTGTTACAGGATCGTACTTAAGTGCGACCTTGATTGAACCTTGGGGACCATCCTCAATGAACTTATAGTTCAAGATGTAACCCTTCTCGAAGAGAATCTTAGTAATAGACTTCTTCAAGTTAGACGCAGGAACCTCAACAACACGGTGATGAGCCATGATTGCGTTTCTGAGTCTTGTCAGATAATCTGCTATTGGATCTGTCATAAAAATATAAAGTTTAATTAATCGGGACTACCCCGACAATATTAAAAAATCGCTTGAAAGCGGATAATGAACTGCAAAGATACAAAATAAATTTCACAATTCACTATCCGCGTCGATATATTTGCTTACCAGCTTGCCTTCTTAACTCCTGGAATGAGTCCCTGAGATGCCATCTCACGGAACTGAATACGAGAGAGACCGAACTGACGAATGTAACCCTTTGGACGTCCTGTTATCTTGCAACGATTGTGCAAACGGATTGGATTAGCATTCTTAGGAATAGACTGCAACTTGCGAGCAGCCTCATAAGCCTCTTCAGGATCATTTGAAGTAGCGATAATCTTCTTCAGAGCAGCGCGTTTCTCAGCATAGCGAGCAACAAGCTTTGCACGCTTTACCTCGCGAGCTTTCATTGATTCTTTTGCCATATCAATTAATCGTTTTTAGCATTCTTGAATGGAAGTCCGAAGCCCTTCAGCAAAGCATATCCTTCTTCATCTGTCTTAGCAGATGTTACGAAGGTGATGTTCATACCCTGGATACGGTCAACCTGATCGATATTAATCTCTGGGAAAATAATCTGCTCGGTAATACCGAGAGTATAATTTCCACGACCATCGAACTTACTCTCGATACCCTTGAAGTCACGAATACGTGGCAAAGATACACGAACGAGCTTCTCGAGGAACTCATACATACGCTCACGACGCAGAGTTACCATTACGCCGATAGGCATCTTCTTACGCAGTTTGAAGTTTGCAATATCCTTCTTTGAATAAGTTGCAACCGCCTTCTGACCTGTAATAGAAGAAATCTCGTTAACAGCAACTTCGATAAGTTTCTTATCCTGAGTTGCATCACCAAGACCCTGATTGATAACAATCTTCTTCAAAACAGGCACCTGCATAGCTGAAGAATAGTTGAACTGCTTCTGCAAAGCAGGAACAATCTGCTCCTTATACTGTTTCTTTAACTGAGCTGTATTCATTACTTAATTTCCTCCCCTGACTTTTTAGCGATACGCTTAACAGTCTTGCCTTCACGCTCAATCTTGATACGTGTAGCCTTACCGCTCTTCGGATCGATGAGACTTAAATTTGAGATATGAATTGCAGCCTCCTGCTTAATGATACCACCCTGTGGGTTAGCAGCAGAAGGTTTTGTGCTTTTAGAGACCATATTCAAGCCCTCTACAATAGCACGTTCCTTATCTGCGATGACCTTAAGCACCTTTCCTGTCTTGCCCTTATCTGCACCAGCAAGAACAATGACCTGATCGTCTTTCTTTATATGGAATTTTGCCATTTTATTATTCTATTTAATAATTAAAGAACCTCAGGTGCCAAAGAAACGACCTTCATATTCACTGCACGCAGCTCACGAGCAACAGGACCGAAGATACGGCTACCACGAATTTCGCCTGCGTTGTTCAGTAATACACATGCATTATCATCGAAGCGGATGTATGAACCATCAGCACGACGAATCTCCTTCTTTGTGCGAACGATCAAAGCCTTTGATACTGCACCCTTTTTCAATTCACTTGATGGGATGACGTTTTGTACAGCAACTACGATAACGTCACCAACACTTGCGTAACGACGGCCAGTACCACCGAGTACACGAATGCACTTAGCTTCACGAGCACCGCTGTTATCACATACTGTAAGTTTTGATTCTGTCTGTATCATAATTACTTAGCTTTTTCTACGATTTGAACTAATCTCCATCTCTTTGTCTTAGAAAGAGGACGAGTCTCCATAATGAGAACTGTATCACCTACATTAGCCTCATTCTTCTCGTCATGAGCATGGTACTTCTTTGTCTTCTGGACAAACTTACCATAAATAGGGTGCTTCTCCTTGAACTTAGCTGCAATAACGATGGTTTTATCCATTTTGTTGCTGATAACGACACCCTGTCTTACTTTTCTTAAATTTCTTGTTTCCATCTGGACCATTGTTATTTATTAAGTTCTCTCTGAGAAAGTTCTGTTTTCATACGTGCAATATCACGACGAGCGGCCTTAATCTGAGATGGATTCTCAAGTGGAGTAATCTGATGATTCAGCTTCATCTTAGTAAGAGCTGTCTCAGCATTCTCAATCTTCTCAACCAAATCCTTGGTATCGAGTTCTTTTACTTCTTTAATCTTCATCTTTCTTAAGCGTTTTTATCGAAATCACGTCTAACAATAAACTTTGTCTTAACAGGCAGCTTCTGTGCAGCGAGACGAAGAGCCTCCTTTGCAATATCAAAGCTTACGCCCTCTACTTCAAAGAGAACACGACCTGGAGTAACTGGTGCAACCCATCCTGCTGGATCACCCTTACCCTTACCCATACGAACATCGGCAGGCTTACGAGTGATTGGCTTATCAGGGAAGATGCGAATCCAGACCTGGCCCTGACGGTTCATATAGCGGTTTACTGCTATACGAGCGGCCTCAATCTGACGGCTGTCGATCCACTTAGCCTCAAGTGTCTTGATGCCGAATGAGCCGAAAGCCAGCTGTGTACCTCTGTGGGCGTTGCCTTTATTGCCACGTCCGTCTTGAGGTCTTCTATATTTTACTCTTTTTGGCTGTAACATGATAGCTTCTTCTTTTAACGGTTATTGTTTCTTCTACGATTACCTCTTCCAGAACGGCCACCATTGTTAGAACGGCCATTGCTCTTCTCCTGAGTAAAGTTAGGAGTAAGATCTACCTTGTTGTAAACTTCACCACGGCAAATCCATACCTTAATACCCAGCAGACCAACCTTTGTAAGGGCTTCTGTCTGACAATAATCGATGTCTGCACGGAATGTATGCAGAGGAGTACGACCCTCTTTGAACATTTCCTTACGAGCCATTTCGGCACCGTTCAGACGACCTGTAATTTGAACTTTGATACCCTCAGCACCAGCACGCATAGTGTTAGCAACTGCCATCTTGATAGCACGACGGTAAGCAATCTTACCCTCTACCTGGCGAGCGATATTGTTACCAACGATGTTTGCATCAAGTTCAGGTTTCTTAACCTCGAAGATATTAATCTGAATCTCCTTCTTGAAAAGGTTCTTCAACTCTTCTTTAAGCTTATCAACATCCTGACCACCTTTACCGATAACGATACCCGGACGAGCGGTGCAAATAGTAATGGTGACGAGCTTCAATGTACGCTCAATGACAATACGGGAAACGCTTGCTTTTTCCAAACGCTTATTCAGGTAAGTACGAATCTTGCGATCCTCTACGAGATTATCCCCGAAATTCTTGCCACCGAACCAATTTGACTCCCAACCGCGGATGATACCAAGACGGTTGCTAATTGGATTAACTTTCTGTCCCATTCTACTATTTATTTATCATCATTATTAGCGTCATTCTTTGAATCAACGAAAAGAGTGACGTGGTTAGAACGTTTGCGGATTCTGTAGCCACGGCCCTGTGGTGCAGGACGCATGCGCTTCATTGTAACGCCTTCATCAACGAAGATCTTAGAGATATAAAGTTCACCGTCTTCAGCCTTGCGGTCATTCTTTGTCTCCCAGTTGTTGATAGCTGAACGCAGAAGTTTCTCAACGTTCTGAGCTGCAGCCTTCTTGGAGAATCTCAGCACGCCAAGGGCACGATTGACTTCCATACCACGAACCATGTCTACAACATAGCGCATCTTACGTGGAGAAGAAGGACAGTCCTTGAGCTTTGCAAAATACTGGCTTCTCAAAGCTTCTTTACGAGCTTCAGCCTTTATATGTTTTCTTGCTCCCATTATATTTTTCTATTTTCTAAATGGATTATGACCTGCTTACCTCTTATTATTACCAGAGTGACCACCGAAACGGCGTGTAGGGCTGAACTCTCCGAGCTTGTGACCTACCATATTCTCAGTAATGTAAACAGGGATAAATTTATTTCCGTTATGAACTGCAACAGTGTGACCCACAAAATCAGGGGAAATCATTGATGCTCTAGCCCATGTCTTTACAACATTCTGCTTACCACTCTCATTCATAGCAAGAATCTTCTTCTCGAGTGATACGTTGATGTATGGACCTTTTTTTAATGAACGACTCATAATTTACTCTTAATTACTTTGATTACTTCTTGTTAGCTCTCTCAATAATGTACTTGTTTGAAAGCTTCTTAGGTGCACGAGTCTTAAGACCCTTAGCGTACAAGCCCTTACGTGAACGTGGATGACCACCAGACTGGCGACCTTCACCACCACCCATTGGGTGATCAACAGGGTTCATAACAACACCACGGTTGTGAGGACGACGACCCAACCAACGAGAGCGACCAGCCTTACCAGACTGCTCAAGAGCGTGGTCAGAGTTACCTACACTACCTACAGTTGCCTTACAAGCTGACAAAATCTGGCGTGTTTCACCAGAAGGGAGCTTGATAACACAATAACTGCCTTCACGAGAAGTAAGCTGAGCAAAATTACCAGCCGAACGAACGAGCAATGCACCCTGACCTGGACGTAACTCAATATTATGAATTACAGTACCAACAGGAATGTTAGCCAAAGGAAGTGCGTTACCAACCTCAGGTGCTGCCTCAGCACCTGACATTAGTGTTGCACCAACCTGCAGTCCGTTAGGAGCAATAATGTAACGTTTTTCACCATCAGCATAGTATAACAGCGCAATACGAGCTGATCTATTAGGATCATACTCGATTGTTTTCACTACAGCTGGAACACCATCTTTCTCTCGCTTGAAGTCGATAAGACGATACTTCTTCTTGTGACCACCGCCTATATAGCGGACAGTCATCTTACCGGTGTTGTTTCGACCACCGGTAGAACGTTTACCGTAAACGAGAGACTTCTCTGGCACGGATGCAGTAATATCCTCGAACGTGCCAATAACCTTGTGTCTTTGTCCCGGTGTAACCGGGTTTAATTTACGTACTGCCATTTTTTATTTAAATATTGCTATAAAAATCGATTGAATCGCCATTCTTCAAAGTGACGATAGCCTTCTTGAATGCGTTCTTCTGTCCTTTCACAAGACCTGCCTTGGTATAACGTGCTTGACGCTTACCTGCGTAACGAACGGTATTCACATCTACTACTGTAACGTTGTATAAAGCCTCAACTTCTTTCTTAATCTCAAGCTTGTTGGCCTCAGGCTTAACGATGAAACCATACTTTGGCTGTGCCAAAATAGTTCTCTTCTCACCCTTGTGCTTTACAACCTTATCCTCAGAAGACTTGTCTGTCAACTTGGTCATCTTTTCAGTGACCACTGGTTTAATGATAAATCCCATAATTCTTCTTGTCTCCTAATTATTACTTGGTTAAGATTTCGTCAATAACCTTCAGAGAGTTTTCTGTAATAACTACTACATCAGCATTCAAAACTTTGTATGAATTTACCTGTGAAGCAGTCATAACCTCTGCCTTCTGCAGATTACGAGCTGACAAATATACGTTTTTCTCTACTTCTGGCAAAACGAGAAGGACTTTCTTGCTATCAACTTTAAGATTTTTCGCAATATTTACGAAATCTTTAGTCTTTGGAGCATCAAGATTGAAATCTTCTACTACAACAATAGCATTATCCTGTGCCTTATAAGCCAATGCAGACTTACGAGCAAGAACCTTTACCTTCTTATTCAGCTTGAAGCTGTAATCGCGTGGCTTAGGACCGAATACACGACCACCACCTACGAGGACTGGAGAATTGATATCACCACGACGAGCACCGCCGCCGCCCTTCTGACGACCCAACTTACGAGTAGAACCAGCGTGCTCACTTCTTTCCTTTGACTTAGCTGTACCCTGACGCTGATCAGCGAGATACTGCTTAACTGCGAGATAGAGGACGTGATCGTTAGGCTCAATTCCGAAGATATTCTCGTTAAGAGTTACCTTACGGCCGGTCTCCTGACCTTTGATATCTAATACGTTAATATCCATTACTTCTTAATTATTACGGTTGAACCATTACATCCAGCAACACTACCCTTAACAAGGATAAGATTGTGCTCTGGAATAACCTTTAACACCTGAAGGTTCTGAGTAGTTACTCTGTCGCCTCCCATCTGGCCGCCCATGCGCATGCCCTTGAAGACCTTAGCTGGGTAAGAACAAGCACCAATAGAACCCGGCTTACGAGCGCGGTCATCCTGACCGTGAGTAGACTGACCTACACCACCGAATCCGTGACGCTTTACAACACCTTGGAAACCTTTACCCTTAGATGTACCTACAACGTCTACAAACTTAACGTCATTGAACAATTCAACAGTAATAGTGTCACCGAGGTTATATTCCTCGTCAAACTTGAACTCGGCCAAGTGCTTCTTTGGTGTTGTGCCGGCTTTCTTAAAGTGTCCCTGCTGTGGCTTAGAAGTTCTCTTCTCTTTAGCCTCGCCGAAACCTAACTGAACAGCCTTGTAACCATCCTTTTCTACGGTTTTAACCTGGGTTACAACACAAGGACCAGCTTCGATAACAGTGCACGGAACATTCTTACCGTCGGCACTGAAAACGGATGTCATTCCGATTTTCTTTCCTAATAATCCTGGCATTTCAATTAATGATTTTAAAATGAATGTAAATGCTTTTTGTATTAATTTGTTTCTTATTTGTCAACAGATGACTACACCTTGATTTCAACCTCAACACCTGAAGGCAACTCAAGCTTCATCAAAGCATCAACAGTCTTTGCTGTAGAGCTGTAAATATCGATGAGACGCTTGAAATCTGAGAGCTGGAACTGCTCACGTGACTTCTTGTTAACGAATGTAGAGCGGTTTACAGTGTAAATACGCTTGTGTGTTGGCAATGGAATAGGACCGCTAACAATAGCACCTGTTGCCTTTACAGCCTTCACAATCTTCTCTGCTGACTTGTCAACCAACTGGTGGTCGTAAGACTTCAGCTTAATACGAATCTTCTGACTCATGTTTAATTTATTATTTATTATTAATATACATAAAGGTTGCTCCCTCATAAGAGTCATTCGCTATGAGAGAGCACTTCCTTATATTCTTTACTTAACAAGGTCTGAGTTACCCTTCAACTCATCAAGAATCTCCTTTGCAAGAGAGCTTGATACTGGTGAGTGGTGATCATACTCCATAGAAGAAGTAGCACGACCAGAGGTAATTGTACGGAGAGCAGTTACGTAACCGAACATCTCTGCCAATGGAACCATAGCCTTAACGATACGAGCACCGCTACGAGCTTCTTCCATACCCTGTACAAGACCACGACGCTTGTTCAAGTCACCAATAACATCACCCATGTTCTCCTCTGGAGTAACAACCTCTACCTTCATGATAGGCTCCATAAGAACAGGACCAGCCTTAGGACAAAGAACCTTGAATGCTTGATGAGCAACGAGTTCGAATGACAACTGATCAGAGTCAACTGGGTGGAAAGAACCATCAGTCAAAGTAACCTTAAGACCTGTCAATGGGAAACCACCGAGTACACCACTATTGAGACAGTCTTTGAAACCCTTCTCTACAGATGGAATGAACTCCTTAGGTACGTTACCACCCTTAACGACATTGATAAACTGCAA
The DNA here is from genome assembly GCF_000257925.1 of Prevotella sp. oral taxon 306 str. F0472. Lineage (NCBI taxonomy): Bacteria > Pseudomonadati > Bacteroidota > Bacteroidia > Bacteroidales > Prevotellaceae > Prevotella > Prevotella sp. oral taxon 306. The sequence continues at coordinate 60,692 of NZ_AJIN01000048.1, forward strand.
GTCGCCCTCTTCGTAATCCTCATCTTTTGGCTCGATTGTTACATCGATACAAGCAAACTTACCACGACCACCAGACTGCTTCTTATAAGTCTCACGGCTCTGTGCAGCCTTTGTGATAGCCTCTTTGTAGTTAACCTGTGGCTTACCCTGGTTACACTCTACCTTAAACTCACGCTTCAAACGGTCGATGATAATATCAAGGTGAAGCTCACCCATACCAGAGATAATAGTCTGACCACTCTGCTCGTCAGTACGAACGGTGAATGTTGGATCCTCCTCTGCAAGCTTAGCAAGACCATTATCGAGCTTAGCAACGTCTGCCTGGCTCTTTGGCTCAACTGCAATAGAGATTACAGTATCAGGGAATGTGATAGACTCAAGGATGATTGGTGCATTCTCATCACAGAGGGTATCACCAGTACGAATATCCTTGAAACCTACACCAGCACCGATATCACCTGCGTCGATAGACTCCATAGGAATTTCCTTATTAGAGTTCATCTGGAACAGACGGCTGATACGCTCCTTCTTACCAGAACGTGTATTGAATACATAAGATCCAGCAGAAACCTTACCTGAGTAAACACGGAAGAATACCAAGCGACCCATGAATGGATCAGTAGCAATCTTAAATGCCAACGCTGCAGTAGGCTCGTTCTCGCTTGGCTTACGAGACTCTTCTTCCTCAGTATCTGGATTAACACCTACAATAGCTGGTGTATCCAATGGAGAAGGCAAGAAAGCACAAACGTAGTCGAGAAGAGGCTGTACACCCTTGTTCTTATAAGAAGAACCGAGGAGCATTGGGCAGCATTCCATAGAGATACAACCCTTGCGAATAGCAGCAATAATTTTATCCTCTGGAATATCCTGACCTTCAAGATACATCTCCATCAACTCATCGTCGTAGTTAGCTGCACCCTCGAGCAACTTCTCACGCCACTCAGCAGCCTCATCAGCAAGATCTGCTGGGATTTCTTCGATGTCGTATTCAGCACCCATAGTCTCATCGTGCCACAAGATAGCCTTCATCTTGATGAGGTCTACTACACCCTTGAAGTTCTCCTCTGCACCGATAGGAATCTGAATAGCGATTGGGTTAGCACCAAGAATATCCTTCATCTGCTGTACTGTCTCGTAGAAGTCAGCACCAGAGCGGTCCATCTTGTTTACATAACCAATACGTGGAACATTGTACTTATCAGCCTGGCGCCATACAGTCTCTGACTGTGGCTGTACACCATCAGCTGCAGAATAAGTAGCAACTGCACCATCAAGAACACGAAGTGAACGCTCTACCTCAGCAGTAAAGTCAACGTGTCCCGGAGTATCAATCAAGTTAATCTTATAAGACTTGCCAAGGTAGTTCCAGTTACATGTTGTAGCAGCAGATGTAATTGTGATACCACGCTCCTGCTCCTGTGCCATCCAGTCCATGGTAGCAGCACCATCATGAACCTCACCAATCTTGTGAGTCTTACCTGTATAAAAAAGAATACGTTCAGATGTTGTCGTCTTACCGGCATCGATGTGTGCCATAATACCGATATTACGAGTCAAATGTAAATCGTGATTTGCCATTTCTTTTTACCTTATTATAAAAACTTGATTAGAATCTGAAGTGAGCAAATGCACGGTTAGCCTCAGCCATGCGGTGCATATCTTCCTTACGCTTGTAAGCACCACCTTGGTTATTGAAAGCATCCATAATCTCAGATGCAAGCTTATCAGCCATGCTCTTACCACCACGCTTACGTGCAAAGGCAATCATATTCTTCATTGACACACTCTCCTTACGATCAGGACGAATCTCTGTTGGTACCTGGAAAGTAGCACCACCAATACGGCGACTCTTTACCTCTACCTGTGGAGTGATGTTATCAAGAGCCTGCTTCCACACCTCAAGTGGAGACTTCTCTTCATCCTTCATCTTACCACCTACGATATCGAGGGCTGCATAGAAGATTTCGTATGAGGTATTCTTCTTACCATCATACATCAAATGATTTACGAACTTTGATACCTTCTGATCATTGAACTTTGGATCTGGAAGGATTACACGCTTCTTTGGTTTTGCTTTTCTCATTTTTTATTTTAAACTTTAATTCTGCGGAGGCTGTCGTCTTTCGTTCTTCAACACCCTCTCTTGGGCGTTTACTCAACCTTTGTGATTACAAATCTCCAGCAAAACTGTTTGTTTTTAGTTTATTCTTTTTGAAAGAGCCTTGGAGCATCGACCATCACCGGCCGTTGCACCTCGGCTTTATGGATTGAAGTTTCTTTGTTGCCTTTGAGCAACGCAGATATTACTTCTTAGCTGCCTTTGGACGCTTAGCACCGTACTTAGAACGACGCTGTGTACGATTGGCAACACCTGCGGTATCAAGAGTACCACGAACGATGTGATAACGTACACCAGGAAGGTCCTTTACACGACCACCACGAACGAGAACAATACTGTGCTCCTGCAAGTTGTGACCCTCTCCTGGGATGTAAGAGTTAACCTCCTTCTGGTTGGTCAAACGAACACGGGCAACCTTACGCATTGCCGAATTAGGCTTCTTAGGAGTTGTTGTGTAAACACGAACACAAACACCACGACGCTGTGGACAGTTGTCCAAAGCAGGTGACTTGCTCTTGTCTACGATGTCCTTTCTGCCCTTTCTTACTAATTGTGAAATAGTAGGCATAATTTTACTTTTTATTGTTATATATTTATTTTGTTTATTTTCAATCCATTACAAACAAGAGTAAAACGTCTAAGAACGCTATAATTTACTCTATTGTTTCGGGTTGCAAAGGTACGAATATTCCCTCAAATGACCTAATAATAAGAAAAATAATAAGTTCACAAACCACTCACGTTAACAATAAATAACTTTTTACTTATTATTTAACACACCTTACCCGACTCCAACAAGTGAGTTCATGACAATAATGAGGAGAACAATACCCGTTATGACCACATATAGCCAGTCACGTTGGATGCTAAAATCTACCAATGATAATACTACACGCATTACTGGTGTGAGCATAAGGACGACTACGCCTAATTGTACCCAACCTGCAGCTGACAGCGCAAATACCGACTTAAAAATGCCTTCAAAGGTCGTATAACTTTCATCTCCTTTATAGAAAACCTTATAATCTGGTAATGCTGATCCCGAAGTACTTACAACATACCATATACCACCTATCAGTGCAATGAAACATGCCGTGAAGACTCCAATACGCAAAGTATTGCCTATCAGAGTGTTCATATCATTCTTAGTGTTTCTATTATCTTCCATATTAGAACTTTCCTATTATGCCATTATATATCATGTTTAATGCTGCCAACAATATGGCAACAGCAAATATCTTTCTCAATACTTTCACATCTAAGTGTTTCAGTAACTTTGCTCCACTCATTGCGCCTGCTAACACGCCCACCATTATTGGAAAGGCAAGACCTGGCTCTATATAACCACGCTGTAGATAAACGACGGCGGAGGTTACGGCTGTCACACCTATCATGAAATTACTCGTTGTTGTACTGACCTTAAATGGGACTTTCATACATCCGTCCATAGCCAACACCTTTAATGCTCCACTACCAATTCCTAATAAACCAGACAATGCTCCAGCAAGTACCATCACAGAAAAGCCACCCGACACGTTGGTTAGTTCGTATTTTTGCAACTTCCCTTCCTTCGTAGGATAGGAGCCAAAAAGTTTCAGTTTCATCGCTAATCGACTACCTTTTACATTGACATAATCGGCTTTCTGACGAAATTGTAAGGCTATTGTGAGAAGGAGAACTGCTCCGAAAACAATAGCTATTCCATTAGTAGGCATCCACAAAGCAACTGCAGCACCAATAACGGCACCAATACTTGTTGCTATCTCAAGAAACATTCCTAACCGAATATTGGTCATTCCTTCTTTTACATAAGCACTAGCCGAACCAGAAGAGGTTGCTATGGAAGCAACCAAAGCTGCTCCAATGGCATAATGGAAGTCGATACCGAAAACTAAAGTGAGCAGAGGAATGACAATTACTCCTCCCCCCAAACCTGTCAAGGAGCCTAACAAACCTGCACAATAGGCACCTAACAATAAGAGAATAGTAAATACGATAATACTCATTGAGATATTTTTTGTTTGCAAAAGTAAGCAATTACTTCGAAAATTGATAAGTTATTTAAAAAAACAAGCAGTATGACTCAATAGATTGATGAAAGGATAAAAGTAATAAGCTATTTAAATCTTACTGACCTGAAATAATTAAATTCAAAGAATGAAGGTGCAATCACGTCAATCACAAAATCACAATCACAAAATCACAAAATCAATTATGGTAGTATCATGCTTTTTCTTTATGTATATAATGTATCATTATATATTATTATTTATTAATAAGGTATTATATTATATATAAGAATCTTTTTTGTATGTTGAAAATCCTTTTTGTGATTTTGTGATTGTGATTTTGTGATTGGTATGCACGTTAGGAGAGGCCTCCCCCGCCCCCTCCGAAAGGAGGGGAGTGCCTATGCGCACACGAGGGAGATAAGAAATCTTGGTTCTTTCTTTTGATAATTTCTGCAAATACTTGCAAACCTTGTCTCCCCTCCCTTCGGAGGGGTCGGGGGGGAGGCTTTTCTGTGGCTTCTTTGTACCTTTAGGTACTCTGTGTAATCTCCTGGCAGTAAACGTCTGTGCACTCTGTGTTTAAGATTTCTGCACCGAAGTGCTGGAATTTATTTTTGACACGGAATGCACGGATGGCACAAAAGCCGAGGCACACAGAGTTCCTTGCGGAACATGGGAATCCACGGAAGCTGACGCCCTCGTATAATTCAAAATTCAAAGTTCAAAACTATAATTACTTCGATTGCTGGAGTAACAATGATAGTAATTAGCACGTTAACTTGCACGCTAATTACCCGTTATCTATTGTATGCCCCTTGTGTGGGAAAGGACATCCCCTCCTTTCGGAGGGGCTTGGGGAGGCTTCGGAGAGGCTTCTTCTATTTTTTACTTATCTCTCTGTAACACAGATAGATACAATGGTATTTGCAGAACTTGTTACTCTAGTATACTGAAAAACGATGGTTATCAGAAAGATTATACTTACCTTTGCAAACAGAGAAAGAAAAAGAAGTGACACCCTCTATCATCCAACTTCTACTTTTAGGCTTTTTACCTAGTGGAACATAGTCAAGGGAAGAAATGTTTCAAGTTCAAATATCAATAATTAGGACTCAAAAAGGTTAGGGTTGGTAGATGTAAAGGTTAGGGTTAGAAGATGTAAAGGTTATGTTTGCTGATAGTAAAGGTTAGGGTTTGCTGATAGTTAAAGTTAGAGGTTGATGATAGTTAAGGTTAGAGTTAATGGACGATAAAGGTTAATGATTAGGAGAAGAGAGTATAACTACTAGTTCACCTCAAAACAGAAAGTCGCCCCCAACAAGGAGACGACTATCAAGTATTTAAATATTAAAGGATTGCTTACGCTTCAGCCTTACCATTTCCGAATGGAGCAATAGTGCGTGGCCCCTGCTCTTTTGGTTCGTGGCGATCAATCTTACCAAACTCTTTCTCATAGCGTACTACATTATCCTGCAAAGCTGCAAGAAGACGAAGAGCATGCTCTGGAGCGATGATAACACGACTGGTTACTGTTGCCTTTGGAACACCTGGAAGAAGTGTAGCAAAGTCGAGCACAAACTCTGAACTAGAGTGAGAGATTATCTGGAAGTTTGTATAAACACCATTAGCGATTTCTGGTGAGAGATCAATCTGCAACTGCTGTCCCTCTTGATTCTGATTGTTATTGTCCATTTTACTTAAAAGATTTAGATAAATAATTCGTTTGTATTGCTTGAATAAACCGAACAAGGTTAAGCATTATCTACAACTTATATGCCTCGTAGGGTCTAGCTTATGCAAAGGTAATACTTTCATTGCACTTACCCAAATCTTAACGCAATAGTTTTACAGAACTTATCAAAGGTCTGTACAGAACAACGAATCGACTAATAGGCTATGGCAGAATCTAGACAAACACTATCAGCGTACTCCGTATCATCTGCATATGAGTCACTTGTGGTCGTAACAGCATCATCACTACCCGTAAACATATTAAGGTTTATGGCATTAACATCAAAATTACCATAATTCAAATAAACCTTATCACCATCGCTACCCACAAAATAATAAGCATTGCCACTAGCGACTATCAACGCATACTCTGTTTCCTTGACAATCGTACCCACCTTCTTCAGCTTCGCCTTTAAACTTCTCGTAAGCTGACTCAAATGTCCTTTTAATAGCTTTTCATTGTAGAAGGTAACAGATATTTGATTAGGACTAATATTACTAAAGCCTGATGAGAAAGTGTAATCAGCAACATTATCATCAAACAAAGCTGCTATCTGAAACTTCACATTGTTGAAGTTCAAGTCAACACTAATATCATTAGAATATCTATACGATGAAGCATTGTTGCTAAAATCTCCTTCTCCATACTGCTTATCTAGGAAACTAAACGACTTTATGACATCTGCTACTTCCATGGTTAGGTTAAGCCCCAAGAGCCCATCCTTCTTTATATGTAATTGGTTAATGAATGACGTAAGATCTAAGTACTGACTTTCAAACTCGGTGTCTCCCTGATTATAGCTGAACTCATAAATATCAGCTTTCGTCTTAACTTCTTTACCCTTATCATCTATAATAATCCAACTATCACCATCATCCTTAACAAAATATTTATCACCTGACAAAGGATAAACATCATCAAACTCATTAGGAGAAACAACATCCTCCTCCTCGGTAATTAGTTTCCATTGCGCGTCAGTATGGTCATCAAGAACAAAGAGCTGGTTAGCCCCCGTAAACTTAATATTTGAATATTTTGGACGTATCAGAACTTCACCATTAAAGTCCATTAAGCCACATTGTTCACCATCACTAAAGATGAACTTACCATTCCTCATTCCTTTAATAGATCGTATCTTATGGGAGGCATGAAGTATCCACTCCCCTTTCTCATTGATAAGTCCCCAATAATTATTACCATCGGTACCCTCCTTTGCTACAGCCAAGACATCATCACAGAAATAATCAACACCATCGGAAATCTTTGCTAAGGGGAACTCAGAAAGAACCTTACCAGACGTATCCAACACTGTTATTTTAACCTTAGATCTATCTTTTACTCCCTTATATTTGTTGTGAACTCCTATGAACTTACCATCCTTAGCTGATTCCAGTACAAGATAGTCTGGCTTTATAACTACATTACCTGATGCGTCAATCGCTCCATAATAGCCGCCACACTTAAACACTGCAAGTCCATCAGTAAAGTTCCTACACGAGGTAATAGCTACGCCATCTACATTACCCAATGTAAACCTTACTTTGCCGTTCTTATCAATAAAGTCAATAGCTTTACCTTTCTCAACGACAGGGGCAACATCCTCAATAAAAGCTCCTGCTTGCACATACTCCTTACCTACTTGTCTTGTATTCTTATCAGCGGTGTACATCTCCCAATACCCTGCTTTATTCTTAACAAAGAATCGGTCATTCGACACGATGGTTGGCTCGCTCTTAAATTCATCTTCTAAGAGTACATCTCCATCTAAATTAATAAATCCCCATTTACCATCCTTTTCTGATCTGAAAGGTATATACTCTGCTACACTATCCTCTTTCTGACAAGATGACAACAAGGAGATAAGGGCGAACACGAAACTTAGTAATAGGTATTTTCTCATTATGATAAGGTTTTTAGGTATGTGACATTGATAATTATTGTAGTTTAAAAGTAATAGGAAGAGTAAACCAAACATTAGCAGGCTTTCCATGATTCATTCCTGGATTCCATATTGGCATACAATTCACAACGCGCAACGCTTCTCGATCGAGTGATGGGTCAACTCCTCTTACAACCTGTGCTTGACTAACACTACCATCACTCTCCACAACGAACTTCACGATAACACGACCTTGGATACCATTTTCAGCTGCCACAGCTGGATATTGTAAATGACTAGCCAACCAAGCATTCACATTCCCCTTAAATGAAGGCATTTGTTCTGCAATCGTATAAATTTTATCAGCATTTTCTGACGACATATCATCCGAACTATCGTATTCAGACTCTTCACAATCAGAGTCCTCGCACGAATTACGGCTCTTGGATTTTGCTTTCTTCTTTGCAGTAGGACAATCATCATATACATATACGTCATAGTCGCTAACTGGTCTAGACGGACGAGGTTGCACCGAACGTGGCTTAACAACACGTGGTCTATTCACAACTACTTTACGCTGTGGTGCAGGCTTCTTCACTGTTACTCTTACAGCAGGAGCCGTAGAATGTTGCCGTCTGGTGGGGAGTCTCAAGCCTTGTGCCTCAACATTCAAAGCCATTAGACAGAATAAAACAAGATATATCAATCGGGGCATAATAGTTATATTTTAAATTAATCATTCACCTGTTATAAATCGGTCTGTAGAGTATTCATCGCCATCAAATTACGTAATGATTCAAATCATAAGTAACGCTTGCAAAAATACGAAATAATATGCCACGAGGCAAACGAATGTATAAAAAACTACTAAAAAAGATAAATAAAAGCCCTTCTAACAAGTATCTTTCCTTATGTAATCTCCTTGTCTAACCATTCAAAATCACCCTACTCCCACTCTTTATGACCTTAACTTCTTCCCCCATTACTCAAGATAATTTATCATCTTCCCTATTAGGAACAAAGACATACCGCATAAGGAACATTAACGTTCCAGCTTAGGAACATTGAAGTTCCAGTGTGGGAACATTGACGTTCCAGTGCAGGAACATTGCTCATTGCCCTAAGGAGAAAAGCAACAGGTAGCTTACTATAAGATAGAAGATGCTACTTTGAAGTAAAGCAAAGCCTCTCCTTGCCTGTTAATAAGCACCGCTTCAATCGAAAGGATGATAAGGTATAAAGTGCAGAACACCTTACAATGAAAAGAGGGGCTCACAGCATATTGCCATGAACCCCTCTTATCTTTATGAATTGGATGCTATAAATTATTCTTTTGTAGCTTCAGCTACTTCTTGATTGGCATAATCTATAACATTCTTCTTATTTGCCTCCATACGCTCGTGTTCCTCTTGTGAGCCAACAACAATCTTCTGCCACTGGCGAAGACCAGTACCGGCTGGGATGAGGTGACCGCAAATTACGTTCTCCTTCATGCCCTCAAGGCAATCACTCTTACCACGAATAGCAGCCTCGTTGAGTACCTTTGTTGTCTCCTGGAATGATGCTGCACTCATGAAGCTCTTCGTACCAAGGGCAGCACGGGTGATACCTTGCAGGATCTGAGTTGCTGTTGCTTGTACGGCATCACGAACCTGAACAAGCTTGAGGTCACGACGCTTCAAGCTAGAGTTCTCATCACGCAACTTGCGTACTGATAGAATCTGACCCTTATAGCAGTTCTCAGAGTCGCCTGGATCGGTAACTACCTTCTTACCCCAGATACGATCATTCTCTTCAGTAAAGTCGAGCTTATCAACCAACTCTTGCTCCAAGAATGTTGTATCACCTGGGTCATCAATACGTACCTTACGCATCATCTGACGGACGATAATCTCAAAGTGCTTGTCGTTGATCTTCACACCTTGTAGACGATAAACGTCCTGCACCTCATTCACAATATACTCCTGAACGGCTGTTGGACCCATGATAGAAAGGATATCAGCTGGAGTGATGATACCATCTGACAATGGCGTACCAGCACGAACAGCGTCATGCTCCTGTACCAGAATCTGCTTTGACAAGCTAACAAGGTACTTGCGTTGCTCGCCAGTCTTAGATGTTACCACAATCTCACGATTACCACGTTTTACCTTACCCATTGTAATCTCACCATCAATCTCAGATACGACAGCAGGGTTAGATGGGTTACGAGCCTCGAAGAGCTCGGTAACACGTGGAAGACCACCCGTGATATCACCAGCACCACCAACAGAGCGTGGAATCTTAACAAGTGTCATACCAGTCTTGATCTCTGCGCCATCCTGGAGAACTTGTTCCAAGTGACCACCAACAGGGAGGTTATAAGTTCCGAGGATGTCACTAGCTGCATATTGACCATCGTCACCCTTCTTAGCACCAACCTTAACAATGTCTACAGTTGGAACCTTTGTCTTATCACGAGAATCGGTGATGATACGCTCTGTCAAACCAGTTGCATCATCAGTTTCTGCCTTATAGGTTACACCTTCAACAACATCGTGTAAACGAAGTACACCTTCATATTCACTAACGATAACAGCATTGAATGGGTCCCACTTACAGATTACATCACCCTTCTGTACTCTGTCGCCTGACTTGAAGTAGAGAGAGCTACCATAAGGTACGTTATCAGTAAGTAATACGATACCAGTGTTTGGATCGACAAAGCGGATTTCAGCCAATCGACTAACTACCATCTGGCACTCCTTATCATCGTCATCAACGAATGGTACGGTACGAAGTTCATCAAACTCAATCTTAGCTTCGTTCTTAGCAGTGATAGTTGCGTTAGCGGCTGCGTTACCAGCGACACCACCGGCGTGGAACGTACGAAGTGTAAGCTGTGTACCAGGCTCACCAATAGCTTGCGCTGCAATGACACCAACAGCCTCACCCATCTGTACCATACGAGCAGTAGCAAGGTTACGACCATAACACTTCTTACATACACCCTTCTTGCTCTCACAAGTAAGTACTGAGCGAATCTCAACCATCTCAATAGGAGAATCCTCGATAGCCTGTGCCTTTGCTTCAGTGATTTCCTCACCTGCTGCAACAATAATCTCGCCTGTTGTAGGGTTTACAACATCGTGAACAGACACACGACCCAAGATACGCTCGTAAAGGGTTGCTATAGTCTCGTCGCCACTCTTCAAGGCGCGACACTCAAGACCGCGGAGTGAACCACAATCCTCCTCATTAATGATAACATCATGAGAAACGTCCACAAGACGACGTGTCAAGTATCCGGCATCGGCTGTCTTCATAGCGGTATCAGCCAAACCCTTACGAGCACCGTGTGAAGCAATAAAGTACTCCAACACTGACATACCCTCCTTAAAGTTAGAGATGATAGGGTTTTCAATAATCTGTGCACCTTCAGCACCAGCCTTCTGTGGCTTAGCCATAAGACCACGCATACCAGCAAGCTGAGCAATCTGGTCAGAAGAACCACGGGCACCAGAGTCAAGCATCATATATACAGCGTTGAATCCCTGGTCGGCCTCGGTCATGTGCTTCATCACACTTGCCTTAAGGTTATTGTTAACGTGTGTCCACGCATCAATTACCTGGTTGTAACGCTCCTTATCAGTGATGAAACCCATTTCATAGTTAGCCTTCACCTGATCAACCTCATCCTGACCCTTACCAACAATGTCTTTCTTCTCTACAGGAACGATGATATCGTCCAAGTTGAAGGATAGACCTGCTACGTATGCCATGTGGTAACCGAGATTCTTGATACCATCAAGGAACTCACAAGCACGTGCCATACCAACAGCCTTAATTACATCAGCAATAAGACCACGGAGTGACTTCTTTGAGATAATACCATTGAAGAAACCGATCTCGGTTGGGATAATCTGGTTAACAATAACACGACCAACAGAGGTCTCAACCATTCTCTTCTGTATCTTACCATCTACAAGGTCGTCAACAACAACCTTTACTTGAGCATGAAGGTCACACTTCTTCTCATTGTAAGCAATGATTGCCTCTTCCGAACCATAGAATGATAGGCCTTCACCCTTAGCGCCCGGACGAATCTTAGTAATATAGTAGAGACCAAGCACCATATCCTGTGAAGGAACGGTGATAGGTGCACCATTAGCAGGGTTAAGGATGTTATGGCTCTGAAGCATCAATATCTGTGTCTCTAAGACTGCCTCATTACTCAATGGGAGGTGAACAGCCATCTGGTCACCATCGAAGTCAGCATTGAACGCTGTACATGCCAATGGGTGCAGCTGGATAGCCTTACCCTCAATGAGCTTAGGCTGGAATGCTTGAATACCCAAACGGTGAAGTGTCGGCGCACGGTTCAACATTACTGGGTGACCCTTCATTACATTCTCAAGGATATCCCAAATAACTGGCTCACGACGATCAACAATCTTCTTAGCACTCTTTACAGTCTTCACGATACCGCGCTCGATGAGCTTGCGGATGATGAATGGTTTGTAAAGCTCTGCTGCCATCAACTTAGGAAGACCGCACTCACCCATCTTCAACTCAGGACCAACAACGATAACTGAACGTGCAGAATAGTCGACACGTTTACCGAGGAGGTTCTGACGGAAACGTCCTTGCTTACCCTTCAAGGAGTCTGAAAGAGACTTCAATGGTCGGTTACTCTCACTCTTAACAGCTGATGACTTACGGCTGTTGTCAAAGAGAGAGTCAACAGCTTCCTGAAGCATACGTTTCTCGTTACGAAGAATAACCTCAGGAGCTTTGATCTCCATCAAACGCTTCAAACGATTGTTACGGATGATAACACGACGATAAAGGTCGTTAAGGTCTGATGTTGCAAAGCGACCACCATCCAATGGAACCAATGGACGAAGCTCTGGAGGAGTAACAGGGATAATCTTCATGATCATCCACTCTGGTCTATTTACACCTATTGACTGACGGAAGCCTTCTACTACTTGAAGACGCTTCAAAGCATCAGTCTTACGTTGCTGACTAGAGTCAGTTGTGGCACGATCACGTAATTCACCAGCAAGACGATCAAGGTCGATACCTGTTAACAAATCATAGACAGCCTCTGCACCCATCTTAGCAATAAACTTACTTGGGTCAGAATCATCTAGACGCTCATTGCCTTCTGGGAGTTTATTATCAAGGATATCGAGGTATTCATCCTCTGAAAGAAGGTCGAACTTATGAGAACCATTCAAATCCTCATCCGTATCGGCATTCTTCATACCCTCTACAACACCAGGCTGGATAACAACATACTTCTCGTAATAAATAACAGCATCTAACTTCTTGGTTGGCATACCAAGGAGGTAACCAATCTTGTTAGGAAGACTACGGAAGTACCAGATATGCGCAACTGGAACAACCAACTCTATGTGACCAGCACGTTCACGACGAACCTTCTTTTCTGTTACCTCAACACCACAACGATCACAAACAATACCTTTATAGCGAATACGCTTATACTTACCACAAGCACACTCATAATCCTTTGTAGGACCAAAGATACGCTCGCAGAACAAACCATCACGTTCTGGTTTATAGGTACGATAGTTTATAGTCTCTGGCTTGGTTACCTCACCAAAAGAATTTTCAAGGATTTCTTCAGGTGAAGCCAGTCCGATAGTAATCTTGCTGAAATTACTCTTTACTTTATTATCTTTCTTAAAAGCCATGTTTTACTTCTATTATAGGGGTGTACGTATTAATCAAGTTTGATGCTTAAACCGAGACCACGTAATTCGTGTAACAACACATTGAGTGACTCTGGAATACCTGGTGTTGGCATTGGTTCACCCTTAACGATAGCCTCATAAGCCTTAGAACGACCTACGACATCATCAGACTTGATTGTCAAAATCTCCTGAAGAACATGAGATGCACCAAAGGCCTCAATAGCCCAAACCTCCATCTCTCCAAAACGCTGACCACCAAATTGTGCTTTACCACCAAGTGGCTGTTGGGTTATCAATGAGTATGGGCCGATACTACGTGCGTGCATCTTATCCTCTACCATGTGACCGAGTTTCAAGAAGTAAGTGATACCAACTGTAGCTGGCTGATCGAACTTCTCACCTGTTTCACCATCATAGATATATGTAGAACAGAGATTTGGCAGACCTGCCTTATCTGTCCACTCCTTCAAATCAGAGAGCTTAGCACCATCGAAGATAGGAGTAGCAAACTTAACACCTAGCTTACGTCCGGCAGCACCCAAAATTGCTTCGAAGATCTGACCAAGGTTCATACGAGAAGGCACACCCATTGGGTTCAATACTAAATCTACAGGGCGACCATCTTCGAGGAATGGCATATCTTCCGTACGTACAACCTTTGATACGATACCTTTATTACCATGACGACCAGCAAGTTTATCACCAACTTGAATCTTACGCTTCTTTGCAATGTAAACCTTAGCCATCTGAAGAACACCAGATGGAAGTTCATCACCGATAGTAATTGCAAACTTCTTACGTTTAAGTTCAGCATCCATTTGCTTATACTTATGTATGAAGTTCATAATCAATTTCTGAATCAAGAGGTTGGTATGCTCATCATCAGTCCAACCATTTGACTGGATTCCCTCATAGTCAAGGTTCTTTAATGCAGCAACAGTGAATTTACTTCCCTTTGTAATGATTTCTGCATCAGAGTAATCTTTAACACCCTCGGAAACTTTATCCTCTGTCAACTCTAGAAGTTTATCAACCAAGAGATCCTTCAAATCATTAACCTTAGCCTCCTGTTCTTCATCAATCTTAGCAAGTGTTACCTTATCTTGTCGTTTGCTCTCACGTGTTTTTATAGCACGAGCAAAGAGTTTCTTATCAATAACGACACCACTCAATGAAGGATTAGCCTTCAGTGAAGAATCTTTCACATCGCCAGCCTTATCACCAAAGATAGCACGAAGGAGCTTCTCTTCAGGAGAAGGATCGCTCTCACCCTTAGGTGAAATCTTACCAATCATGATATCACCAGGTTCTACACGAGCACCTACACGAATAATACCATTGTCATCAAGATCCTTTGTAGCTTCCTCGCTTACATTTGGAATATCAGAAGTGAATTCTTCAACACCACGCTTCGTCTCACGTACCTCAAGAGAGTACTCATCTACATGGACTGATGTTAATACGTCTTCACGTACCATACGCTCAGAGATTACAACAGCATCCTCATAGTTATAACCCTTCCAAGGCATGTAAGCAACGAGAAGATTACGACCTAGAGCCAATTCACCATTCTCTGTTGCATAGCCTTCAGTAAGAATATCACCCTTCTTCACACGTTGTCCCTTATCACATATAGGGCGAAGGTCAACTACCATATTTTGATTCGTTCTACGGAACTTAGGGATACGATATTCTTTCAATGCTGGTTCGAAACTAACAAACTCTTCATCCTCTGTACGATCGTAAAGAATTCGAATAGTCGTGGCATCAACATATTCGATAACTCCTTCACCTTCTGCTGTAATCATTGTACGTGAATCTTCACATACTTGTTTCTCAAGACCTGTACCAACAATTGGGGCATCATTATGTAGCAATGGAACTGCCTGGCGCATCATGTTACAACCCATCAATGCACGGTGACCATCATCATGCTCTAAGAAAGGAATGAGACCAGCAGAAACAGAAGCTATCTGTTGTGGAGAAACATCTATTAAGTTAACAGAGTCAGGTCCTACAACAGGATAATCTGCATCTTGACGACACTTTACGGTGTCGCGAACGAAAGTTCCATCATCATTCAATGGAGCATTACCTTGTCCAATAATCTGATCTTCCTCCTCTTCTGCCGTCAAGAATACAACATCCTTGTTGTCCATATCAACCTTAGAATCACGAACACGACGATAAGGTGTAACGATGAATCCTAGATCGTTTATCTTCGCATACATACAAAGTGAAGATATCAAACCAATATTTGGTCCTTCAGGAGACTCAATTGGACAAAGGCGACCATAGTGAGTATAGTGAACATCACGCACCTCAAAACCTGCACGTTCACGAGAAAGTCCACCAGGACCTAACGCAGAAAGACGACGTTTGTGGGTTACTTCGGCTAAAGGATTAGTCTGATCCATAAATTGGCTCAATGGATTAGTACCGAAGAATGAGTTGATAACACTTGAGATCGTCTTTGCATTAATCAAATCCGTTGGCTGGAACACCTCACTATCACGAACATTCATACGTTCACGAATAGTACGATTCATACGAGCAAGTCCTATCGAGAATTGGTTAGCTAACTGCTCACCAATAGTACGTACACGACGATTTGATAAATGGTCAATATCATCAACGGTTGCATTTGAATTGACTAAGCTAATGAGGTACTTGATAATCTCAACAATATCATCCTTAGTCAACACACGCGTATCCATGTCCGTATCCAAGTTCAATTTCTTATTGATACGATAGCGACCGACCTCACCCAAGTCATAACGTTTGTCTGAAAAGAAAAGGTTTTGGAATACCTCACGTGCACTTGCATCGTCTGCAGCATCAGCATTGCGAAGTTGACGATAAATGTAATTAACGGCCTCTATTTCAGAGTGACTAGGATCTTTTGCAAGTGTATTAAATATAATAGAATACTTATTTGCTGCATCCTCATCCTTATGAAGCAAGATTGTTGAAACAGAACTATCAAGTATCTCGTCAACATTCTCCTCGGTAATAACAGTTTCTCTCTCTACAACAACCTTATTACGCTCGATAGAAACAACTTCACCAGTATCCTCATCAACAAAATCCTCAGTCCATGTCTTCATCACATTACCTGCAATTTTACGTCCAATGGCTGCCTTCATATTCTTCTTATTGACCTTTACCTCTTCACAAAGATCAAAGATTTGAAGAATGTCACGATCAGACTCATACCCAATGGCACGTAACATCGTTGTAACAGGTAATTTCTTCTTACGGTCAATGTAAGCATACATAACATTATTTATGTCTGTCGCAAACTCTATCCATGATCCCTTAAAAGGTATAATACGTGCACTATACAATACCGTACCATTAGCATGAACACCTTGACCAAAGAACACACCAGGAGAACGATGTAACTGAGATACAACTACACGCTCAGCTCCATTGATAACAAATGTACCATTGCTAGTCATGTATGGGATTGTACCCAAGAATACATCCTGAATAAATGTACCAAAATCCTCATGATCTGGATCTGTACAATACAACTTCATCTTAGCCTTTAAAGGTACACTATATGTCAAACCACGTTCCAGACATTCTTCAATAGTATATCTAGGTGGATCAACATAATAGTCCAAGAACTCAAGAACGAAATTATTACGTGTATCGGTAATAGGGAAGTTCTCTGCAAACACCTTATATAGACCGTCATTCTTGCGTTCCTCAGGCGGAGTATCTAGCTGCAAGAAGTCACGAAAAGACTTCAGTTGCACATCTAAAAAGTCCGGATATGGGTAAGGATTCTTAACGCTGGCGAAACTTACTCTGGGTTTATTATCTAATGCCATAAACTGAAATTAAATATTCGAATATTCAAAGTTCAATAACGAACTTAAAGCGTGATTAAACAATCAACGTATGTGTCAAAAGACACAAAAAGGTTAGGACTCACCTACTTGGTAAATCCTAACCAAATTATATTTTATGCAAAGTATGAAGAAATTACTTCAACTCTACCTTTGCACCTTCAGCCTCGATAGTCTTCTTCAAGTTCTCAGCTTCAGCCTTAGCCATACCCTCCTTCAATGTAGAAGGTGCGCCATCAACTAAGTCTTTAGCTTCCTTCAAACCAAGACCACAAGCCTCTTTAACAGCCTTTACTACTTTAAGTTTATTAGCACCAGCCTCAACGAGAACTACGTCAAACTCTGACTTCTCTTCTGCACCACCAGCTGCACCACCAGCAGCAGGACCAGCAACAGCAACAGCTGCAGCTGCAGGCTCAATACCATACTCTTCCTTGAGCACAGTTGCCAACTCATTTACTTCCTTAACAGTAAGGTTTACTAACTCTTCTGCAATAGCTTTTACGTCTGCCATCTTATTCTAAACTTTTTAATTTTTTGTTCTAAAAATAATATATCTTTGACTTTATTAGATTTCTTACTCAGCGCGCTCACCTAAAGTCTTAAGTACACCATGAATAGTGCCAGCGCCTGATTGAAGAGCAGAAACAACGTTCTTGGCTGGAGATTGTAGCAATGCAACAACATCTGCAATAACTTCGTTCTTACTCTTGAGAGCTGCAAGTTCTTCGAGCTTATCTGCACCAATAAATAGAGTTTCCTCTACATAAGCTGCCTTTAGAGCAGGAATAGCTTCCTTCTTATACTCTTTCAACAGTTTAGCTGGTACATTTGCAGTATGAGCAAACATAACTGCAGTATTACCCTTCAAAGAACCATACAGTGGTTCAAAATCTACATCTGAAGCTTCAAAAGCCTTGTGAAGAAGAGTATTCTTCACTACGACCATATTGATCTCACTCTTAAAGCACTTACGGCGAAGAGAACTTGTAGCCTCAGCATTCAAACCAGTTACATCAACTAGATAGAAATGAGGGAAGTTCTTCAACTTCTCACCGAGTTCAGCGATAATTGTATCTTTTACTTCTTTCTTCATTGTACAAAACTTTTAGAGTTATTCAGCTGATTTAGGATCAATCTTGACACCCTTACTCATTGTGCTAGAAATAAAGATACTCTTGATATATGTACCTTTAGCTGCAGCAGGCTTCAACTTGATAACGGTAGAGATAAATTCTTTCGCATTACCATAAATCTGCTCAGCAGTCATACTAACCTTACCAATTGATGTATGGATAATACCAGCCTTATCAACCTTAAAGTCAATCTTACCCTGCTTTACTTCCTTCACTGCCTTAGCAACATCCATAGTCACAGTACCACTCTTTGGGTTTGGCATCAATCCACGAGGACCAAGTACACGACCTAAAGGACCTAACTTACCCATGCATGATGGCATAGTGATGATGACATCAACATCAGTCCATCCACCCTTTATCTTCTCAACATATTCGTCGAGACCAACGTAATCAGCACCAGCTTCCTTAGCGGCAGCTTCCTGATCAGGAGTACAGAGACAGAGTACACGTGTCACCTTACCTGTACCATTTGGTAATGACACAACGCCACGAACCATTTGGTTAGCTTTACGTGGGTCAACACCAAGGCGAACATCTACATCTACAGAAGCATCAAACTTAGTTGTGGTAATTTCCTTAACCAACTTAGCTGCTTCAGCTAATGTGTATGCTTTCCCTGCTTCAACCTTCTCAGCGACTGATTTCTGATTTTTTGTCAGTTTACTCATTTTTACTTTTGAAGTTTAAATTATTTACCAGGGAAGTCCCCTTTTACAGTGATACCCATACTACGAGCAGTACCTGCAATCAGTCTCATCGCACTTTCTACTGTGAAGCAGTTAAGATCTGGCATCTTATCTTCAGCAATTGCCTTTATCTGCTCCCAAGTTACGGATGCAACTTTCTTGCGGTTTGGCTCACCTGATCCGCCTTTTACTTTAGCAGCCTCCATAAGCTGTACTGCTGCTGGAGGAGTCTTGATAATAAAGCTAAAAGACTTATCATTGTAGTAAGTAATTACGACTGGAAGAACTTTACCAGCCTTGTCCTGGGTACGGGCGTTGAATTCCTTGCAGAATCCCATAATATTGATACCCTTAGAACCCAATGCAGGGCCTACTGGGGGGGATGGATTTGCAGCGCCACCTTTAATCTGTAATTTGATTAATCCAGCTACTTCTTTAGCCATTTTCTTGTTAATATTAAAAATTAAACTATAAAAGTCAGAATAGTGTCCGTAACAACACTAGTCTTCTTTTGCGACTTGCATAAAACTTAACTCCAATGGATTCTGACGACCAAAGATCATAACCATCACTTTCAACTTATGTTTCTCAGCATTCACCTCTTCGATGATACCATGGAAACCACTGAAAGGACCATCAGTAACCTTAACAGTCTCACCAACCTCATATGGAACATCTTGAACTTCATCAAGTTCTGTTTCTTCCACGTTACCAAGTAAACGATTAATATCTGCTTGGCGAACTGGAGAAGGCTCAGACATACCACCGAGGAACCCCAATACATTAGGCATGAAACGTAACGTAGAAGCTACGTCTGGAGTCATGTTGGCTTGAACAAGCACGTAGCCAGGAAGACTTAATTTCTCTTTGACAACGCGTTTGCCATTACGCAAAGTTGCGTGCTTCTCCATAGGCAACAAAACCTCGAAAACACGCTCAGCAAGCTTATTGTTCTGTCGTAATTGAGCATCGATATATTCCTTTACCTTAGCCTCTTTACCACTGACAGCCCGAAGAACATACCATTTCTTTTCTGTATCAGCCATTTTCTAATGAATTAACTCGGATATACAAAATCCATCACATGTTGGAAAACAAAATCCATAGCAAACACTACCAATGCAATGACAAGGGAAGCAGATAAAACAACCATTGCACTATGTGTAAGCTGAGCACGTGATGGCCATGTAGTTTTATGCGCAAGTTCGTCGTAGCAAGCCTTGCAATAATTAACTATCTTCTTAAACATAAAATCTTCTCTTTTTGCACGGGTTGAAGGGCTCGAACCCTCGACACCTGGTTTTGGAGACCAGTGCTCTACCAACTGAGCTAAACCCGTAAATAAGTTCCCGAGCCCGAAGACTCGGGAACTATTTATAATGTAAATCTATGATTTACTTAATATCATCGAGGATTGCTGTAATCTGACCAGAACCTACTGTACGACCACCCTCACGGATAGCGAAACGAAGACCCTCGTTCAAAGCAACCTTGTAGATCAATTCTACTTCAATCTCAACGTTATCACCAGGCATTACCATTTCAACGCCCTCTGGCAACTTGATTTCACCAGTACAATCCATTGTACGGAGGTAGAACTGTGGACGATACTTGTTACCGAATGGTGTGTGACGACCACCCTCTTCCTTCTTCAAGACATAGATAGAAGCCTTGAAGTGATCGTGAGGAGTAATAGCTCCTGGGTGTACGACAACCATACCGCGCTTAACTTCAGCCTTATCAATACCACGGAGGAGAAGACCTACGTTATCACCAGCCTGACCTTGTGCGAGGTTCTTACGGAACATCTCAACACCAGTGATTACAGACTTCTTGTCCTCACCAAGACCGAGCAACTGAACCTCATCACCTACCTTACATACACCAGTCTCAATACGACCAGTAGCAACAGTACCACGACCTGTGATAGAGAATACGTCCTCAACAGGCATCAAGAATGGCTTATCAACCTCACGCTCTGGTTCCTGAATCCAAGTATCAACAGTATCCATGAGCTGCATTACAGAGTCAACCCACTTCTCTACGCCGTTCAAAGCACCAAGTGCAGAACCACGGATAATTGGAGTATCCTCCTCGTAACCATACTGCTCAAGAATCTCGTGAACTTCCATTTCAACGAGGTCAAGCATTTCCTCATCGTCAACCATATCGCACTTGTTCAAGAAAACAACCAAACGAGGTACGTTTACCTGACGAGCGAGCAATACGTGCTCACGAGTCTGTGGCATAGGACCGTCAGTAGCAGCTACAACCAAGATAGCACCATCCATCTGAGCAGCACCAGTTACCATGTTCTTTACATAGTCGGCGTGACCTGGACAGTCTACGTGTGCATAGTGACGATTAGCTGTTTCGTATTCAATGTGTGCAGAGTTAATGGTAATACCACGCTCTTTCTCCTCAGGAGCATTATCAATCTGATCAAAAGACTTAACATCTTCAGAACCGAAGCCCTTCTCGTGAAGAACCTTTGAGATTGCTGCAGTAAGAGTGGTCTTACCGTGGTCAACGTGACCGATAGTACCAATGTTTACATGCGGTTTGGTACGCACGAATTCTTCTTTAGCCATAGCTTTTCTTATTTAATATTAAATGAATAATCTGCGTTTTTGTTATACTAACTTAGAAAAATATAGCAGAGCTGTAACTGAGAGTTGAACTCAGGACCTCTTCCTTACCAAGGAAGTGCTCTACCACTGAGCTATTACAGCAAAACCATAGAGCGGAAAACGGGGCTCAAACCCGCGACCCCCAGCTTGGAAGGCTAGTGCTCTATCAACTGAGCTATTTCCGCAAATAACATTTGAGTGGGTAGTGATGGATTCGAACCACCGAAGCTAGAAGCAGCAGATTTACAGTCTGCCCCATTTGGCCACTCTGGAAACTACCCTTATTCAAATGTTCTCTCCCTTCAAGAAGAGCCTCTTGTCGGATTCGAACCAACGACCCCGAGATTACAAATCACGTGCTCTGGCCAACTGAGCTAAAGAGGCATACTTTGCAGCCAAAGGCTACCTGTAGTAAAACGGCTGCAAAGGTAATGATTTATTTTCAATCTCCAAAATATTTAAGAGATTTTTTCAACGTTTTCTTTGCTTTTCCTTAAACTTGGTAAGCTGAACCTTCATTGCATCAACACACTCATCAACTCCTTCTTCAAAAGTATCGAATGTTTTTTCTACAAAAAGCGTTGTACCTGGCACAACAACTGATACACTTGTAGTCTTATTTAATGCAGTAGCAGGTTTTTCCACCTTTAATTGCACCTCAACTTTCTGAATGTCTTCGTAAGACTTTTCTAATTTCTCAATCTTTTTAGCAATAAAACTCTGCAACTTTTCGGTAGTGTCAAAGTGAATTGACTGAATTTT